>JAYKHL010000169.1:0-39510 GCA_035284865.1 Candidatus Sericytochromatia bacterium | reverse complement strand
CGAAGACGGTCAGCTGACCCTCTCGAAGAAGCGGGTGGACCAGGCCCGCGGCTGGATCCAGGCGGTCAAGGACCACGAAACCGAGGCGACCATCAACGCGCCCGTGAAGGACGTGGTCAAGGGCGGTGTGATCGTCGACTGCTACAAGCTGCGCGGCTTTGTGCCGGCCTCTCAGCTTCGCACCAAGGGCCCCCACGAGGAGCTCATCGGGCAGGAGCTGCCCCTCAAGATCATCGAGGTGGACCAGCGACGGAACAAGCTGATCCTGTTCCACCGGCAGGCCATCGCCGCGGAAAAGGGCAAGCAGCGGTCCGAGACGCTCGCCTCCCTGGACGTCGGCCAGATCGTCGAGGGCAAGGTGGTCCGGATTGCGGACTTTGGCGCGTTCATCGATCTTGGCGGAATCGACGGTCTCCTCCCGATCTCCGAGATCTCCTGGCAGCGTATCCAGCATCCCTCGGACGTCCTCAAGATCGGCGATGACCTGACGCTGAAGGTGCTCAAGGTCGATCGGGAAAGCCACAAGATCTCGCTGTCCCTCAAGCAACTCCAGCCTGACCCCTGGACCACGCTGGCTGAGCGCTTCCGCGAGGGTGAGGTGATCGATGGCCGGGTGACCAAGCTGGCCTCCTTCGGCGCCTTCGTCGAGATCGAACCCGGCGTGGAAGCGTTGCTGCCCACCGCCGAGATGTCCGACCGGCAGGTCAAGCCGGAAGACGTGGTGGCCGTCGGCCAGGAAGTCCGCGCCGTCATCAAGCGGTTCCGGCCCGAGGACCGCCGCATCTCGTTGAGCCTGCGCGACATCGCCCAGGACATCACGGCGGGTGGGTACGACCAGGATCTCGATGGGTCGTCGGACGAGGAATAAGCCGCAAGGCGGCGTCGTCTCTTCGGTCGAGCCGGGCAGCCTCGCTGCCCGGCTCGACATCCGTGCTGGAGATCGCCTGCTTGCGGTGAACGGCCGCACACTGCGAGACATCATCGACTACCGCTACGAGATCGCAGAGCCCTGGGTGCACCTGCGCCTGCGGCGGGGCGAAGAGTTGTTCACCTGCGAGGTCGAGAAGGAGATCGACGAGGATCTGGGCATCCACTTCGAGCTTGCGGTCTTCGACAACATCATCGAGTGCCACAACAAGTGCTCGTTCTGCTTCATCCATCAGATGGCGCGTGGCCTGCGGCACTCGCTGTATATCATGGATGACGACTACCGCCTCAGCTTCCTGCAGGGGAACTTCGTCACGCTGACGAACCTCAAGCCGCAGGACTGGAAGCGCATCTACCAGGACCGCCTCAGCCCCCTCAACGTCTCGGTGCACACCACCCACCCTGCCCTGCGCGCCGAGATGATCAAGCATCCGCGAGGGGGTGAGATCAAGGCCCAGCTGCGCAGGCTGGCACGGCGTGGCATCGACTTCCACGCGCAGATCGTGTTCTGCCCCGGGTTCAATGACGGCCCTGAGCTGGACCGCACGTTGCGGGATCTCGAGGCCTTCAAGCCCAACCTGCTGTCCGTGGCGATCGTGCCGGTGGGCCTGACCCAGTTCCGCAAGTACCTGCCCCAGCTGTCCAGCGTCACCCCCGAGCTCGCGCGGGCAACCATCCAGCAGGTCAAGGCCTGGCAGCGCCACTACCAGGCGCGCTGGGGCGACCCGACGGTCAGGCTGGGCGACGAGTTTTACATCACGGCTGGCATGCCACTGCCGGGCCATGCACACTATGGTGACTACTGGCAACTCGGCGATGGGGTCGGCGGGGGGGCCTTGCTGGCCCACGAGTTTCGGCGCCTTGCCAAGCACCTGCCCGCCGCCGTGGCCCGCCCTCGGCGGGTCACGGTGGTCACAGGGCAGGCCGCCGAGCGGCTGCTTCGCCCCCTCGCGGAGCAACTCAACGCGATCGAGGGGCTTAGCGTCGACCTGCAGCCCCTCGTCAGCACGTTCTGGGGCCCTGAAATCACGGTCACGGGGCTCCTGACCTACCATGACCTCACCACGGGCCTGGCTGGCCGGGACCTGGGCGACGCCGTCGTGATCTCGCAGGTGCTGCTGAAGGACGGAACGGATCTGTTGCTGGATGGCAAACGTGTCCCCGAGCTCAGCAAGGCCTTGGGCGTGCCGGTCCTGACGGTGGAGAACTCGGCGCGAGGCCTGGTGGCTGGGGCGCTTGGCACCCACGAAGCAACGCTGCGCGGGGGAGAGCAGGCATACCACGGGCCGTACGAGCCCAACCTGCCCCTCGCGGCCCTGAACTGACCGCGGGCTCCGCGCCCCGGACCGATGGCTCGGCCGGGGCGCGGAGCAGCAAGGCCCCTGGGCTACTCCCCATCAGGGCGTGGCCGCGGAGCCCGCCGAGGGTCCTGGGCCCGCTCGGGTCGCCAGGTGCTCGGGGGCTCAGCCGGTGGGGGGGCCCCCTGCGGGCCTCCCCCACCCCCTGCTGGGGCGAACCGAACAGCCGATCCACCGAGCCGCAGGATGCCATCCACCAGCAGGTGGTTCGGCACGCTCACGGTGCCCTCGGCGGTGTGGACCTGGGTGGTCAGCGCCCCGATCCGTTGAATGCGACCCCGCAGGGCCTCGAGGGCAATCTCGTCGCCTGGGTGCAGTTGCTCTGCCACCGCCCGGCCCACCACGATGGCCCGGGCCTGGTCCCTCAGGCCAAGCCCGAAGGCGATGGCCGCCGCCAGGGCGAGCGCCCCGATGACCGCCGTGTAGAGGGTCTGGACGAGGGCGGGCGCAATGTTGAGCTGTCCGATGGCCGCCAGCACGGCGAAGACGGCAACCACCCAGTAGGCAACGTCAGCCACCAGCTCCCCCGTGCGGAGCGAGACGCTGGCCGTCGCCCCTCTCACGAGACGTCCCACAAAGGTGGCGAACAACAGGCCCACCGTCAGAATGGCGATGGCCGCCAGGACGTTGGGTACGTAGGCAACCAGCGTGGCAATCCCGGCCGACACCTGCGGCAACCTCAGCGTGTCGGCCGCCGTCATGAAAGCCACCAGCCAGATGGTCCACTTCACCAGCGAGGCGACCAGGCCGCTCGGCTCGAGCTCGACCCCTGCCTTGGTGATCGCATCGCGCAGGCCCGCCTGCGCCACGGCCCGGTCGAACCGGACCGCCCCCAGCACGCGCTCCGTCAAGGCCTGAAGCGCCGCGCCGACGGCCCACCCCATCAGCAGGATCACCAGCGCCCCGAGCATGTTGGGCACGAAGCCGAGCAGGTTGACCAGGCCGGCCGCCAGGGCCGCCCAGATCGCCGTGCCCCAGTCAGACACGGCTTGCGTGACTGGCATCTTGTTTCCTCCTCACGGCCGTCGCCGGCCCCCCATCCACGTCGTCGGTCACACCGGTCTTTCGGTCGCCACGCGCCGGTCGTGGGTCCGCTGCACCAGCTCGGAGGCCCGCAGCCTGGTCCGGTCGATCAGGGCGTGGCAACGCGTGCCCCCCCTGGGCGCTCGCCTCACGGGTCCCCTTCCCGGGCTTGGGAGCGGCCAGCACGCCAGCCGCTGCGCCCACGAACCAGCCTGGCGAGAACCAGCCCGACCGCGCCATGGCGTCGCACCTCCCCGCGTGAATGTCGGGACCTTGCCAGGCCCCACATCCTTGCAGGGTGAAGGTAGCACCGCGCGGCCCGAGGAGCCAACGCGCAGCCGGGCCTCGCGCGGCGAGGCCCCGTGGTTCACTCGTCCGCGATGTGCTTCAAGCGGTCCATGTAATAGCGCTCGAAGTAGCGGTTGTGGTAGCGGCTCATCTTGTAGGACATGTTCTTGACCACCATGCCCCGCAGGGGCACGCGAGCCTTCACCAGCAGGTCCTTGGCCGTCAGCGTGTGCTGACGGGTCGTGGAGCGCACGTCGACGACGAGCAGCACGCTATCCACCAGGCGACCGAGCACGGCCGCGTCGGTGAAGAAGTTGATGGGCGGCGCGTCGAAGAAGATGGCGTCGTAGTCCCGGCGCAGCCGCTCGACGAGTCGGCGGAAGGCGTCCGAGTGCAGGGTCGAAACGGGATCCGGGGGCACCGGGCCGGTGCAGAGGATGTCGAGGTGGTCCACATCCGTCGGCTGGATGGCCTCCTCCGGCGCCAGCCCTTCGTACACGACGTCGTAGAGACCCATCAGGTTCGGCCGGTCGAAGTTGATGTGCTGTGATGGCGCCCGCAGGTCCGTGTCAATGATCAGGGTGCGACGCCCGAGCTGAGCGGAGGTGATGGCAAGGTTCGCCAGCACGGTGGACTTGCCCTCCTTGGGGCCAGGGCTGGTGATGAGGACGCATTGGTGCTCGACGTCAGGATCGACCATGCGGGTGTAGGTTTGAAGCGCCCGATAGGACTCCGTGACCGGGGAGCGGGGGTCCTCGAGCACCACGAGGCGCCGGGCGGCGGCCTCCCGCCCCTCGACCCAGGGCAGCATCCCCAGAATCGGAAGGTCGAGCACGCTCTCCGCGTCCTCCGGCCGCCGGATTCGGTCGTCGAGGAACTCGATGAACACGGCGGCCGCCACGCCAAACACGAGGCCGAGCAGCAGCGACATCCCCATCAGCTTCGCGAGCGGGTAGACCGACTTGTGGGCCTTCGAGGCTTCCTCGATGATCCGCATGTTGCCCACGGAGATGGCCTCCGTGATGCGGGCTTCCTGCATCCGCCGCAAGAAGGCGTTGTAGGTCTCGACGGCGGCCTGCTGCTGGCGCATCAGCTGGGTCATCTGCTGTTCTTTGGCCGGCAGCGAGGCGAAGCGGCTCTCGTAGAAGCCCTTGGAGGCCTCGAGCGCCTTGGCCCGCGCGGCGAGCATCGTGAGCTCGGACTCCGAGGTGATCAGCTCCGACAGATACTTCTGCTCGGTTGCCGTACGCCCGAGGGCGAGGTCCTTCTCGTCGAGCCCCTGGCCCACCACCATGGTCACCCGCTCCCGGGCAGCGCCCTTGAGGCGTTCCAGCCGCGCCTGGGCCTCCCGGACCTCGGTGGAGTCCTCCTTGTACTGCGACAGGAGCACCGCGATGTTTGACTCGGCCCGGGCGAGCTCGGCCTGGAGGGCGACATGAACCGGGTCGCTCCGGAGCTTTTCCAGCCGCTGGACGAGCCCGAGGTCCGTCACCTCGAGGTGACGCCTGGCATCGGCCGCCTTGGCCTCCACAAGGGTGCGCTGCAGCTGCAGCTCGAGCGTCTCGGAGTCGAGGGCGGCAAGCTTGCCGGCCGCGTTGCCACCGATCTCGGAGACCGAGAGCACCTTGTTCTGCTCCCGGAACCGTCGCAGCGCCGCCTCTGCCTCGTTGAGCATCACCTCCGTCTTGGCGAGCTGCTGTTCGATGAAGAGGCGGGTCTGACGGGCCGTCTCCTGGTGGAAGGACTTGTTGCGTTCGATGAAGACGCGCCCGACCTCGTTGACCACCTTGACGGTGTAGTCGGGATCAGAAGAGGTGAAGCGCACGATGATGATGTCGGTGTCGCGGTCGACCTCCGCCGACAGGCCGGCCAGCACCGCGTCCGTCCTGGCCGCCACCTCGCTGGGGGGAACGCCGAGGCGGGAAACGACCGTCTCGATGTTGGGGCGGGTTCGGATCAGCTGCAGCTGCGTGTTGACGGGGTTGTTCCAGGAAGGCAGGCTCATCCCCACGTTGTTCAGGACCGAGTTGGCGATGGCGTTGGGCTCGTAGAGCATCCGCAGCTGCGCCGCGTAGGTCGAGGGCTGGCTGGAGGCGCGCATCCAGGTGCTCCCCACCACGAGGATCACGGACAGCACGATCATCCACCAGCGGCGGGCCAGGATGCCCAGGTAAAACTTCAGATCCATGTCCGGCGCTCACCCCAGCCGCAGGAGGTCGCAGCCACACCGCCCCAGGCAGCCCACCCAGCGATCAGTATGCCCCGTCGCGGGTCATCACAACCCAGAAGGTCTTGGCGATAATGAGGGCGTCGAGCAGGGGTGACCAGTGCTCGATGTAGTACAGGTCGAGCCGCACCATCTCCTCGGAAGAAAGACGGGAGCGGCCACTGACCTGCCACAGCCCCGTCAGCCCGGGCAGCACCGTCAGGCGCCCCCACTGCCAGTCCTCGTAGTACCGCGTGTCCTCCACGGGCAGGGGGCGCGGTCCGACGAGCGCCATCTCGCCCCGCAGGATGTTGAAGAGTTGCGGAAGCTCGTCGAGGCTGTTGCGCCTGAGCCAACGCCCGACGGCCGTCAGGCGCGGGTCGTGAAGGTCCTTGTAAAGCAACTCCCGCCGTCCCTCGGGGTGACGCGACCCATCGCTCGCCTCGGCCCCGACCCGCATGGTCCTGAACTTGTAAATCGTGAAGGGCACTCCCCCCCGCCCCAGCCGCTGCTGTCGGAAGAAGACGGGCCCCGGCGAGTCGAGCCGGATGAGCAAGGCCACGAGCGCGAAGAGCCACCCCGTCACCGCCAACCCAAGCACCGCCCCCGCGACGTCCATCAGGCGACGCAACCGGCTGCCGTTCAGGCGCTGTTCCGGGGAAGGCAGGGCGCCGAGGCCCGGCTCCAGCAACCCCTCGGGCACGGTCAGGACGGACATGCACCTTCCTCCGATGGGGCGCCGGCCGGGCGCACTCCTCCCACATGACGGGCCAGCAGGGCCAGGAACTCCCGCTCGAAGCGCGCCGTCGAGAACTGGAAGGCGTGCTGTCGGATGCGAGCCCGGTCGAAGCTGATCCCGGAAGCCCGGTGGAGCGCCGCGATGAGCGCCGCGACCGACTGCTCGCTGAAAAGTACCCCGGTTTCCCCATCCCGCACCGTCTCCGCCGCCCCTCCCCGGCTCAAGGCGATGACCGGGCTGCCCGCAGCCATCGCCTCGACAGGCGCAATGCCGAAGTCCTCGATCCCGGGAAACACGAACCCCTTGCAGGTGGCAAGGTGGCGCCGGACGACCTCGTCCGGTTGGCGCCCCAGGAAGCGAATGTTCGCACAGGCCCGCGCCTCGAGGGTGTGACGCTCCTTCCCATCTCCAATGACGACCAGCGGCCATCCCAGGCGGTTGAAGGCCTCGATCACGAGGTCGATCCGCTTGTAGGCAACCAGCCGGCTCACCACAAGAAAATGGTCGGCAGGCGGAGCAGCCGACTTGAGCACCGCATCGAACGCCTCCACGGGCACGGGCGGGTAGACCACACGCGCGGGTCGACGGTAGTACTTTTCGATGCGACGGCGCACGTAGTGCGAGATGGCCACGTATTCGTCCACGCGCGCTGCAGAGAGCGCATCCCAGGTCCGCAGGTAATGCATCAACGAGGGCAGCAAGGCCCGCTGCCAGCCAGGCAGCGTCTCGACCTCGAGATACTCCTGATACATATCCCAGACATAACGCAGGGGGCTGTAACATAAGCACATGTGGAACGCTTGGCTGTCAACCAGCACCCCCTTCGCCACGGCGTGGTTGCAGCTGATCACAACGTCAAACCCGCGCAAATCGAGGGTCTCAACCGCCAGGGGGAACAGCGGCAGGTACCACTGGTACCGCGCCGGCCCGCCCGGCAGCCGCTGGAGAAAGCTGGTCCGGATGTCCCACCCCCGCATGGCGGGGGGCATCCGCGACGCGTCATAGACCGTGGTGAACACGGGGGCCTCGGGGAAGAGGCGGTGCAGCGTCTCCAGCACGCGCTCGGCGCCTCCCCCGCCTCCTGAGGTGGCGAGGCCGTCGTGGACGATGGCGAGGCGTGGTGGCGAGGGCAAGGAAAGGGAGGTCCGGGCGGGAGGGGACGGCGCGGCCGCATCGGAGCGGGTATACTGCCGGCAGAGCCATTGTGACAGCGCGAGGTCGGCGTGATCAACAAGTACCTGAAGACGCTGCTCAACGGGGGCGTGCCGGAGCGGGAGGCGCGGCCGTTGGAGGATGGGCTGGCCGCCTTCGAGGCGGGTCGCCACCTCGAGGCGCTGCCTCTCCTCGAGGAGGCCGTCACCGCCCAGCCACAGCAGTTCGAAGCCCTTGTGGCCCTGGGCCGCATCCACCTGGCTGCCAACGACCTTGAAGCAGCGCGGCGCAGGTTCCTCGAGGCCCTGACCCTGGAGAACCGAAGCGCCCCCCTGTTCTACGACCTGGGCGAGGTCTCCTTCCGGGCGCGTCAGCCTGCAGATGCCATCCGCTTCTTCCAGCGCGCCATCGCGGTGGACCCGGATCACACGGACGCCCACATCCGGCTGGGGATGGTGCACCAGGAGGCCGGCAGGCTCCCTGAGGCCACCAAGGCCTTCGAACGGGCCATCTTCCTGGATCGCTGCGCGGTGGTCGCCCGGTTCCACCTCGCGCAGGTCTGCATCGCGGCAGGCGACACCCGACGGGCGCTGACCCAGCTACATCTGGTCAAAGAACTGCACGGGGATTACGCACCGGTGTACGTGCTGCAGGGAGAGCTTCAGCTGGGCCTCGGGGACTTCCGGCAGGCTGTGGTCGAGTTCGAGCAGGCCATCGAGTTGGGGGCGGACGACGTGGCCGTGCACTGGAGCCTCTCCGAGGCCTGTGCCCGGCTGGGGGAGCACGACAAGGCCCTCAAGGCGGCCCTCCGGGCGCTGGACCACGATCCGGACCACCTGCCGGCGCACCTGCGCGCCGCTGAACTGCTGGAGCGGATGCGGAGGTACCCCCAGGCGCAGCGGCACTACGAGGCGCTGTTTGGCATGGAGGGCTTTGATCAGGCCGCCCGAGAGGGCCTTGAGCGCGTGGCGGGCGTGCTCGCGGAGATTGCCACCACCATGGCGGGCGAGGCTGGACCAGGGGCGGAGCCGAAGGCCTGATCCGCCTCATTGACGCGCCCGGCCCGGGGTGCTTCCATGTGATGTCCGTCACAGCGAGTGACGGCACCGGAGAGTGCTACCTGTGGAACCTGTTCTAGCCAGCGTGCTGCTCGTCGTCTCGATGCTGTCGATGCAGAGGCTGCAGTTGCTCTGACCCCGGGCTCCGGGGTCAGCCTCCTGCCTGATGAAGCTCACCGACTCCCGGAAGCCGGGTCGCCGGCCCGACCAGCCCACGACCAAGCATCAGGTCCCACAGCTTCTCGCCAATGGCGCCCTTGGGCATCACCGGCCAGTCAGCCACCACCCCCTCCGGACCGATCACCACCACGCGGTTCGAGTCGCTGTCAAAGCCCACTCCCGGTTCGCTGACGTCGTTCCCGACGACCAGGTCAGCCCTTTTGCGCGCCAGCTTGTCCCGGGCCGCCACCACGGGGTCACCCGTTTCGGCCGCGAACCCGACCAGCACCTGGTGCTGCTTGCGCGCCCCGAGTTCAGCCAGGATGTCTGGATTGGGGACCAGCCGCAGGTCCCAACCCTCCCGGTCCTTCTTTCGCTTGGAGGCATGAGGCGCGGCCGGGCGGTAGTCTGCCACTGCAGCCGCCATCACCACCACGTCCACGTCGTCAAACCGGGCGTCGATGGCCGCCTTCATCTCGAGGGCCGTCTCGACAGCCACCACCCGAACGCCGGCGGGAGCCCGCGCGGGGGCCGTCGTCACCAACGTCACCTCCGCCCCGCGGGCCCCGGCGGCGGCCGCGACGGCGTGCCCCATCCGGCCGCTGGATCGGTTGCCCAGGTACCGGACCGGATCAAGCGGCTCTCGCGTCCCCCCCGCACTGACGAGCACCCGCAAGCCAAGCAAGCTGGAACGGCCCGCCACGAAAGCCTCGAGCCAGGCGACCAGGTCCCCCGGTTCGGGAAGGCGGCCTTCACCCACGTCCCCACAGGCCATCTCCCCCGCGGCGGGCGGGATGATCCGCGCCCCGCGCGCCTCCAGCAAGGCCAGGTTGCTGCGGGTGGCCGGATGAGCCCACATCCGCGGGTTCATGGCAGGAGCCAGCACCAGCGGGGCCTCGACGGCCAAGGCCGTGGAGGTCAGCAGGTCGTCTGCCAGCCCCGCCGCCAACCGGGCAAGCGTGTGCGCCGTGGCGGGGGCGATGAGGAAGGCGTCCAGGCCCTTGCCAGCCTCGATGTGCGCGATGCCGCCACCCTCGGCCTCCTCCCACATCGAGGTGTGCACGGGGTGGCGCGTGACCGAGGCGAAGGAGCGTGGCGAGACAAACCGGGTGGCGGCCTCCGTCATCAGGACGTGGACCTCCCACCCCCGCTTGCGAAGCGAGGAGGCGAGATCCACGACCTTGTAGGCCGCGATGCCTCCGGTGACGCCGAGAAGCAGCGAGGGCACGCGGGGCCTCTGGCGCCGCGGCTAGATGGCCGCGGCCTCCTCCTCCTGCCGGAGGTGGTCCGCCAGCTCGCGCAGCGCGAGCTTGATGGGCTTGCTCGCCTCCGGGGTGGAGGCCATCATCGGATCATCCTTGATGGTCTTGGCACGGCGGGCGACGGTCAGCACCAGCTGGTACTTGTTCTCCGTGTTGTTGAGGAGCTCTTGGGCCTTATCTTGCATGCCGGACATAGGGGGTCCTTCCTTCGGGTAACGGCGCGGGGTCAGGGAAGCCCGAGGCGCGAGACGCGACAACGCTCTGCCTCCAGGATGGCCTGGAGCTGCCGGATGGCAACCTCCAGGTGGTCGTTGACGATCCGATAGTCGTACATGGGCAGGAACGTCAGCTCCTCCCGGGCAATGGCGAGACGCTGACGGATGGCGTCAGGCGTCTCGGACTGGCGCCCTTGCAGGCGCCCAACCAGTTCCTCGAACGAGGGCGGCAACACGAAGACGAGCACCGCTTGCTCCGCGCGTTGCCGCACCTGAATGGCACCCTGGACCTCGATCTCGAGGATCACGTCATGGCCGGCGGCCTGCTGGGCCTCAACCCAGGCGCGCGGGGTGCCGTAGCGGTTCGCGCCGAACTGAGCATGCTCCAGAAGCTCGCCCCCTTCCACCAGGGCCTCGAAGGCCGCGGGGGCGCAGAAGTGGTAGCTGACGCCGTCCTGCTCGCCCGGCCGGGGAGCCCGGGTGGTCACGGACACCGACAACCGCACGGCGGGGTCGCGCGCCACCAGTTCCCGCACGATCGTGCCCTTGCCCACGCCCGAGGGACCCGAGACGATGAACAGGGTGCCCCTACGTCGGGCCGGCGGTAGCCCCTCGAAGGGGTCTGCTGACGGATGCGCGATCTCCAGAGTCACGGGCCTCAATCCTCCTCGACGCCGCCCGTGCGGGGCTCCTCGCCCCGCGGGACCACGAACCGGTTGGCGACCGTTTCAGGCTGAATGGCCGACAACACGACGTGGCCGCTGTCCGTGATGATGACGGCCCGCGTCCGCCTGCCGTAAGTGGCGTCCACCAACTGGCCACCATCTCGGGCGTCCTGGACGATGCGCTTGATGGGGGCAGACTCCGGACTCACGATGGCAATGACCCGGTGGGCGGAGACCATGTTGCCGAAGCCGATGTTGATGAGCTTGAGTTCCATGGCCGGCCCGCAGAGTGAGGCGTTCGCGCCCGGATGTCCCCGAGGCAGTTCACCATTGTAGCACCGGCGCGAGCCCCCTACAACTCGTGGGCCCTGCCTGCCGGGCGCTAGCGCCAGAGCGGCATGAAATACTTGGCCAGAGCCGCCAGGGCCGGAGGCAGCGGAGCCTTGTCCGAAGACTCCGCGGGGCGGGCCGCGCGCGCGATCTGGACGGCCGGCGCCTCGGCGAGGGCAGCGCTTCCGACGGCCTTGACCGGGATCTCCTCGGCCATCACGAAGCCGAGTTGCTCCCGGGCCAGCCGTTCCACGCCCGCATTGGTCGTCGCAGCAGCAATCTCGGCCCGCAGTGCGTGGTGCAGCGCCGCGACGTCGGCCTTTTCTTGTTCAAGCAGACGCGACCGTTGCAGGAGGTTGATCTCCTGATACCCGAGGCGAAACACCTGGGTGCCCATCCACAGCGCGGCAAGGAAAAAGACGAGAACTTGATGGGGCGCGGGGGCGCTGGCTCTGACCACCGGTGGTTGACCTGTCTGGGCTTCGGGGCGCCGGCGCGACCTCCGTCTGAGCATGGACCGAACTCCTGTCAGCGGGACGGCATCCCACCGAGAAGCGGGATTACGTTAACCCTCGCCCGATCCTCAGTCAAGCCCGACCTCGCTGCATTTACAACTCTTAACGAACGCTTGGCAGCCGGTCTCGGGTCAGCGGCGCGCGCAGCGCCCTGAGGCCGTCGGGTGTATACTATCCAGGATCGCCGATGCTCGGGCGCTGAATCTGTGCGCTGTGACACAACTGCGTCGCCCACGGGCGGGGCGCGCGCCCCGCCCCACGCCCCGACCAGAAAGGCCTTGCCGTGGACCCCATCTCCGCCAGCACCGCAGCCGTCCCCGGGGAGGCGGGCGAGGTGGTCGCCAAGGTCACGGTTCGCAAGGGCCGTGAAGAGCGGGCCCGGTTGGGGCACCCGTGGGTGTTCGCGGGGGAGGTGTACCAGCTTCCCCCCGCCGAGGCCGATGGCCACCCCGTGGCCGTGGAGGACGCGCGCGGCCGGTTGCTGGGGGTGGGGCTGGCGAACACCCGGTCGAACATCCTGGTGCGGCTGATGACCCGCCAGCGAGAGCCACTCGACCGGGCGTTCTTTCAGCGTCGCATCGAGGAAGCCCTCGCACTGCGCGGCCGCTTCGGGCGGCTGTCCCCGGGCCCGGACGCGGCGTGGCGGGTGATCCACGGGGAGGCCGACGGGCTACCCGGCCTCATTGTCGACCGGTACGGCGGCTGGCTCGTCGTGCAGGCGCTCTCGCTGGGCATGGCGCAGCGGCTGCCGATGGTGCTCGACTTGCTGCAGGCCGCGCTGGCCCCTCGCGGCATCTACGAGCGCAGCGACGTCCCCGTGCGAGCGCTGGAGGGGCTGCCGCCGACGGCGGGCGTGTTGTGGGGAGAGCCCCCGCCCGAAGACCTGGTCATCGAGGAACACGGGATGCGACTGCGCGTGGACCTCGTGGGGGGCCAGAAGACGGGCTTCTTTCTCGATCAGCGCCTGAACCGGGCGCACGTGCGCCACCTGTCGGCTGGCCTGGGGCGGGTGCTTAACACCTTCTGCTACTCGGGCGGCTTCAGCGTGGCCGCGGCCCTGGGCGGGGCCGAGCAGGTCGTGAGCGTGGACATCTCGGCCGAGGCCATCGCGCTGGCTGAACAGAACGCGGGCCTCAACGGCGTCGCGGCGCGGTGCGAGTTCCAAACGGCGAATGCATTTGACGCCCTTCGGGAATACGAGCGGGCCGGTGAGCGCTTCGATATGGTCATCCTCGATCCGCCGGCCTTCACCAAGAACAAGGACTCCATCCCCGGCGCCGTCCGAGGCTACAAGGAGATCAACCTCCGGGCGATGCGGCTCCTCAACCCAGGCGGGCTGCTGGTCACGAGTTCCTGCTCACATCACATCAGCCCGGCCCTGTTCGGCTCCATCGTTGCGGACGCCGCCGCTGACACCCGCAAGCGCCTTCGCCAGCTGGCGTTGCGCGGCCCGAGCCCCGACCACCCGACGCTGCCGGCGGCCCCGGAGACGGATTACCTCAAGTACCTCGTGGCCGAGGTTCGCTGAACGCGGCCGCGGTTCAGCGTCGCGTGCCCTTGAAAGCGGTCGGGGGTCCGGGCGTCGCGCCCGCGGCATTCTGAACCATGATGCTGACGTTCAGCAGCACGACGTCGCCCTGTCCCGGGTTGCCGAGCGCCTTCAGGTTGTGCACGGCGTTGGCGACCGTGCGCGTGTCGAAGGTCAGCGGGAAGGTGGGTCCTTCGGTCGACGTGCCAATTGGGGTGTCGTTGAGGAAGTACTGCACGGCCGTCACGTTGCCCTGATCAGGCGGCACGTTGACCTCGAAGACGGTGGGACCCGAGATCAACGAGCTGTCGGCGGCCTTGTAGACGTCAAGGGCGTTCTGACCGCGGCCCTGGCAGGCAGCCGCCAGCAGCACGAGCGCAGCGAGGAGTCCCAGGGGCTTGCGCATGGCGTCAGAACCTCAGGTCGACGCGAGCCACTGGCCCCGTCCGGGAGAAGTTATACCCACCTCCCCCGGAGGCCATCGACGCGTCGAAGCCCAGGCTGGCCTGCACCGTCCCGACGCGCCAGTACAGGGCTGGCGTGCCCCAGAAGGCGAAAAGCGGGCCGATGTCTGCCGGGACGTCGAGGGCGCCGAGCAGCAGCCCCGCGCCCCCCCGAAGCTCGAACCCCACGGGGCCATAGAGGGGGGCATCGATGCGCGTGAAGGCCATGGGGCCGTGGAACAGCTGCTGGGGCGCCGTGAGCACCGACGTCACGACCGGGGGCTGGACCGTGCCCACGACGGTGTCACCGTCCAGCGCGACATTCTCGGTGTTCAGGAAGCGCACCTGGTACCCGCCGCCGAACACGGTGTCGAGCCGCCAGGGCGTGAAGCGCCAGCCGGCCCCCAGCGTCGCGACGTAGGTGTCGCGGTCGTGGCCGGTGCGGTTCTGCGTCTGCAGGTCCGTGACCCGCATGCGGTGGTGATCCACGCTGAAGGTGTAAAGCATATCGTCGCTGGTGGCGTCGAGGGTCAGGCCCTCCACGCTGGCGTCAGCAGCGTCGAACTTGTGCGCCGTGGACTCCTCGGAGACAGAGACGGGGTAGATGCCCGTGAAGCCCAGCCGCAGGGTCGGTTCGGGCTGCGGGGCGTCAGGCGTCGGGGCGGGCCGCGCCGTGGGCCGCACCGTCGGCACGGGGAGGGGCGTCGGTGACGGCGCAGGCCTGGCCGTGGGGGCGGGAGCCGGCGCCGGTGGTGGCGCCGGAGACGCCCCGACCCTGGGCTTGCCGGTGATCGCGATCGAGAAGTTGATGGCGTCGTTGGCGGGGTCCGCCGTCACGTTGAACTCGGACACGCCCTGCGCCGCCACCTCCACCGTCACCCGGTCGAGGCTGGCATGCTTGGGCCGGGGACCGACGGTGTACTTGAAGTCGGTGTGCCCGAACGTCTGCTGAAACGTGCGGGTCGGCGTCGGCGCCACCCGTGGTGGCGAGGGGAGGGGCCGAGGTGGGGCGGGCCGCGGCCGCAGGCCGGTCGAGGCAGGCCGCGGCTCGGCCGCCGCCGCGGCCTGCGGCGCCAGCACCAGCTGGCGACGCGTGGCGTCGTTCAGCAGGAGCACCTGGGCGGCCCGGGGGAACTGCAACACGACGCGCGTGAGGCCCCGACCCCTGGGGGCCATGGTCCACTTCACGAGCCCCGTGGCGGCTGGCAGCGGCTGTGTCACCAGGCGACGGACCCGGGGCTCGGCGCGGAAGTCGAAGTAGACCCGCGGCGGGTTCCGCAGCGTGTCCGAGCTGAAGGTCGGGAACGGGCCGGCATACGGAATGACCAGCGCCCGCCTCGCCTCGTCCCAGCGAGGCGTGCCAAGCTCCGTCGACGCAGCCCGGGCAGGCTGGCTCAGCACCGGAAGCGCGAGCACCGCCGCTAGCAGGGTGGGCTGGACTGGAAGGAGGCGCATCGAAGGACCCCAAGGGGCGAGAGTTGGCCGAGCTCGAGGCGTCCTGGCGGCTGCCGCCCCGGGGGGCGTGGAGCGGCCAGGAGACCGGACACGGCCAGCATCCTAGCACCTTGGGGTGACAGAATCTGTGCGCGACGCACCAACTCTTGACATAACGTGACGTGGACGCAGGCCCGTGGGGCCAGGGGCGCCCACGTCAGTACCGGACGGGCACCGGATAACCCGGCACGCCCATCGCCGCCATCGGGTACCCCGCAGGCGCGCCGTAAGGACTGCCCGAGTTGAACGTCCCCGCAGCAGGGGCAGTGGGGATGGTCTCGACCGTGACCTCCGCCTCGTCCATGTTGTTCTTGGTGGCCGTGACCTCGAAGGGGAAGCTCTGGCCCGGAGCCAGCGACGCGATGACCTGGGTCTTGGTCTCCTCCGTGACGTAGGTCTTGGTGAAGAGGCCCTTCTTGTCCTTGAAGTCGACCTTGAGCGTGCCCGAGAGCGGGGTGTTGCCAAGGTTGACCACGGTGCCCTTCACCGTGAGTTTCTTGAAGATCAGGCCGGACTTGGACTTCTCGATCCCGCTCACCACGAGCGAGCCGACGGTCGGCCCCTGGTAGTTGGGGTTGCCGGGGGTGACCGGCGGCACGGGTATCGGTGCGACTGGCTCCACCGGCGCCAAGGAGGGGACGGGATCGACAGGCACGGGCGCCGGGGGCTCCTCGGGTTCGGGCACGTTGGCCGGCATGCGGTTGCCGCAGCCCGCCAGCAGGAGCGCCAGCGCGACGCCACCCAGCAGGGACACGCGGTTCAACTTGGGCTTGGACATCGTTGGCTCCTCCCTGGCGCTCGACCCGAACGCAGCACGCACTTCGCAACCGGTGGTTCGAAGGATTTATAGGGGGGAGTTCACAGTCCCTGAACGGCTCCAGGTTATAACCACTTTAAGTTTGCTAAAACCCTGAATGAACGACCGGCCAGGCCAGACCCTCGGGTGGCCTCAGGGCGCGTAGAAGAACGGAAACAACCCCGAGACCACCAGCGCCGCAACGACGATCAGCGCGATCCCGGCCGCGACCCAGTCCCGCTTGCGCGGCCGTCGTCGCGGCGGGCGTGGGGGCTGGGCAGGGCGGGCGGGGCGTGGAGCAGGAAGGGTTCGGCGGGCCATGACCCGATCCTAGCACGTCCAGGCCCCCGGGCGTTCGGCCTCATCAGCGCCCCCACTGGCCCCCGAGCTGCCTGAGCAGCGCCCTCGCCTCCCGAAGGCCCGGGTCGAGGGCCAGGGCGCGACGGCAGTGGGCCCGGGCAGCCTCGTCCGCCCCGAGCCGGGCCAGCGTCTCGCCCAGCTGGTAGTGCACCACCGCCACACAGGGCTCCAGCCTGGTGGCGGCCTCTAGCTGGTGCTGCGCCTCGCCCAGACGGCCCAGGCGCAGCAGCAGCACGCCCGCGTTGTAGCGAGCCTCGAAGTAGCCGCCGTCGAGCGCCACGGCCCGCAGGTACGTGCGCAGCGCCCCGGGATCGTCACCCTGCGCCTCCCGCAGCACGCCGAGGCCGTTGAGGGGGTTGGGGTTGCTGGGGTCAGAGGCGGCGGACCGTTCGTAGCAGGCCCGCGCTCGCGCCGTGTCCCCGAGGACGCGGTAGGCGTTGCCCAGGTTGTTCGCGGCCCACGAGTCGGTCGGACGCAGGCGCAGGGCCCGCATCAGCGGCGCCAACGCCTCGCGGGGCCGCCCCGCCTCCAGGTGATGGTTGCCAACCTCCACCAGGTCCCGCGGGGTGGCGAAGGGCTCTCGCGCCACGCGACCGAAGGCGGCCCGAGCGCCCTCTTCGTCCCCCCCGCCGGCGAGGATGGCCCCGCGCTGGACCTGAGCAGCAGCCCAGTGGGGCCGCCAGGCAAGCAGGCCCTCGAGGCGCTCAAGGGCCTCCGCGGTGCGACCGAGGGCGGCCTCCGTCGAGGCGAGCAGGAAGGCCACCCGGGCATCGGCCGGGCGGGCAGCATCCACCCAGGCCAGCTGGTCCAGCGCCGCCGCCGGGGCCCCGCTGGCGAGCAGGCAGGCCCCGAGCGCCAGCCTTGCCTGCACGTCGTCGGGCGCCACGAGCACCGCCCGCACCAGGCTGGCCGTGGCGCGCGGCCAGGCCCGGCTGGCGATCGCCTCGCGCGCCCGGGCCGCCTCCGGGGCAAGGGGCTCGGCCGCGAGGCGGACCGGTCCACCAGGTGCCGGGGCCAGGCCGGCCGCCACGAGACCGAAGGGATCCGGGCAGGCGGGCGCGCTGCCCGCCACCGTGGCGACGACGCCCCCCACCACGACCCACCCGCTCGCCCTGCCGCGCACCCGCCCCTCCCCTCGGCCCGGCAGGCCCCCTGCCGGCTCGTCGCCGCGGCTGCCCCGCGGCGTTGCCTCCCGCACAGACACCGGCCCCGACTCTGTGGTCCCATGATACGCATGGGCCTGGATCTCGCGATCACCGTTGGCAGCTTCCACCGCGCAGGCGGGATCGAGCGCGTCTCCGTGCGGCTCGCGGAGGCCTACGTCGCCCTGGGGCACGCCGTCACCGTCTACGCCTGCGACTGGGATCCCGCATTCGAGACGCGCTTCCGGTTCGTGCGTGTGCCTGCCCCGTCTCGCCCGGCTTGGCTGCACACCCTGGTGCTCGGGGATGCCACGGCCCGCCGGCTCGCCAGGCACGACTGGGTGCACGGGCAGGGCGCCAGCACCACGCGCTGTGACCTGCTGACCTACCACACGGTCCACGCCGCCTGGCTCGAGATCTCCGCGCAGCTGGCCGGGCAGCCGGCCTGGCTGGGCCCAGCCAAGCGCCTGTGGCCCTTCCACCGGGCAACCATCGCCATCGAGCGGCGCCAGGCCGCCAGGCACCGGGGCCGGTTCCACACCTGCTCGCAGGCCGTGCGCGAGGAGGCCATCCGGCACTACGGGATCGCCCCGGAGCGCATCGCGGCCATCCCTTGGGGGATCGACCTCCGGGAGTTTCAGCCGTCGGCCGCGGCCCGCGCGGAGCGGCGCGCGGCCTGGAATCTGGGCGACGGCCCGGTGCTGGTGATGGTCGCCAACGAGCTGCATCGCAAGGGCCTCGCGCCCCTGCTGCAGGCCCTGGCCCTGCTGGGTCGGGGCGACGTGACGTTGCTGGTCGCCGGGCGAGCGGACCCCCGACCGTGGCTGCCGCTCGTCGAGCGGCTGGGGCTTGGGCGGCAGGTCCGGTTCCTCGGCTCCCAGCCGGCAGCCGGCTGCTACCAGGCCGCCGATGCCTTCGTGATGCCCACCCTGTACGAGGGATGGTCCCTCGTCATCGGCGAGGCCCTGGCCTCCGGGCTGCCCGTCGTGACCTCCCGCGCCGCCGGGTCCTCGGACCTCATCCGCCCCGGTGAGAACGGCCTGCTCCTCGATGACCCGCGGGACGCCACGGCGATCGCGCAGGCCCTCGCCGCCGTGCTGGACCCGCAGGTGGGCCCCCTCCTCGCCGCGGGCGCCCGCCCCAGCGTCGCCGATGCCTCCTGGGAGGGGGTCGCGGAGCGGCTGCTTGCCTGGGGCCAGGCGGGCGCCTGAAGGGCCCACGCAAGGGGCCATCCAGATGGCTGGAAGCGAGCATCGGCGCGGCTTGACCCTCGCTCGCCCACGCGGTACATTGGCCGGGTTCCGGGGGCCTTTTGCGGCCCTGGCCCGGAACGATGCACTCGCCGGGCTCCCGTGCCACGGAGGGCAGGCGTAGGAGGAGGAAGGCATGGCCACCAAAGTTGGAATCAACGGCTTCGGTCGTATCGGGCGCCAGGTGCTGCGCGCCGCGCTGAAGACCAAGGCGGACCTGGAGTTCGTGGGCATCAACGACCTGACGGACGCGGCGACGCTCGCGCATCTCTTCAAGCACGACTCGGTCCACGGCACCTACGAGGGGGACGTGCACGCCGACGGCGGCGCCCTCGTGATCGACGGCAAGCGCATCCCGATCTCGGCCGAGAAGGACCCTGCCCACCTGCCCTGGAAGGCGCTCGGCGCAGAGATCGTCGTCGAATCGACGGGCCGGTTCACGAAGCGGGCGGACTGCCAGAAGCACCTCGATGCCGGCGCCCGGAAGGTCATCATCTCGGCCCCTGCGACGGACGAGGACCTCACGATCGTGATGGGCGTCAACGACGACCAGTACGACGCCGACAAGCACCACATCCTGTCAAACGCCTCCTGCACGACGAACTGCCTCGCACCTGTCGCCAAGGTGCTGCACGAGCAGTTCGGCATCGTGAATGGCCTGATGACCACGGTGCATTCCTACACCAACGACCAGGCCATCCTCGACCTGCCCCACAAGGACCTCCGCCGCGCCCGCGCGGCCGCGGAGAGCATCATCCCGACCACGACGGGCGCGGCCAAGGCCGTGGCGCTGGTGCTGCCCGAACTCAAAGGCAAGCTCAACGGCTTCGCGATGCGCGTGCCGACGCCCGACGTCTCGGTGGTCGACCTGGCCGTGAACGTCTCCCGCGACGTCACGGCCGAGGACGTCAACGCCGCCCTCGCTGGCGCCGCGGACCAGGGCCGCATGACCGGCGTCCTGAAGTACACCACGGAGCCCCTCGTCAGCCGGGACTACATCGGCTGCCCCTACTCCTCGATCGTTGACGCGCCGCTGACCATGGTCATGGACAAGCGCCTGGTCAAGGTGATCGCCTGGTATGACAACGAGTGGGGCTACTCGAACCGGGTCGTGGACCTGGCCCTGTACGTCGGCCAGCGCCTCAAGGCCACCGTCTGACATCCCCGCGCCGGGGGGGCCCGCCGCGGCCCTCCCGGCTTTTTTGAGCCTGTCGAGGAGCACCCGATGACCACCACCACGCTGCGCAAGCGCTCGATCTCCGACTGGACCCCGGCCGACCTGCAAGGCCGCCGGGTGCTGGTCCGCGAGGACCTCAACGTGCCCATGGAGCAGGGCCGGATCACCGACGACACGCGCATCCGCGCCGCCGTTCCGACGATCGCGGACCTGTGCGCCAAGGGCGCCCGGGTGGTGGTGGTCTCGCACCTCGGCCGGCCCAAGGGCGTCGACGAGAAGCTGCGCCTCGATGCCGTCGCTGCGCGCCTCGCGGAGCTCCTCGGCCAGCCGGTGGCCAAGGCGGCCGACACCATCGGCCCCGATGCCCGCGCCAAGATCGAGGCGGCCGGGCCGGGCAGCGTCGTGTTGCTGGAGAACGTGCGCTTCCACCCTGAAGAGGAAAAGAACGACCCGGCCTTCGCCCAGGCCCTCGCCTCGCTGGCGGACCTCTACGTCAACGACGCCTTCGGCACGGCCCACCGCGCCCACGCCAGCACGGCTGGCGTGGCGGCGCACCTGCCGGCGGCGGCTGGCTTCCTGCTTCAGAAGGAAATCGAGGTGATGGGCCAGGCCCTGGCTGCGCCCGCGCGGCCGCTCGTCGCCGTGATCGGCGGCTCCAAGGTCAGCACCAAGATCGGCGTGCTGGACCACCTGCTCGGCAAGGTGGACGCGCTCGTCGTGGGCGGCGCAATGGCCTTCACCTTCCTGCGCGCTCAGGGCCATGGAACGGGCAAGAGCCTCGTGGAGGACGACCAGCTGGCCGTGGCGCAGCGCGTGATGGCGCTCGCCCACGAGATGAAGGCGACGATCGTGCTGCCGCTCGACGTGGTGGTGGCGTCCGCCATCGACGCCCCGGCGGCCACGGCGACCGTACCCGTCACCGACATCCCGGCGGACCAGCTCGGCGTCGACGTCGGGCCGCGCACCATCGCCCGCGTTGCGGAGGTGCTCGGCACGGCCGGCACCATCATCTGGAACGGCCCGATGGGCGTGTTCGAGAACCCGGCCTTCGCGGCCGGCACCGAGGCCGTGGCCGGGGCCTGCGCCGCCGCCACCGAGCGGGGGGCCACCACCATCGTGGGTGGCGGCGACTCGGTTGCCGCCGTCGAGGGGCTGGGGCTCGCCGGCGCAATGACCCACGTCTCGACGGGCGGTGGGGCCAGCCTCGAGTTCCTCGAAGGCAAGACCCTGCCCGGCGTGGCCGCCCTCGCGGACCGCTGAGCGCTCAGCCCTCCGCCCCATCTCCCACCCGCCGCCCGCTCGCAGAAAGGGACCCGCCATGACCACCCGCCGCCCCGTGATCGCCGGCAACTGGAAGATGCACAAGACCGTGGGCGAGGCGCGCGCCCTGGCCGCCGACCTGGCGGCGCAGCTCCGCGATCTGGGGGCCTCAGGGCCCGAGGTCGTGCTGTGCCCTCCCTTCACGGCGCTCGCCGCCGTCCAGGAGGTGCTGACAGGCACGGGGCTCGCGCTCGGCGCGCAGACGATGGACTGGCACGAGCAGGGCGCCTTCACCGGGGAAGTAGCCCCCGGCATGCTGGTGGACCTCGGCGTCACGCACGTCGTGCTTGGCCATTCCGAGCGCCGTCAGCTGTTCGGGGAGACGGACGAGGGCGTGCGCCGCAAGGTCGAGGCGGCCCTGCAGCACGGGCTCGTGCCCATCGTGTGCGTGGGCGAGACGCTGGAGGAGCGGGAGGGCGGCCTCACCGACAACGTGGTCATCGTGCAGGTGCAGCGGGCGCTGCATGGACGCCAGCCCACCGAGGTGGCGCGGGTGATCTTCGCCTACGAGCCCGTGTGGGCCATCGGCACGGGCAAGACGTGTGACGCCGTCGAGGCCAACCGCGTCTGCGGCGTCGTTCGAGACACCATCGCGCGCCTGACGGACGTCGCGACGGCCGAGGCCGTGCGCATCCAGTATGGCGGCAGCGTGAAGCCCGACACCATCGCCGGGCAGATGGCCCAGCCCCACATCGACGGCGCCCTGGTGGGCGGCGCCAGCCTGGAGGCCGCCTCCTTCGCGGCCATTGTGCGGTTCTGAGGAGGCCCCATGACCCGCCCTGTTGCCCTGATCATCTGTGACGGCTGGGGAATCAACCCCCGGCGCGAGGCCAACGCGATCGCGATGGCTCGCACCCCGCACTTCGACGAGCTGGCCGCGCGCTGGCCCCACACGGCGCTGCACACCGCCGGCCTGGCCGTGGGCCTGCCCGAGGGCCAGATGGGGAACTCCGAGGTCGGCCACGTGAACATGGGCGCCGGCCGCATCGTCTACCAGGAACTCACCCGCATCGACGAGGAGATCCGCCACGGCCGGCTGCAGGAGAACCCCGTCCTGCTCGCGGCCATGGACGCGGCCAAGGCTGGCTCGGGCACGCTGCACCTCATGGGGCTGCTGTCCGACGGCGGCGTCCACAGCTCGCTCGACCACGCCCTCGCGCTGCTGAAGATGGCGAAGGAGCGCGGGGTGCCGCGCACCTTCGTCCACGCCTTCCTCGACGGCCGGGACGTCCCGCCCCGCAGCGCGGGTGGGTACCTCGCCCGGACGGAGGCGGAGATGCAGACGCTCGGCTACGGGCGCCTCGCCACCCTCTGCGGGCGCTACTACGTGATGGACCGGGACCAGAACTGGGATCGCATCGAGCCCGCCTACCGGGCGCTCGCGGAGGGTGCCGGCCCCGAGGCCGAGTCGGCCGCGGCGGCGCTCGCCGCCAGCTACGCCCAGGACATCACGGATGAGTTCCTCAAGCCCGTCGTGCTGGACCCGGCCGGGACCATGCGCGACGGGGACGCGGTGGTCTTCTTCAACTTCCGGCCCGACCGGGCCCGCCAGATCACGCGCGCCCTGACGGAGGAGAGCTTCCCGGGCTTCGAGCGCGGCCGGCCGCCCAGGCTTCACTTCGCCTGCATGACGCAGTATGACGCGCGCCTCCCGCTGCCTGTCGCCTACCGACCGCAGGCCCTCGCAGACAACCTGGCCGAGGTCCTGGCGGCTCGCGGCCTGCGCCAGTACCACACGGCCGAGACCGAGAAGTACGCCCACGTGACCTTCTTCTTCAACTGCGGTCGCGAGGCCCCGCAAGAAGGGGAGGAGCGGCTGCTCGTGCCCTCCCCCAAGGTCGCCACCTACGACCTCCAGCCTGAGATGTCAGCGCCGGCCGTGGCTGCGGCAGCCGCGGCCGCCGCGAGCCAGACGGACTTCTTGGTGGTCAACTTCGCCAACGCGGACATGGTCGGGCACACCGGCAACGTCACCGCGACCGTCAAGGCGATCGAGGCCGTAGACGAGGCCGTGGGGCGCGTCGTGAAGGCCGTGCTGACCGCAGGAGGCGTGGCGCTGGTGACTGCCGACCACGGCAACGCGGAACAGATGGTCGACTACACCACGGGCGAGCCCCACACGGCCCACACCACGAACCCGGTGCCACTGTACATGGCCGGCCTTGGCGCCGCGCTGCGGGACGGCGGGGTGCTCGCCGACGTCGCCCCCACCGTCCTCGAGCTGCTCGGCCAGGCCGCGCCCGCCGCCATGACCGCCCACTCCCTGTTGCAGGCCCGGTCCTGACGGCGATTTCACCTCACCTTAACCGGGCTGCTGCAACTTTTGCCCGTTTTCGGGTTCAATAGGGGGGTGGACCCCGGGCGGCCGCCACCTTGCACGACGCAGGCCCCCGGCCCCACCCCTGGAGGATTCGATGGAAACCAAGACCTCGCTCACGACCGCGCAGGCCCAGGCCCTCGTTCAGGTCGCCACCAACCTCGGCCTGACGGTGGCCTGGGACTACAACCACCAGAACCTGAAGTCCTTGCTCGGGCAGCACCTGAAGGACGTCGAGTTCGGCGTGTGGTGGCCTCAGCCCGAGGGGTTCGTGGCCGTGACGGAGGGAGCTGGCGACCGGTTCGGGGCCTTCGTGGAGGCCAACCAGCTGGAGCTGGTGCAGCAAGACCCCTCGCTGCGCGCCGTCCCCAACGGGGAGGGAGCGGTGATGACCGGCATCGTGTGCAACCGGCAGACCTTCGGCCTGGCGTTCGCCGCCAGCAAGTCCGAAGAGCTGTCCGAGGCGGTGCTCCGCACGGTGGTGCCCCAGCTCGGGCTCGCCCGGCTCGCCACCGCCCTCACCGATGAGGTGGCCAAGCGCACCTCGACCGACAAGATCACCGGCCTGTGGAACCGCCAGTACTTCAACGAGCGCTTCCGGGAGGAGTGCGAGCGGCTCGTGCGCTCCAAGGAGACCGGCTCCGTCGCGATCATCGGGCTCGACAACTTTGCTGCCCTGGCGCGCACCATGCCAGCCGACGAGGTCAATCACCTCTTCTCGCTCGCAGGGCAGACCGTCCGCAACGTCGTCCGGCAGACGGACTGGGCCGTGCGGTGGGACACCAACGAGCTGCTCTTCTACTTCCCCTCCACGCCCGCCGAGGCCTCGCTGGAGGTCCTCAAGCGGTTCGGGAAGCGCCTGATGGGCTCGCACGCCATCCTGGAACCGCTGGTCGGCCTGTCCAGCACGGTGGAGACGACCTCCCCCCGGGCCCTGATCCAGCTGGCGACGCGTCGCCTGGACCTGGCGCGCAAGGACGGCCACCGGCGCGTCATCTGCTACGCCACCCCCGCGCACGGGCTGCAGTTCTGGCGCGGCGACGAGAAGTGATCCCCCGGCCATGAAGCCCCGACACCCCGCCGGCCTGGCGGGGTTTTTTGGTCACCCTCACGTGGCGCAGCGGCTCCGGGCGGCCCTGGAGCGACCGAGCCACGCCTACCTGTTCGCCGGGCCGGCCCACGTCGGCAAGGAGACGGCGGCGCGCGCCTTTGCCGCCGAGCTGCTGTGTGCGACCCGACCGCCCGGCGGGGAGGCCTGTGGCCTGTGCGCGTCCTGCCGGGGGCTGGCGGGCGACGGGCACGCCGACGTCCGCGTCTGGGAGCTGCCCGAGGGCGAGAAGACCTTCAAGGTCGAGCGGGTGCGCGAGCTCATCACCGCCGTGGGGCGCAAGCCGTTCTCAGCCGCCCGACAGGTCCACGTCCTGGCGGCCTTCGACGCGCTGCAGCCGGCGGGAGCCAACGCGCTGCTCAAGACGCTGGAGGAGCCCCCTCCGACCAGCACGCTCATCCTGCTCACGCGCGACCTCGATGCCGTGCTGCCCACGCTGGTGTCCCGCTGCCAGGTCATCCGCTTCGGCCTGACGCCCCCGGCGGCGGTCGCGGAGGTGTTGAAGGCGGAGCGCGGTGTGGCCCACGACCGGGCCTGGGCGATCGCGCGGGCGTGCGAGGGGCGGCTGGGACGGGCCCTCACGCTGGCGGAAGCGGGCGCCGTCTCCGAGCCAAGCCCCGTCGCCTGGCCCACCCTGGGAGCGGTCCACGCCTTCACCGATGCCCTGGCCGCCCGACCGGCCAGCGGGCAGGGAGATGCCCTGGACGCCCTGCTGCTGCGGGTGGCAGATCTTACCCGGCTGGCCGCCGACCCGACCGCCGCAGCCGACGCCCTGCACCACCCGGAGCAACGCGAGGCGCTCAGGGCGCAGGCCTGTCGAGCCCCGGTCACCACCTGGCTGGCGCTGGCGAGCGAGCTCGAACAGACCCGCGACGCGCTGGCCCGGAGCGCCAACGCCCGGCTGGTGCTGGACAAGCTGGGCCGGGCGCTGGCGCCCTACGGGGAGTGAGCCCGGCAGGCCGATCAGAATGAACTTCCAACGAGACGACCTGAGTGCCGAGCGCCAGGAGCGCGGAGGGCGCGTGCTGAGCGAAGGATGTACCCGACCAGCGACGCTGCGATCGGCGTGTAGGAGCGGCGGTCCCCGGGCATAAAAGGACGGCGGCGCGGCCGCCCTGCTCAACCCCATCCCGCGGCGCCGGACGCCGCGTTGCTCCAGACAAGAGGCACGCTTTGGCCCGGCCGGCCATCCGATACCGCCCCGGCGATCTCCGGCTGCTCGATGATGCGCCAGAGGGGCTCTTTCCCCGCACCCACGTCGTGTTTGAGGTGGACGGCGGGCTTGACTGTCGGCCCGTCACCGTGATGGCCAACGCCGTGGTTGCAGCGCACGGGGAGCTCGCCACGGCGCACTTCGTGCGGCTCGCGTCGGAGGCGGACCTGGCCCAGCTGGAGGCCAAGACCAGCGAGGAGGCCCGCGCCCACTCCGTGGGGCTTGAGAAGATCGCGGAGCACGGCCTCCCGATGAAGCTCGTGGACGCCCTCTACACCCTCGACTACAGCCGCCTGACCTTCCTGTACACGGCCGATGGCCGCGTGGACTTCCGCACGCTGCTGCGCGATCTCACGAGCCACTTCAAACGCACGCGCATCCTGCTGCGCCAGATCGGGGTGCGTGACGAGGCGCGTCACCTCTCCGGCGTCGGGCCCTGCGGCAAGGAGCTGTGCTGCTCGACCTTCATCCGGGAGTTCATGCCCATCAACATCAAGCTTGCCAAGGACCAGGACCTCTCGCTCAACCCGGCCAGGCTCTCGGGCGCGTGCGGACGCCTGAAGTGCTGCCTCAGCTACGAGGTCGAGGCCTACCGGGCCGCCAAGAAGGAGCTGCCCCGGCCCGGCACCCGGGTCTTCTGCGCCGGCGGGGAGGGGCGCGTGCTGGAGGTCCAGGTGGCTCACGAGCGAGCGCTGGTGGAGCTCGAGGACGGCGCCGTCGTCGCGCTGCGGGCGACCGAGATGAACCCGCTTGCCCCCCGCCCTTCGGCCCCGCCCCCGGAGGGCCCTGCCCCCGCGTGATATACTGGCGGCGTCTCCGATGCCACGCCGCCTGCTGCTCTCCCTGGTCACTGCCCTCGCCTGCGCCGCCTCTGGCTGCAGCCAGGGTGGCGCGCGCGACGGCAAGACCGAGCTGCGGTTCTGGACGATGCAGCTGCGTCCGACCTTCGACGACTACGTCGGGGGCCTGATCGCAGCCTGGGAGCGGCGTCACCCGGGCGTCCGTGTCAAGTGGGTGGACCTGCCAGCCAACGAGATCGAGAACAAGACCCTGACAGCGGCGGCCAGTGGCCGCGTGCCGGACCTGGTCAACCTCAACCCGATGTTCTCGAACAAGCTGGCGACGGCGCGCGCCCTCGTGCCCGTGCAACTGCCCCCGGAGGTCCGGGCCCGCTACTTCCCGGCCGCCTTCGAGGCCAACACGGTGCGCGAGGCCACCATCGGCATCCCCTGGTACCTCTCGACCTCGATCACGCTTTACAACCAGGCGCTCTGGCGCCAGGCGGGCCTGCCTCTCGGGGCCTGGCCCACGGACTTCAGGGCGCTGGCCCAGGCCGCGCGGACCATCCGGGCGCGCACGGGCCAGCACGGCTTCTTGCCTGCCTTCGGCGACCGCGGCAAGTTCCTGGAGCTGCTGGCGATGGACGGCGTGCCCCTGCTCGCCGCCGACCGCAAGCACGCGGGCTTCAACGGACCCGAGGGCCTGGCGGCGATGCGGTTCTGGGTGGGCCTGTTCCAGGACGGCACCTTGCCTCAGGAGGCCCTGACCCAGAACCACCGGGAGGGCATCGACCGCTTCCAGGCCGGTCAGGTCGCGGCGCTGCCCGCAGGGCCCCAGTTCCTGAAGCTGCTCCGCCAGAACGCGCCGCAGCTGTATGACACGCTGGGCCTGGGGCCACAGGTCGGTGGGGCCTCAGGCGCCGTGGGCATGCAGGTGATGAACCTGGTGATCCCCACCGCGAGCGCCCACCCGGAGCTGGCGCTGGACCTCGCGCTGCACGTCACCTCCGGCGAGAGCCAGCTGGCCTTCTGTCGCATCGTGCCGATCTTGCCCTCCGTGAAGGCCGCGGTGGAAGACCCCTTCTTCTCTGCACCGGCCGACGCCCCCCTGGAGGAGCGAGCCCGGGCGCTCGCCGCGACCCAGCTCCGCCGCGCCACGTTGCTCGTGCCGCCGCTGTACCGGCAGGCGGAGCTTGCCAAGTCCCTCGACACCGCGCTGCAGCGGGCGGTGCTGAACCAGCAGACGCCCGACGAGGCGCTTCGACAGGCAGCCGACGAATGGGAACAGATTCTGGCATCCTCCTGAGTGGGCGCGGCCCCGCCCCAACGGCCCAGGCCTCACCCTGGGCCGCGGCGCTCGGCGTGGCCGCGCCTTACCTCTTCTTGCTGCCAGCGGGGCTGGTGCTCGGCGTGTTCCTGTTCGCGCCACTCGCCTACGCCTTCGCGCTGAGCTTCACAGACTTCAACGCCCTCGTCCCGCCGAGCTGGGTCGGGCTCGCGAACTACGCCCGCCTGGTGCAGGATCCCGTCTTCTGGAAGACCCTGCGCAACACGGTGATCTACCTGCTGGGCGTGGTGCCGGCCCTGGTGGTGCTGCCGCTGTTCCTGGCCGTGCTCGTGAACCGCTCGCTGCCTGGCGTGGCAGCGTTCCGAGCCGCCTACTACCTGCCTGTGGTGATCTCGATGGTCGTGGCAGGCCTGATGTGGAAGTGGCTGTTCGCCGAGAACGGGCTGCTCAACTACGGGCTCGGCCTGGTGGTGCCCTGGCTGGCAGCCCACCCCGTCGCGTGGCTCGCCCGGCCGGAGACGGCGCTGGCAGCCGTCATGGTGGTGACGGTGTGGAAGGGCCTCGGGTACTACATGGTGATTTACCTGGCCGGCCTGCAGACCATCCCACAGGACGTCTACGAGTCGGCCGAGATGGACGGCGCCACCCGCTGGCAGGCCACCGTGCGCCTCACGGTGCCGCTGTTGTGGCCCTCGATCGCCTTCGTGGCCATCGTCTCGAGCATCTCCGCGCTCAAGACCTTCACCGAGATCTACGTGATGACGGATGGCGGCCCGCTGAACAGTAGCACGACGGTGGTGTACTACCTGTACCAGCAGGCCTTTCAGAACCTGAACATGGGTTACGCCAACGCCATCGGGATGGTGCTGTTCGTGCTGATCCTCGGCCTGTCGCTGCTCAACTTGCGCGCCTTCGAGCAGGGCCAGACGCCCGCCTGAGCCCCCGGGAGCCTCGATGTCCCTTCGTCCTTTCGCCCTGGCTACCCTCGGGTTTGCGCTGTTCGGGGCCGCGGTGTACGCGCTCACCGCCTGGCTGCGGCCAGCCGTCCCCGCGCGGGTGGCAGCCACCCCCGGCCCCGTCCTTTCCGTGCCACAGCCGCCCGTGGCGTCAGCCAGGCCCTCGCCGGCCACGCAGGCGGTGCTCGGGCAGGTCCTCTATGGCCGGCACTGCCAGGCGTGTCACGGCCCGGGGGGCGAGGGCGGGATGGGCCCCAGCCTTCGGGGGTTGCGGGACGAGGCGGCCATCCGCCGGGCCATCACGCTGGGCCGGGCAGGCAGGGGCATGCCGGCGCTGGGGGCGCGCCTGACCTCGGGCGAGGTGCAGGCCGTGGCCACCTACGTCCGGACCCTGTGACGGCCCCGGCCCCTCACCCGACGGCCTCCAGCAGGTCGCCCGCACGCAACACGCCCCCGTCATTGGCCTCGGCCAGCCACCCAGCCTCCCGGGCATAGCGCACCTCCAGCCTCAGCGGGCCCGCCTCCAGGCAGGCCCCGGGGGCGAGGGCCTCCAGGTCAGAGGTGTTCAACCAGGCCACCGGCTGGTCCGGGTGGGGCTCCGCGCCGGCGGGCATCAGCTGCACCTGCCCCGCGCGCTCGAGCGCCAGCAACCGGAGCGCCCCCCCCGGGCCGGCCACCGCGGTGACCTGGGCACGGAAGTGGCGAAAGGCCCCCCGCTGGCCTCCGGTCTTGGAGACGAGCCACGTCGGCCCGATGGCCATGGTGGGATCCACGCCCTTGACCATGTCATAAAGCGCGAGCGCGGCCGCAGACGCCGCCGTCAGCGCCTCCATCTCGACCCCGGTGGGGGCATGGGCCTGGACCCGGGTCTCGATCTCGATCTGGGAGAGGGCCTCGTTGAGGCGGAAATGCAGATCCACCCCGGCCAGCGGCAGCGTGTGGCACATGGGGATCCACTCCGCCGTCCGCTTCGCCGCCATGATGCCTGCCACCTGCGCCGGCCCGAACACGTCGCCCTTGGCGAGCGCCCCCTCCCGCACCGCTGCCAACGCCTCGGCCGTCATCCGCAGCGCGCTGCGCGCCACCGCCTCCCGGGTGGTGGCAGGCTTCCCGGCGACGTCGACCATGCGCGGCCGACCCTCGGCGTTGAGGTGGGTGAAGGAGGTCATGGCAGCTCCATCGGGGGGGGGGAACGATCCGTTCGCCGGTGCAAAGGGGGCCAGGGGGCTCCCCGTCCTCCTACCCACCCACCTGGGACATGCTGCGCCGGTGGGAGGCGATCCCGGCCGCGCCCTGGTGCCGCTCGAGCTTGAGCTGGAGGTCCGCCACGATCGCCTCGCGGATGGCGCCGGGGTCCACGCCCCCGCGCAGGAGGGACCGCACGTCGAGCTCGTGGTCGGAGAGCAGGCAGTGACGCAGCCTGCCATCGGAGGTAAGCCGGACCCGGTTGCACGCCTCGCAGAAGTCGTGGCTCATCTGGCTGATGAACCCGACGCTGCCCATCGCCCCCGGAATTCGCCAGTAGCGGGCCGGCCCGTGGCCGGGGACGTCGGGCCGCGCGAGGGGCTCCAGGGTGAAGCGCGCGCGAATTCGCGCCTGCACCTCCTCGGTGGGGACGTAGCCGACCTGCTCGAAGAGGGCATGGTCCCCCACGGGCATGAACTCGATGAAGCGCACGTGCCAGGGATGCTCCAGCGTGAGCGCCGCGAAGTCGGCCACCTCGTCCTCGTTGAAGCCGCGCATCACGACGCAGTTCAGCTTGAGCGGCGCGAAGCCCGCGGCCTCGGCCGCCTCGAGGCCAGCCCAGACGCGGGCGAGCTCCGCCCCCCGGGTGATGTGGCGGAAGCGCTCGGGCCGCAGCGAGTCGAGCGAGACGTTGAGCCGCGTGACCCCGGCTTGCCGCAGGGCCTCGGCCTGCGACGCCAGCAGCACGCCGTTGGTCGTCAGGGCGAGGTCCTGGATGGCTGGCAACTCGGCAAGCCGGCCAGCGAGCAGGTGGAGATCCCGGCGCACGAGCGGCTCCCCGCCCGTCAGCCGGAGCCGCGTCACGCCCAGCGGCACCGCGACCTCCCGGACAAAGGCCACGATCTCGGCGTAGGTCAGCACGTCCTCCCGATCGAAGAAGGGCAGGCCCGCCTCCGGCATGCAGTAGTGGCAGCGCATGTTGCAGCGGTCCGTGACGGAGATCCGGAGGTAATCGACCCGGCGTCCGAAGGCATCTTGCATGGCCCTGATTGTACCTGGCCTCCCCCGAAGGGACACCTTCTGGCGGCCCCCCACTCCCCAAGGGACCGGATGAAGCGCGACCGGGCCCTGGGGAATTCCCCCACGAGGTTCCCAAGAAACGAATTTACCAGTATGATGCGCGGGCCTCGGCGGTCGGCTGCCACGTTGCGTGGAGGCCGCGACCTCAGGCAACTCGCGCGGAGCGCCTCCTTCGGCCCCCCGTTGCTGAAACGGGGCAAGCCAACGTGTCTCGAAGGGAATCCGAATGAAGAGATCATTGTTCCCCCTGGCCCTGCTCACGGGAGGCGCGCTTGCGGGCTGCGCCTGGTGGTCAGGCGTGACGCCCCTGCCCGAAGGGGGCGTGCGGCTTCAGGTGGAGGTGGCAAACCTGCCGTCCGCGTACCGGCTCCAGCAGCAGGCCCCGCCTTGCATCTCCGAGGCCCTCGATGAAGCCGGGGTGGCAACCGACATTGTCGCCGTGGACCGGATCGCCTCCTTCACCAAGCCCGGCCTGGTGCGGGTCGACTTCTATGCCAAGAAAGCGGGCACGGCGGAGACGCCCATCAAGATCGTGAGCGTGCTGAACAACGGCGACCTCGACCGCCCGGTGGACCTGAGGCTGACGCCCGACACGACCTTCGACATCACGTGGCGCGCCTACCACCCGCGCGACGCCCGCGCCGGCAGCCCGCAGGTGCTGGTGGAGGCGCAGTACAACGGCCCAGGCGAGGCCTCACGCACCCTTCAGGTCGCGACCCAGCCACGGGGCGGCACCGTGACCCAGAACGTCACGATCTACCTTGCGGACCGCTGCTACGCCGGCCAGTTCGGCAGCGGCACGATCACCGTGGACACGAACGCCGCGGCCTCGCCCACGGTGGAGCACCTGCCGTACGAGCCGGGGCCCACCTGAACGTGGCGACCAGACGCCTGACGGCCAGCCCACCGGACGCGCACCGCCAATTGAGGGTCAAGCATTGAAGAAGCATCGCAACATTTTCCTGACGGCCGCCGTCGCGGCCGCCTGTGGCGTGCTCGGCTGCACGCCGTTCGCGGGCACCAACCCGACGGCCTCGCTCGCCCCGGCCGCCGCGCGCGGCTTCCGGCTCAAGGGCACCGTGCTCTTGAACGAGGCGCCCGTCCCCAACGCCCGGATGCGGGCCTTCGATCTCGCCACCGGCCAGGAGCTGGTGCTCGTCCCCTACACGGCGGCCGGCACGGCCCGACCGACCGCGCCCACCCGCACGCTGGCGGATGGGTCGGGGGCTTTCGACTACGAGCTCCCCCTCGTCCGGAATGACCAGGTCATCAAGGTGGTGGCGGAGTGGGACGGCCGGGCCCTCGTCGGCCTGGTCGACGGCACGGGCCGCACCGTGGGCGGCGCGCCCGAGGCCGCGGCCTTCCGCCTGGCGCAGGCCAGCGGAACGACCACGCTGCAGCTCACCATCAACCTGAGGCTCACGGCCGCCACAACCTCCGCGGCCAAGTCCTTCGAGGGCGTCCTGAAAACCACCTTCCAGCTCCGGGGGGCCTCTGCGGCCACCACGCTCGAGGCAGCCATGAAGCAAGCAGCTGCAGCCATTGCGGGCCTGGAGAAGGCCCTCGAGAAGCGCACGGACGTGCAGGACCGCATTGCCGTGGCGCTCGACGACCGCGGGGAGTTCGATCCCACAGCCAGCTTCCAGACCGTGCTCAACGGCGTTGGGATGGTCGAGCCTCTGCTCGACCAGGTGGAGGCCCTGCTCGGGCAGTTCGCCAGGGCCCAGCAGCAGGAAGCGCCCCCGAAAAACGAGGGGCTGGACCCGATCACCCAGGAGGACTTCCCCCTCGGGCGCATCAAGATCTCCCTCGATGGTGCGTTCTCCTACACGGACGAGAGCGGCCAGACGACCACCGGCACCTTCGGGTCCGGCCAGTTCGTGCCGAACGACGCCCCCTCGGCGGCCCCATCGGTGGCGCCATCGGTGGCGCCATCCGTCGCGCCAACGGCGACCCCGACGGCGGCCCCGACGGCAGCCCCCACCGCGCCTCCCAGCGCGAGCGGCGGTGGCTCGGGCGGAGGCAGCACCAGCACGTCGCAGAACTTCAGCACCGTCACGGGCGGCTTGACGATCGTCGGAGGCGGCCTCGCGGACCAGGATCCGGCAGCGACCCTGACATGCGAGTACTACGCGCCCGGCTCAACAGCCTCCCAGCCTTGCACCGAGCTGCTGATCCCATAGCCGTAAGAGGAGACAGGCAAGCATGACCCCCTTTCACTCCAGTGCCACGACCGCGGCACTTTCTGCCGCACTCCTCGCTGGCTGCGCCGCCCCCGGGCTGCCCGGGAAGACGGTGGCGGCGTCCCGGGCCGGCAAGGTCACGGTTCCCGTGAGCCTCGCCGTCGTGGCCCCCGGCGCCAGGCAGTTGCTCGCCGCCGGGGACTGCGACAGCCCCGTGCCGGGTGGCTACGCCCTCGACGACATCTCCAGCCTGACGGTCCATGTGGACTACGCGGCCACCACCGCGGACGACGTGCTGACGCTCGAGGGGCTGAATGGCACCCTCAACGCTTCCTCCACGCTGCGGCTCTCGGATCTGGAGCCCGAGGCCACGGCCACCGTCTGGATCGAGGCCTACCGCAACGGCGAGCTGATCACCGCGGACGTGCCGGCCACGAGCCTGCTCGACACCCGGTACATCACGGTGGTCGCCGATGAGGTCCGCCCCTTGCGCATCGCCCAGCGCCTGAAGGTGGCCTTCAAGGAGCGGCCGGTGGTGGGCAAGTGGGTGGTGAACGTGGACAACCAGGCGGCCGGCGCGACAGGCACCATCGTGACGCTGGACGACATCACCACCGGGATCGACGCCAGCTGTACCCAAGCCGCAGCCATCAGCGCCGACCTCGGGGCCACGGGCGGGGCCGCCGTGTTCGGCCGGCTGATCGTGGGCCACATCTACCAGGCCACGGCCGAGGCCGGCGGGACGGCGTCGAATGCGATTGCCACCTTCACGCTCGATCCGAACCTGTACGACCGGGACCTTGACAGCAACGGGACCCCGGAGGCGGGCTCCCTCGACCTCGTCGTCCAATGATCCCCCAGACCAAGGAGCCAAGCCTCATGAAGCCTATTCACCTGCTGGCGACGCTGGCCCTGCTCGCCGGCTGTTCGCTGCCCGCCCAGATGCCGACGGCGGGCTCGGCCCCCGCCGGATCGGCCCCCAGCGCCCAAGGCGTCATCGACCTGCCCGTGGAGCTCGCGTTGCAGCAGCTTCGGCGGCCGTACGCCTTGCTTGACCGGGACATCGTCGCCTCGGCGAGCTATGACCCCAGCGACATCGGCAAGCACATCGTGGCCGTGACGGTCCAGATCACCTCGAACGGCGCCTCCCAGAGCGGGGAGGTGATGGTGCCCACCGTGGCCACGCCGGCCATCTTTCCGGACGCCGTCGGCCTTGGCGGTTACAGCCGCTGGGAGATCTTCCCCTTCCCAACCGGCATAGCCAGCACCAACCCGCCCAGTTTGGTGATCAAGGGGCTGAAGCTCGGGATGTTGCACCGGGCGATCGTGCGGGCCTACGGCGACGCGGTGGTGCCCGCCACGGTCTATGACCCCAGCGCCGATCCCACGGCCACGAGCCGCATCCGGCTCTCGGACGAGGCCGAGTCCACCACGGAGCTCGACCTCACGCAGGGGGCCTCCCTGCCAACCAAGGCCAAGCTCAAGCTGAGCCTCTACCCCCTCGAGGCCACGCTCGGCCTCTGGTACGCGGACCCCGACACCAGCGTTTACCAGCAGGACGGGGCGGACGTGCAGGGCGGCGAGTGGATCAGTGCGGATGGCCTGGCGACGATCACGGGGTCAGCCACGGAGGTGGCGGATATCGACTTCGTGGGGACAACAACCCTGCCTGCAGGGGCAGATGACCCGGCGGTGGCAACCACCCTCAACACCCTGAACGATGCCATCGTGAACTGCCTGACCGGCACCTCGGACCTGGGCACGGCGCTCGCGGACGAGCGGCTCCCCGGTGGAGACAAGGTGCTCTCCATCGAAATTCCGCTGGCGCAGGCTGGCAGCTACACCTGCAGCACGGTGCCAACCTACCGCTTCGTGGAGCGTAACTCGGTGCTCGCCACGAATGGCGGCGCGGATGACGACACGAAACGCGGCTACAAGCTGCTGACCCAGATCGGCAACACCACCGGTTACCAGGTTAACCTGAAGAACGGCGTGATTCTGAGTTACATCAAGTACCAGTAGCCCCTCCCCTCCACGCCCCGCCCGCGCCGTGCGCAGGCGGGGCGTGGTGCTTGGATGGGCCCCTCGATGGGTGGCGCAGGCCCCGGCTGACACGGCCGTGCGGGCCGTGGGCCGCTTCACGGTGCAGGCCGCGGCCGCCCGCTACGGCCTGCGCGCCACCAGCCTCCCGTTTGCCCGGCGGCACCTGCGGCGGCTGGGGCTGTACCTTGCGACCACCAACCCCGTCGGCGCCCCGTGGCTGGTGTCGACCGTCGAGCCCGCCTGGTGCCATGCCGCCCCCTGACGCGGCGATCCACCGCACAGACCCCTCGCCGGCAGCCGCGTTACAACGGAGGCAGGGGCGGCCCTCGTCGTGCGCGCGGCCCCGATCGGGGACGTCATGCCATCATCCCACCGAGGCTCACACGACCACGCGTGCCCCCCTGCCCCGTCACCTCGCGGCTGGCAGGGGTTGCTTGCCGCCGCCACCCTCGCCGCCGGGTGCGCCGCCGGCTTCGCGGGCGTGGAGCCCCACCCGATGCCCCCCCCTGAGCCCACCCCCATCCCGAGCCCCGTCGGCCCTCGCCTCCAGGGCACCGTGCGGCTTCAAGACCGGCCCGTGCCCGGAGCCCGGTTGCGGGCCTTCGACCTCGCCACGGGGGCCGGCGTGCCCCTCTCGTTCCGGCCCCCGGCCTCTCCGGCCTCGTTCATCACGCTGCAGGTGGGGAGCCGGGTTCCGACCACGACCTCGGTGGGGCGCTTCAACTTCGCGTTGCCCACCACGGCCCCCGATCGCGTCGTGAAGCTCGTGGTGACGCTGGGCGGCCGGACCTGGGTGGCGTTCTGGCAGCGCCCAGGCACCGATGGTGAGGGCGTGACCCTGCGCCTGAATGGCGCCACCACCGCCCTCGCCCGGTGCCTGGAGGGGGTCCTGAAGCTCGGGCTGCGGCTCGGGCCAGACCGCCGCGAGCGGGCCTCGCGGCGGACGCTGGCCCGCCTGGAGGCGCTCACCCCCGCGCTGGAGACGGCCTTTGCGCGCGTCCCGAACAGCGAGCCCCTCGCCGTGACCCTCGGCATCCTCCCTGGCACGGAGCAGCTCGCCCTGGGCCGCGCCCTGCTGGACGCGGGGGCTGCGGCCAGCCTGACGGCCGAGACCAGAACCCTCCTGCAGGCAGTGGCCGCCGACCTGGCGGCCGACACCCCGGACGCCCGCGGCCTCTTCCCCATCGAGGCCACCGACTTCCCCCTCGGCACGTTCAGCCAGGCGCCAGACGGCAGCTTCCGCTGGGTGTCGCCGGACGGCGCCTTCGTGACGGGCCAGGCAGGTGCGCGGTGACCCGCTGGGTGGTGCCGCTGGTGGTGGGGCTCCTCGGTCCTCAGACGGGCTGCGCCCACGCCGGCCTGGCCGGCCCTCGGGCCCTGGAGGCTGGGAGCCTGACGATCACGGGCCGGGCCAGCGTCGTGCAGGAGCCGGACGGCAGGCTCGATCCCTACACGGCGACCGACGTGGCCTCGGTGGCCGTGTCGATCTGGCCGGGACAGGCCGGCGAGCAGGCACCACTGGAAGCCGGCGAGGCCGAGGCGATCGCGCTCGGCGGCGTGATGGGGCTCGACACCCCCATCGTGCTCAGCCACCTGGCCCGTCAGACGCCCTACCGGGTCCGCCTTCGGGCCTACGACTGGGCCGGGCTGCGCGTCGACGACGGCAGCACGGGCTGCATCACCGTGGTGACACCGGCGGCCCTGGGCCCAGCCGACGAGGTCCCGCTGCGCCTCCGGCTGGGTGACAAGGCGGCCCCACCGCCCCTTCGCTGACGCCTCGCCCCCCTGTTGCCGGGGAGCCCCGCCCCCGCCAAGATGGGCCGCACGAGGTGCCGGGCCGAGCCGGTCTGGCCGAAAGGAGCGTGCCGATGCGGAGCAGCATGATCAAGCAGGCGAGCCACATGGCCTTCGGGGCGGCGGTGGCGTCGGTGGTGGTGTCGGGGTTGACCTACCTCGCGGGGCGGAGCCAGCCCGAGTCGGGCAAGCGCAGCACCGGGCAGTTCATCGGCCTCTGGGCGCCGACCCTCTTCATGCTGGCCGAGATGCTCGATCGCGTGGCCGAGCAAGACACGAGCTACCTTGGCGTGCCCATCCGGCGCGACCTGGATCACGCCCCGGCGGAGCCCCGCCGGGAGGTGGAGGTGATCCAGCGCTGAGGGGGGACCCGGGGGGGCGTCAGGCGCTCGCCGGCTGCGCCCCCACCACCCGCCGCAGCGCCCCGCGGAGGGCAGCCACCAGGCGTTCGCAGTCGGCACGGGTGATGACCATCGGCGGCTGCAGGCGGATCACGTTGCCGTGGATGCCCCCCCGGCCGACGATCACGCCGTCCTCCTTCAGCCGCTCCAACACTTGCCTGGTGGTCCCCACATCAGGGGCCTTGGTGCGCGCGTCCGCCACGATCTCAAGGCCGAGCATGAGGCCCTTGCCCCGCACGTCGCCGATCACGGGGAATTCCTCCTGCAGGCCCCTCAACGCGTCGAGCAAGAACGCCCCGAGCTCGGCCGCCCGCTGCATCAGCCGGTGCTGTTCGATGTAGTCGATCGTGGCGAGGCTGGCCGCCGCAGACACGGGGTTGCCCCCAAAGGTGTTGATCGTCCCCGCCGTCAGGCTGTCCGCGATCTCAGGCGTGGTGATGCAGCCGCCGATGGCAAAGCCATTGCCCATGCCCTTCGCCATCGTGACGATGTCAGGCTCCACCCCGTATTGCTCGATACCAAACCAGGTGCCCGTGCGCCCGAAGCCGGCCTGCACCTCGTCGAGGTGGAACACCATCCCGTGCCGGTTGGCGATCTCCCGCGCCACCTTGAAGTAGTCCGGCGGCGGCACGATGATGCCTCCCACGCCCTGGATCGTCTCGGCGAGGAAGGCGGCGGGGGCCCCGGTGGTCTGGGTCTGGATGACGACCTCGAGGTCCCGCGCGCACTCGAGGTCGCACGCCGAGGGGACCTTGCCGAAGGGACAGCGGTAGCAGTACGGGCTCTCGGCGAAGGCGATGCCCGGCACGGCGACGGGATCGACCCGATAGGCCGCGATGCCCGTCAGGCTCGCCGTCAGCCACGAGCGCCCGTGGTAAGCGTGCTTGAGCGCCACGATCTCGTGGCGGCTGGTGAAGCGCTTCGCGAGCAGCACGGCCATCTCGTTGGCCTCGGTGCCGCTGTTGGTGAGGAGGCTCTTCTGCAGCCGTCCGGGGGTGATGCCGGCCAGGCGCTCGGCCAGGCTCACCACCGGCTCGGTGAGGAACAGGGTGCTCGTGTGCTGGAGCTCGCCGATCTGCCCGATCACCCGGGCGTTCACGGCCGGGTTGGCGTGGCCCACGGAGACGGTGCTGATGCCGGCGAAGAAATCGAGGTAGCGCCGTCCGTTGCCGTCGAACAGGTGCTGCATCTCGCCACGCACCAGGGTCATCGGGCGGTCATAGGAGTGGGCCAGGGTGGGCGCCAGGACGTGCTGGCGCCTGGCAAGCAGGGCCTCAGGGCTCACGGCGTCGCTCACGGCTGCTCCCTCCAAAGCGGACGTGACCGGGCCAGGCGACGGCCCTGACCCTCGGCCCTCTCGCTGCGACATAATAACACAGCGACGTCGCGGCGTTCAGAGCTCACCTGCTCCAGCCCCGCCCCCCGCGCGGCCCAGACACCTTCGCAGGGCCTCGCCCTCCAGCCTCAGCACCCCGAAGACGCCCCCCGGCCCGAGCCAGGTGGGCGCGAACGCCTCCGGACACGCCCGCAACAGCGGGTTGAACGACACGGCCGTGACGTTCAGCTCCGGCCCCGGGTTGGGCGTCAGGGCAAGGTGGCCCGTGGGGTGTTCGAGCAAGAAGCGGGCGGTGTCACCAGCGGGCAGCGGGGCGAAGGTGCCGCCCGGGACCACCACCAGGGGCAGGCTGTGGCCCTGACGGCCCGTGTACAGCCAGACCATCACGTGGTGCTGGCTCAGCACCCGCCCGCCTGGCGG
>JAYKHL010000168.1:0-11418 GCA_035284865.1 Candidatus Sericytochromatia bacterium | reverse complement strand
TCACGGCGCTCAGCGCGGCAGGCGCCATGCTGACGAACTACGGGGTCGGCGTCGATCTGTACGTCACCCCGAACCTGGCCCTGACGGTTGGCTTGAACAACTTCCAGCTGCCGTCCGATCTCTACGTGGCCCCGGCGGGGCTGTCGGGCGCCGTGACGAACACCATGGGCGGCAACGTGGGCCTGGGCTTCTCTTTCTGAGCAGCCGCCGGGTCACGGGAGGCCCCCGCCGCCGTCAGGCGGTGGGGGCCTCCGGCCGTCGCGCGGCCACGGTACACTGGAGGGCATGCCCCCCCCATCCCGCACGGCGCTCTTCATCGATGCCGCGTACCTGGACCACCTGACCCGCGGGCCTCTGGCCATGGGCGGCTCCCCCCTTGCGCTCGACATGCCACGCCTGCCGGCGCTGCTGAACGGCGGCACCCGGCCGGGGTTGACGGGCTACTACCACGCGCTGCCGTGGCTGTCGGACCCGCCACTGCCCGCCGAACATGCCCTGTACGAGGCGCGCCGGCGGTTTTTGGCCTTCCTGGAGCGGCAGCGGGGCTGGCGCCTGCGGGCGGGCAGGACCGAGCGGCGGGGGGGGCATCGCCCCGGGGACTGGGTTTATGAGCAGAAGCGTTGCGACGTGCTGCTCGCGGTCGATCTGGTGCGAATGGCCTGGCGGGGCGAGATCGAGGCTGCCTTGCTGCTGGCCGGCGACAGCGACCTGGTGCCGGCCGTGTGCGACGCCCGCGAGGCCGGCGTGCGCGTCGGCCTGCGCTACTTCCCCGGCACGGCGCATGCCGACCTGGTGGCCTGCTGCGATGAGGCACGCCCGCTGGACGTGGCGGCCCTGCGGGCCATCTCCCGGCCGGCCGGCCCTCGCCCCGGGGCATAGCGGAGGCGGTGGGCGTGCGTTAGAATGCCACCATCGACAACGGCGTCCGTCGCTTCCCCCCCCCTCATCCCTCCGTTGCCGCCGTCCGACGCCTGCTCCGCCACCGAGGCCGGGTTCGGGACCACCGTCGACACCCCGGCCGGCAGCGGGTCAGGACTCCACCCATGACGCACTCCCGCCTGAGCGGCATCCTCCTCCACCCCACCTCCCTGCCTGGCGGCCAGGGCATCGGCGATCTCGGCTCCGCGGCCTATGCCTTCGTCGACTGGCTGGCCGAGAGCAAGCAGCGCCTGTGGCAGGTGCTGCCCCTGGGCCCGACGGGCTATGGGGACTCTCCCTACCAGTCGTTCTCCGCCTTCGCGGGGAACCCGCTGCTGATCGACCTCGAGGCCCTCGTGGGCCGAGGGTGGCTCGCCCCCGAGGCCCTGGCAGACGCCCCTCCGAACACCTCCGGGGTGGACTACGGACACGTGGTCTGGTTCAAGACGCGTGCGCTGCAAGCCGCCTTCGAGGGCTTCTCGGCGCAGGCGGACGAGGCTGCCCGGGCGGACCTGGCGGGCTTCTGCAAGCGGGAGGCCGGCTGGCTGGACGACTACGCCCTGTTCCAGGCCCTCAAGGCTGCGCACGAGGGGGCCTGCTGGAACCAGTGGCCGGCCCCGCTCGCCCGGCGGGAGCGGCAGGCCCTGGCCGCGGCCCGGCGGGCCCACGCGGGGGCGATCGCGTTCCATCAGTTTTGCCAGTGGACGTTCTTCACCCAGTGGTCCGCCCTGCGTGCGCACGCCAACGCGAAAGGCATCCAGGTGGTGGGCGACGTGCCCATCTTCGTGGCCTTCGACAGCGCTGACGTCTGGCAGCACCCGGACCTGTTTCACCTCGACGACGCGCTGGCGCCCACGGTGGTGGCGGGCGTGCCGCCGGATTACTTCAGCGAGACCGGTCAGCTGTGGGGCAACCCGCTGTACCGCTGGGACGTGCTTGGTCGTCGCCGGTACGGCTGGTGGATCGAGCGGATGCGGCAAGCCCTCACCCTGTATGACCTGGTCCGCCTGGACCACTTCCGGGGCTTCGAGGCCTACTGGGAGGTGCCTGCGGGCGAGCCGACGGCCGTGAACGGCCGCTGGGTCCGGGGCCCGGGGGCCAAGCTGTTCAAGGCGTTGCAGAAGGCGCTTGGCGCCGAGTTGCCCATCATCGCCGAGGACCTCGGCCTCATCACCCCCGAGGTCGAGGCCCTGCGCGATGCCTTCGGGCTGCCAGGCATGAAGATCCTCGAGTTCGCGTTTGGAAGTCCGTCGAACGCCTATCTGCCGCACAACCACATCGCCAACTGCGTGGTTTACACCGGCACGCACGACAACGACACGGCGCGGGGGTGGTACGACACCGCGCCCGAGGAGGAGAAGGCTTACGCGTGTCGCTACCTTCAGACCGACGCCGCAGGCTTCACGGGGGCCCTGGTGCGGGCCGCCTTCGCGAGCGTCGCGCGGATCGCCATCGTGCCGGTGCCCGACCTGCTGGGCCTGGGCGCCGAGGCGCGCATGAACACCCCGGGCGCCCCGGCTGGCAACTGGACGTGGCGGCTGGCGCCGGGCCAGATCCCGCCCGAGATGGCGATCTGGCTCGCTGAGCTCGCCACGACCTACGGCCGGACGCCCGAGGCGCTCGAGCCCGCCCCCCCCCACGGAGCCGAGGCGATCGTGGTCCACGATCGCTGAGCCCCTCACAGGACGCCCCATGCCCCTCGCAGCCATCCCCTTCAAGTCCCCGCCGGCCTTCGAGCTTCACCCGATGATGGCGGACCCCATCCGCCAGGGCCCGTGGCCGGAGGCCGTGGGGCGGGCGCTCGAGCTGCTCGTGGGCCTCGATGCTGGCGAGGCGATGGCCGTCGTGCGGCGGGACGCCGCAGGGCGCCTCGCCGTCAGCGCGACCCACGGGACCACGGCCGGGGCTCAGGCGGCCCTGGCGGCGTGGGCCGCCAGCCCGCCGCCCGAGGCCGCCACGGACGCCTTCGTGGGGCGCGTGCTGCGCGAGGGGCAGCCGCTGCTGATGATGGGCGCGGCCACGCCCTCGGACGCGGCGCCGCTGCCCGAGGTCCTGCGCGGCTCCCTGCTGGCCGAGGGGCAGCTCGGCTTCGTGTACCTCTACCCGATCGCCGGGGAGGCCGCGCTGATGATCCACCGCCCGCTGCCTGCGGGGCCCCTGAACCACGATCAGCCGGCGATCGCGCAGGCCGTGGCTGACTTGCTCGCGGGCGCGCTGGCGTCCACGCCTGCCTGGTGAGGCTGCTGGCTTCGTTCGTGGCGTTGGCTCTGCTGGCGCGGGCGGCGGGGCCCGCGCTGGCGAGCCCTGCAGACCCGGCCCGGAGCCGGGCGAGCGCCCAGGCCCCCGAGCTGGCCCCGGGGGTGTGGGGAGCCGTTCCCGTCCAGGGCACGCTGGCTGGCGATGGCAGCGTCCACCTCTGGGCCCCGGTCGTTGGCATTCGGACGGGGTACACGCTCTATGACGCCCTGTTGCACCGCTTCCTCGGGCCGTCGCTGGCGCTGCACACCAGCCCGGTGGCCCTGGGGGCCGTGTCCCTGCGGCCGCGTCGGATGAGGGTGGCTGCCGTGGTGTCCGCCGGAGCGGCGGTCGCCGAGCTGCCCCTGACGCTGCGGGTTCGGAAAACAATGGGGGGAACCGCGCTGTCGACCTACTTCAGCGTGCCGCTTGCGCCTTACGGTGTCGTCCACCCCCTGGGCGAGGATCCCGGACGCGTGCGAATCGCGGTCGATGCATTCTTCCCGAGGCCATGAAGAGGAGGGCTCGATGCCCCAGGGCTACTACCGGCACCCCACCTTGCACGGCGACACCCTCGTGTTCACGTGCGAGGACGACCTCTGGCGGGTGCCCGTGGCGGGGGGCGTGCCGGGCCGCCTCACGGCGGGGGCCGGGGAGCGCACGCACGCGCACTTCTCGCCGGATGGCCGCTGGCTGGCCTACACCAGCCGGGAGGAGGGGCCGGCCGAGGCGTGGGTGATGCCGGCCGAGGGCGGGGAAGGGCGACGCCTCAGCCACTTCGGCAGCTACACCCTGGTGGTGGGCTGGCGGCCCGATGGCGCAGCCGTGATCGTCGCCACCAACGCGCGCGAGCCCTTCACCCGCAACACCTCGCTGTGGGAGGTGCCGCTGGCGGGCGGCGCACCGCAGCGGTTGCCCTGGGGCCCGGCCCGTCACCTGGCCTTCGCGCCCGATGGCCGCGGCAGCGTGCTCGGCCGCAACACGGGTGATCCGGCCCGCTGGAAGCGCTACCGCGGGGGCACGGTCGGCGAGCTCTGGGTCGACGCCACGGGGAGCGGGGCCTTCACGCGGCTGGCGCTGCCAGCGGGCAACGCCACCACGCCGATGTGGCTGGGGGACCGGATCTACTTCCTCGCGGACTTCGAGGACGTGGGCAACCTCTACACCTGCCGGCCGGACGGCTCGGAGCTGCGCCGGCTGACGGACCACCACGATCACTACGCCCGGCAGGCGACCACGGACGGGCACCGCATCGCTTACCACGCCGGGGCGGACCTGTTCGTCTTCGAGCCGGCCTCGGAGACGTCCACCCAGGTGCCCATCTCGTGGCAGGCCCCGGCCCCCCAGCTGGCCCGGAAGTTCGTGCCGACGGGCAGGTTCCTGACGGATGCGGCCCTGCACCCCGCAGGACACACCGTGGCCCTCGTCAGCCGGGGCAAGCCCTTCGTGCTCGGGGCCTTCGCGGGGCCGGCCGTTCAGCTCGGCGTGCCGCAGGGCGTGCGGTACAGGTTGCCCGCCTGGCTGCCGGGCGGCGACCGGCTCATGCTCGTGCACGACGGTGGTGGCGAGGAGTCGCTGGCGGAGTGCGCAGCCGATGGCACGGGCGCGCTGGAGGACTGGGGGCCGCTGGACCTGGGACGGGTGCTGGAGCTGGCCGCCTCCCCCGACGGGCGGTGGGTCGCCGCCGTGAACCACCGCCACGCCGTGCTGCTGATTGCCCGGGAGACCCGGGAGGTGCGGGTGGTGGACCGGAGCCCGACCCACGCCCCGAGCGGCCTCGCCTGGAGCCCGGACAGCCGCTGGCTGGCCTACGCCCGCCCGCTCGACCGGGCCCGCGTTGCCATCCACGTGCTGGAGGCCGCCACGGGGACGACGCGCGCCGTCACGCGGCCGGTGCTGGCGGACTTCGGCCCCGCGTGGGACCCGCAGGGGCGCCACCTGTACTTCCTCAGCCAGCGCGAGTTCGACCCGGTCTACGACCACCTTCACTTCGACCTCAGCTTCCAGCGAGGGGGCCGGCCGGCCCTGGTGACGTTGCGGCCGGACGTGCCCGATCCGTTCCTGCCGCCGATCGCCCCGGAGCCTCCCCCGGCGGCCCCGACAGCCGACGCCCCGCCGGCTGAGCCGACGCCGGTGGAGATCGACTTTGCGGGCATCATGACCCGCGTGGCCGTGTTCCCGGTGGCGGCCGGGCGGTACGAGCAGATCGCCGGCACGGGGGCCAAGGTGCTCTACACGAGCCGCGAGCCGAAGGGCGCCCTCGGGCAGGCGCTCGGCGAGGCCGGCGTGTCGGACGCGCGCCTCGCCTGCTGGGACCTGGCCACCGGCCAGGAGGAGGTGTTGCTCGAGGCGGCAGGGCCCTTCACGGTGACGCCGGACGGCAAGCACCTGCTGACGGGGGTGGGGGAGCGCCTGCGGGTGCTGCCCGCCGGCGAGAAGCCCAAGGAAACCGGGGACACGGCCGGACGCGACACGGGCTGGCTCGACCTCACGCGCGCGCGCGTGGAGGTGGACCCGCGCGCGGAGTGGCGCCAGATGTATGCCGAGGCGTGGCGGCTGCAGCGGGATCAGTTCTGGTGCGAGCGCCTGAGCGCCGTCGACTGGCAGCAGGTCCACGAGGCCTACCAGCCCCTGCTCGCCCGCGTGGCGACCCGGGCCGAGTTCTCGGACCTCCTCTGGGAGATGCAGGGCGAGCTCGGCACGTCGCACGCCTACGAGTGGGGGGGCGATCACCGGCCCGTGCCCCGCTACGACCAGGGACACCTGGCGGCGAGCTTCGTCTGGGACGAGATCGTGGGGGGCTGGCGCATCACGGAGATCGTCGAGGGCACGCCCGGCGATCGCGGCGCGGACTCCCCGCTGCGTCGGCCCGGCCTGGACGTCCGGGAGGGCGACCACCTGCTCGCCATCAGCGGCCGCCGGCTCGGGCCCCAGCGACCGCCCGAGGCCGAGCTGGTGCACCGGGCCACGGGCGAGGTCGCCCTCACCTTCGCGGGGCGGGCGCCCACCGAGTCCCCCCGCACGGTGCGGGTGCAGCCCCTCGCCAGCGAGGAGGCCGTCCGCTACCGGGCCTGGGTCGAGGCCAACCGGGCCCACGTGCACGCCCGCACCGGGGGGCGCTGCGGCTACCTCCACGTGCCCGATATGGGGGCCTGGGGGTTCGCCGAGTTCCACCGGGCGTGGCTGGTGGAGAGCGAGCGCGACGCGCTCGTCGTCGACGTCCGCTTCAACGGCGGGGGCCACGTCTCCCAGCTGCTGCTCGAGAAGCTGTCGCGGCGGCGCATCGGCTATGACGTCCCCCGCTGGGGTGCCCCCGCGCCCTACCCGGACCACAGCCTGGCTGGCCCGATCGTGGGCCTCACGAACGAGATCGCGGGCTCGGACGGCGACATCTTCAGCCACTGCTTCAAGCTGCTCGGGCTCGGGCCGCTGATCGGGACGCGCACGTGGGGCGGCGTGATCGGCATCTGGCCCCGGCACGCCCTGGTGGACGGCACGGTGACGACCCAGCCCGAGTTCGCCTTCTGGTTCGAGGACGTGGGCTGGGGCGTGGAGAACCACGGCACGGCGCCCGACATCGAGGTGCGCTTCCCCCCGCAGGCGTACGCGGCGGGCGAGGACCCGCAGCTCGATCGCGCCATCGCCGAGGTGCTCGCCCGGCTGGAGGCCGCCCCCCCCCGCCGCCCCGACTTCCGCGATCGCCCCGACCGGGCGCGCCGCCCCCTCCCCCCCCGCTGAGGCCCCGCCATGACCGTCTCGACCCTCCACACCATGATCCGCGTGCGCTCGCTCGAGGCCGCGCTGGCCTTCTACGAGGCCGCCTTCGGCTATGCCACGCGGGCCCGCAGGCCCGGGCCCGAGGGCACGGAAATCGCCTTCCTGCGCCTGCCGGGCGAGGCCGTCGAGCTGCAGCTGTGCGAGGTCCTCGAGGGGCCCTACCCGCCGCCGCAGCCGCGGGCCATGCACCTGGCCTACCGCGTCTCGGACCTCACGGCCGGCATTGCGCGGGCTGTGGGCGCCGGAGCCGCGCTTGAACGCGGGCCCTACACCCTGCCCTCAGGGTCCCACGTCGCCTTCCTCACGGATCCCGACGGGCACGCGATCGAGCTGGTCCAGAAGGCCCACTGACGGGCACGGGTGCCCCCGGTGGCGGGTGCCGCCCCTGGGGGCATGGCGTCCCTCCGCCTGGGCTTGGTATGATCAGGTTGTGCGCGGGTTAAACAAAGTTTAAGCCCTCCACCCGTGCCCACCGCGAAGGGATCCACCCATGGCCGTCACCACGTCCTCGTCCCTCTGGGCCCAGGTCCGCGACTACCCGCAGGCCTTCTGGTTCGCGAACTTCATGGAGTTCGTGGAGCGCTGGGCCTACTACGGCGTCCGGCTGACGCTGGCGCTGTACATCGTCGGGGCCACGGCCCTGGGGGGCCTGGAGTTCACCCACATCCAGAAGGGCAACATCTACCTCTGGTGGGCGGTCATTGCCTCCTTCCTGCCGATGTTCACGGGCGGCTTCGCGGACCGCTTCGGCTACAAGAAGACGATCGGCGCGGCGATCGTGCTGAAGCTCGTCGGCTACATGCTGATGGCGACGCAGCGGGAGTACTGGCCCTTCTTCACGGGGTGCATGCTGCTCGCGGCGGGCACGGGCCTGTTCAAGCCGGGCGTGCAGGGCCTGATCGCCCACAGCGTGACGGGCAAGAACGCCTCCGTGGGCTGGGGCATCTTCTACGAGCTCGTGAACGTGGGCGCCTTCATCGCCGGCTTCACGGTGGATCCGCTGAAGGCCTGGGGGGGATGGACCGCGATCTTCGCTTTCAACACGGCCCTCGTCGCCCTCAACTTCCTGCCGCTCGTGATGTTCAAGGAGCCGGACGTGAACCGGCCTGCCCCCTATCAGCACGCCTCCGAGGTGGTCGCCGAGGTCGTTCGGATCTTCGTCACCTCCATCCGGGACATCTTCCAGCCGCGCCTGCTGGCGTTCATCCTCATCTTCTCCGGCTTCTGGTTCTCCTTCCACCAGCTGTTCGACCTGCTGCCGAACTTCATCGACGACTGGACGACGGCGGCCTCGACGCCCGGCCTCTTCCGGTCCCGTGACGGGGGCGTGGACTCCGCGCAGATCCTGAACCTGAACTCGGGGCTGATCATGGTGTTCATGATCCCGGTGGCCTGGCTGGCCTCGCGCGCGAAGCCCCTGGTGGCCATCTGCCTCGGCATCTTCGCGTCGATCCTGGGCATCCTGCTTGCCGGCACCAGCCAGCTGGGCACGGCCGTGATCGCCGGCGTGGCCGTGTTCACGCTGGGTGAGATGCTGAGCTCGCCGCGCACCAAGGACTACATGGGGACGATCGCCCCGCCCGACAAGCGTGCCCTGTTCATGGGCTACGGCGAGGTCCCCAGCGGCCTCGGCTGGGCCGTGGGCTCCATCTTCGCCGGCAACTTCTACGAGCACCACGGCGACAAGGTCAACTTCGCCCGCGCCTGGCTCCAGGAGCAGGGTGGCCTGACGGCCGAGGCGGTGAAGGCCATCCCCAAGGAGCAGGTCATGGACACGCTGGCCACCCAGGCCCACCTGACCGTGCCCGAGGCCACGGAGATGCTCTGGAAGCTCCACCACCCCGAGACCATCTGGTACTGGATCGCCGGCGGCGGCGTGGTCTCGCTGGTGGCGATGGTGGCCTACACGTGGGCCATCGGGGCCATCGACCGGAAGGCCGAGATGCAGGCCGTGGTGCCGGGTGCTGTGCCGATGGGCGACGTGCCGCCGTCGATGGGGGTGGTGATGGAGAGTGAGGGGTTGGTCGGCGGCGAGGCTGAGCGGGACCGGCCCGCCGGGGGCTGAGCCTGAGGGCGTTCCCCCAAGACCATCTGGCCGTGTGGGGCCGGGGCTGACGCCCCGGGGACGCACGCGCACCTCGGCGCCTGGCTCCTGCGCTGGCCTTCCGCGGCCGCCTCCACCGGGCCCCGCCGCTCGCCTTTCGGGGGCGCGGCTCGACCTGAGCGTGGACTCCCTGCAGCGTTGCGTCCACAGCCAGAAGCTTGTCAAGGCAGTTATGTGATACACATCTCACCCCCAGCCGCTGCGATCTGCCAGTTGTGTACACACTGCCTCAATCTCCAGGAAATCGCCGGAAACGATCGCGGGATCACGGTTTCCAGATCTGGCCAGATCAGGGACCCCTGATGGTGGCAGCGATCACGCGCCCTTCACCGGCAATTGTGTATTACATAACCTCGCGCTCATCGGGGGCGTCCCCGAGCCAGCGGCGCACCTCGTCGCCGAAGGCCCCTTGGCCCGCCCCACCTGCCAGCGGCGGCTCGGCCGGCAGCGCCTCGCGCCGGGTGCCGACGCGCAGCTCGGGGAGGTGCGTGAGCTGCACGTCCGTGAGCTGGTACTGCTCGACCACGACGCTCAGGCGGGCCTCGTAGATGCCGGGCGCCCCGGCGCGCACGGGCGCGACCTCGTGGCGCATGTCGCCCCGGAAGGTGACGAGGGAGCCCTCTCGCGGCGTGACGGTGGCCTTGTGGCGGGGGCCCTCGTAGAGCTTGAGCTCGCCCCCCTCCAGGCCGGGCGGCACCTCGAGGTACAGCACCGAGACGTAGCGCGGCGTGCGGACGCCCGGGATGGCGCCCGCGAGGCTCAGGTCGACGTGCGGGGCCACGCCCGCACCGTCCGTGATCAGGAGGGGGTTGAGGAAAAAGGCGTTGCACTCGGGGCGTAGCGCCCGCGCCAGGAAGGGCCCGAGGGCCGGGAGCTGCGTGAGCACCTCGGGCAGGTGCTCACGCCGGAAGGCCAGCGAGAAGCCGTAGGTGCCCGCGAAGCGGTGGTTGAGGTTGGAGGCCGCCATCAGCGGAGACTCGAGGATGGCCTGGCGCAGCGCCGCGAGCGCCGCCGGCTCGAGGGCGGCGGACTGGCGGCGGTAGTGACGGAAGCGCCCGAAGGGCCAGAACAGCTGCATGGGAGTCCCCTGCCGTCGATCCTACCCCATCGGGGGCAGGGCTCGCACGGAAGGGCGTCACCGTGGGCCCCTCACCCGCCCTCACGGGCACCCTCTCCCGCAGGGAGAGGGAGGTGCGGCTTTGGGGCACTGGGACAGGGCAGCGTGGCCTGGTAACACCGCCAAGGGACCAAGCCACTGGGTGCAACCCCACCCCGATGCGCTACGATGAGGCCAGGAGGAGTTCCCGATGGCGGACGTGGAGCTGGCCCCCGGCGTCTGGGTCGGGGAGGCGGCGCTGACCTTCCGGGCCTCGCGCAGCGGGGGGCCCGGCGGCCAGCACGTGAACAAGGTGGCCTCGAAGATCGAGCTGCGGGTGTCCATCTGGGCGCTCGCCGGGCTGCGCGACGACGCCCGCGAGCGGCTCGCCCGGCTGGCTGGCAGCCGCCTGCTGGAGGACGGCACGCTCGTGCTGGTGGCGCAGGAGTCGCGCCACCAGCTCGCCAACCGCGAGGCGGCCCTGGAGCGGCTGCAGGCCCTCGTCGCGCAGGCCCTCGTGCCCCCCGTGCCGCGCCGCAAGACCAAACCCACTCGGGCCAGCGGGGAGCGGCGGATCGCAAGCAAGAAGAAGGACGGCGAGAAGAAGCGCCAGCGGGGGGCCCCCATCGATGAGTGAGGCGTCCAGGAAGACCGAGCACGGCGCCCGGGTGGCCGGTGACTCCCCTGGCACGCCATCACCCCGCGCCGGGGCTGCCCCCGGGCAGCCGCCTCCCGGGGAGGTTCCCGTCGCCCCGCCCCCGGGCTCCCCTGCGGAGGCCGCCGCCCGCGCCCGCGCCGCCGCGCCCCTGAAGCTCGGCCGGCTGACGCTCACGAGCCGCGTGATGCTGGCCCCGATGGCCGGCGTCTGCGACGGGCCGTTCAAGCGCGTCGTGCGGCGCTTCGATGGCGCCAGCCTGCTGTCCACCGAGCTCGTGAACGGCGAGGCCTGGCTGCGCGGCCACCACGAGATGGCGCACCGCATGCGCCTGCACCCGGAGGAGACGCCCGTCGCGATCCAGCTCTCGGGCCACGACCCGGCCTTCCTGGCCGAGGCCGCCGCCAAGGCCGAGGCCGAGGGGGCCGACCTCGTCGACCTCAACTTCGGCTGCCCCGCGCCGCACCTGGTGAACTCCCGGAACGGGGCCGCCCGGCTGCGGTTTCCCGAGGAGGCGCCCGCCATCTTTGCGGCCGTGCGGCGCGCCGTGCAGGTGCCCGTGACGGTGAAGATGCGGCTCGGCTGGGACGACGGCCTGATGACGGGCCTGGCGATCGCCCGGATGGCGGAGGC
>JAYKHL010000167.1:0-18965 GCA_035284865.1 Candidatus Sericytochromatia bacterium | reverse complement strand
TCGTCAGCGAGGTGTGCGTGTCGTTGAGGCTCTCCGTGATGGTCTTGAGGTCCTCGAGCGAGTCCCAGATCTTGCCGAGGTGGTCCGAGATGTCGGAGAAGTAGACGTCCAGGTCCTCGGCCAGGATGCGGCTCTTGAGGTACTCCAGGCGGCTGATCACCGGGATCTGCGGCTTGATGATGCGGCGGAAGGCGATGATGTCACGCCGGATCACGGAGAGGTCGAAGACCGTCTCGCGCGTCTTGCTTTCGAAGATCTTGGCCTCGACCTCGGCCACGTTGCGCTCGATCTTGTAGATCAGCGGGAAGCAGTTGTCGACCAGCTTGTCGATCAGGCGGTAAAGCAGGTAGCCGGGGCCGTTGCCGAGGTTTTCGGCCTGCAGCCGCTCCGAGCCCTGCAGCGCCTCGAACAGCTTGGCAAGGGGCCACAGGTCGCCCTTGTGAACGCTGACGAGGTAGTCAGGGCCCACGAAAAGGTTCACCTCGGTGGGCGTCGTGACCCGCCGCTCCTTGTCGAAGAGCGGCATGTGGAGCACCAGAAAGAGGTAGTCGTCGTACTCGTCGAGCTTGGGGCGTTGCAGGCTGCCGAGCAGATCCTCGATGTCGAGGGGGTGAAAGGGGAAGTTCCGCCGCAGGTGCTCGACGTCGGCCTCCGTCGGCTGGGGGAGGTCCAGCCACGTGACGCCCTGGTATTCGATGCGCCGGATCGCCATCGCGTGCCGCTCTTTCGCCGTGGGACGCGCCCATTCTAGCACGGGGCAGGAGGCGGCACGGCAGCCAGGGCCTGGCCCCTGCCGCCTCGCTCGCGCGGCGGCCTCTTCCCACGAACCACGCCCCAAGGCGCCAGCAGGAGACCGGGCCCGGGATGACCCCGGGGAGGCCCCTCAGGCGCCTGCAGGGGCAGGGCGAAACGGCCGCAGCAAGAACGGCAACATCCGGCCGCTCGCCAGCCACAGCGCCGACGGCACCATCTCGAGGCCGATGCGCCAGGCAAGCGGGAGCTGGCCATTGAAGAACCAGTACTTGTCCGAGCACGCGAAGCAGAGGATGGCCGTCACCGCGAGCACCAGCAGGGCGATCACGTTGTCCTCGCGATGCCGGTCCCAGTCGTGGGGCACGCCCTGCACCTGCGAGCGGTACAGGGCGTAGCCGTTCACCACGTCGAGCACCGGATAGAACGAGAACAGCACCAGCAGCTCGAGGTGGTAGCCCCAGAGGTGGTGACCCGGGTCGATCACGAGCAGCCGATGGACGATGTAAGGCAGCGTGACGAAGCAACAGGCGAGGCTGAAAAGGTGCTGACCGAAGATGAGGCGGGTGGGCACCCCCCTCAGGGCGTTGATGTGGCAGCCCACGCTGAGGAAGGACACGCCAAACGCGCCGATGAAGCCCAGCGACATGAGCGATTTGTCCCCGTGGGTGCCCCCGGCGTGGGCCGCCATGATCAAGCTGGGAAACCCGAAGTCGCTGGCAAGCTGGGTGAAGTAAAGGGTCAGGCCCGTGGCTGCCATCAGGTAGACGTTGGTGAGCAGCAGGCGTGAGGCCGCCACCCGACGGGACTCCGCAGCCCTGTGAAGCAAGAACAGGGTGCACAGCGCCACACACGAGAGGCCCCCGAAGACGTGCAGGAAGTCGACCAGCAAGCGCGCCAGCGCGTGGTCACCCGTGAGCGTGTGGCGCGTGAAGATGGCATGGATGGGCGCAGCTTCATAGGCGGGCAGCAGGTGCTCGCCATCCCCGATGGGCGCCGTGAACAGCGACTCGCCAGGGCGGATGCGCGGCTCGATGGCGGGCGCCGGCGGCAGCCGCGCCACCCGCTGGCGCAGCAACTGGGAGAAGGCACTGCCTTCGGTTCGCCCCGCAGCCATCCGCCAGGCCTCGTAGCCCGCCTCGAACGTGAGCCAGGCCACGAGGGCCAGCACGACGCCCGTCGCGATCTTCTGGAACTTGCTCAACCCCATCTGCCCTCCTGCGTGGCGTGCCCGGCGGGTGACGCTCTCAGTAGCTGATCGAAGCCTTCCAGCGGTGCGGCTGCAGCCGCAGGAAGGGGATGGCGCGCGCCCGGTTGCGCGCGGCCATCTCCTGGTCCAGCGTCGTGAGCGCCTGCTGCAGCCCCCTCAGGGAGGCGCGCAGGGCCGCGTCCGGGACCTGGGCGTCGAGGTCCATCGTCATCAGGAAGTTGCCACCGTTGTCGAAGCGCCCGGCGTAGGCCCCCTGGTCGAACAGGAAGACGTCGACGGCCCGCGGCGGCGCGTCGGTCTCGGAGAGCACGTTGTCCATGTGGATCAGCTTCTTGTGCGCCGGCACGTCGGACATCGTGTAGGGCGAGAAGTCCCCCGCCACCTCGTGCGAGACGTTGAGGTAGAGCAGCACCGTCAGGACCTCGACGAGGCGATCGACGCCGGTGAGGGGCTCCTGAGCGGCGTCCAGGCCGGGCATCAGCGCGAGCAGCTGGGTGTACCAGGCCTGCAGGGCCGCGTCTGCCACCACCGCCGCGTCATCGGCGTAAAGCGGCTTCAGGTGCCCGCGCACGAAGCCCTCGAAAGCGTCCCAGACGCGAGGGGCCTCGGCCACGTAGGGGTGGTCGGGGATGGCGTCGAGGCCACGCTCGGCGATGTCCTTGCGCGGGATGAGCTGCGTGAGCCGCCAGTGGGGCACGAAGTTGGCGAAGGCCTTGCCCACCTGCTCGCCCGTGATGAAGTTCGACTGGATGAAGTAGCTCGCCGGGGTGACGAGCAGCTTGAAGGCGAAGTCGTTGACCACCAGCGTGCCGTAGGTGAAGAAGTCGAGGAAGGGCCGCAGCGCGTGGCCGGCCGGCAGCGCGAGGGCCGAGATGGCGTAGGCCTGGCCCGTGATCAGGTGGGTGTGGGCGAGGTGCCGCAGGAACACCGTGAACCGCGCGTCGAGGGCGTTGGCGACGAACTTGGCCCGCTCCCAGCCGGCCTCCCCGGGCCGGGCGGTGCGCTCCCCCTGCCGGATGGCGTCCGGCACGAGGCGGCCCGCCTCCAGCCGGAAGGCGCAGACGACGGGCTCGAGGATGCCCGCGAAGTAGGGACCGTAGTCGACCTCGAAGCGGTCGTCCGCCACGCGTCGCAGCAAGAAGGGGTTGGGGCCCTGGAGGCGCAGGGCGGTGAAGGCCTCGTCCGACTGGATGTCCGTCCAGCCCTCCGGGTGCGCCGGGAAGGGCGGGTAGGGCAGGGCGTCGGGCGTCCAGGGCACGTCCCCGGAGAGCGGCAGCACGCGCAGGGCGTTGAACACGATGCCGTCGAGGATGTAGTAGGGGACCACGTAGTCGATCGACAGGTGGTTGCTCGCCGGGATGAACTGCGGCACCTTGAGCGCCGCCGGCAGGATCGGCGAGCGGTAGTGGTCCGGCGCCGACACGATCGGCGGCAGCCCGGCCGCGCGCGTCCCGGGGTGCCGGAAGGTGCGGCGCGCCCAGCGCTCCAGCGCGGTGCGGTTGACCTTGCGGGTGTCGAGGATCGCCTGGATCTTCAGGCGGTCAGCGAGGTTGAACGTCTTGGCCACGGGCCCTCCCCACGGGTAGCTCGGGCCGCGAGGCCTCGGCGGGGACGCCCCGCCAGGCCCGGGCCCACTGTCCAAACTGGTACATCCTGACGCGTGCCCAGGCCACCGAGCGGTAGTCCTGGGCGCTGGTCGCATGGAAGATCCCCGACCCCTCCGGCTGGTGGCCCAGCGAGAAGATCGTATGGTCGGTCTCGGCGGCCGTCAGGGCCGCGTCGAGCTCGATCTCCGCCAGGTCGTGCCAGGGGTGGCGCGCCTCGTCCCAGGGCCGGTTCAGGTGGAAGAGTTCCTGCGTGTCGCCCGCCGCAGGCTCCCGGACCTGGATCTGAAGCATGTAGGTCAGCCTGCCCGCCGCCAGCCGGGCGACGAACTCCTGGCGCGCGTAGTCGAGGGGCCGATCGTCCTCGGGGTTGCGCTGCATGGTCCAGACGACCCGCTGGCGCGCCTCATCGGGCAGCCCGCTCTCCTGCGTGAGGTCGGGGCGGCGCAGCCGGTAGCGACAGTAGCGGAGGCGGCCGTCGCGCCCCACGTACGGGAACACGACCTGCGAGGTGTAAACGAGGTCCGCGAAGGAGGTCGGCGCCTCCCGCACGGACTCGATCCAGGAAACGTAGTAGGCCGGCAGCGCGTCCATCAGCTTGCCCTGGGCGTCGAAGTCGCCCACCTCGGGCCGGCTGGCGAGGCGGGAGCGGGAGAACGTCACGAAGCTGTCCACGCTCCAGAGGGGGCCCTGCGAGCCGGAGTTGAAGATCATGTCGAAGGGGCTCTCCCCCTCCCGGTCGGCAAACTTGAGGGCACAGCCGCGCAGGGTGCAGGCCGCGTCGTCGTTGAACGAGCCGTTGGCGTGCCGCAGCCGGCAGTCGAAGGTACGCCCCGGCACGAAGAAGGGGTGCTCGGGCAGGGCGAGGTCCCGCACGATCGTGGCGCGGCCGCGGGCCCCGACGCCGACCGGGTGCGTGCCGCGCAGGCCGGTCTTGAGGCCGTGCTGGGCGAAGGCGGCGGCGAGCCCATAGGTCTCCGCGCGCAGGCCGAGCCAGCCGGCGAGCCCCCCCTGGGTCACGGGCGGGTAGCAGCGGGCGGCCGCCGCCTCCCAGGCGGCCTCGCCGTTGCGGGCCTTCCACAGCGCGACGGCGAGGTTCCGCCAGGCGCCCTGCGTGGCCGTGACGGGGCTCGGCTCGACGGGCAGCGGGCCGGGGTGCGGGGGCAGCGAGACGCGGTAGACCTTCAATGGCCACCTCCCAGGAACGGCGCCAGGTGGTACCAGGCCTTCGGCAGCAGCGTGAGCCACCAGCCGAGGGCCGCCGCCAGGGGCGCCACGGGCCGCGGGTCGAGCTCGGCACGCGGCAGGAAGAGGCCCGCCGCGATCAGGCCCATGCCGATGATCAGGTCGCGGACGTGGATGCCCACGGCCGTGATGGGGTCGAAGCCGGGCAGGAAGGGTGGGATCGTGCCCGTGGCCGCCAGCGCCTCGACGGGGGCGGGCAGCCCGCTGCTGCTCGCGATCATCCAGAGCGCGGAGACGAGGATGATGCCCGTGCCATGCCACGCCAGCCCGAGCCAGCCCGACCGCGGCAGGTGCCGCAGCAGCACCACCGCGGCGTACGTCGTCGAGATCGCGGTCATGAACAGCGTGGCGAGCCAGAAGGTCAGGTCCACCACGGGCGTGCCCCCCCACAGCGGCGCGAGCCCGCGCGCCGGCCACGACGGGTGGAGCGGGGAGCCGACGCCCAGGTTCGCGAGCAGCTTGGTCTCGAACGTGAACCAGACGGCGCTGAACGGCAGGAGCCAGGCGATCACCGCGGCATGGAGGCGCGCGACGGGCGCGACCTCCCGCAGGAGCAGGGCGACGAGCACGGCAAAGCCCCCGATGATGAGGTCCTGGCGGTGGATGTTGGCAGCGAGCTCGCGGGCGTGCGGCGCAAAGCCGGGCGACGCGCTGAACCACAGCGCCGACAGCAGCATCATCCCGACCGCCCCCGTGGCCACCCAGCGGGTGAGGGTCCAGGTGCCAACCACCACGCACCGCGCCCAGAGGAGGTTGTAGGCGTGGAGGTAGAGCCCGAGGCCGGCAAAGGCGGCGTACGCCGTCATCAGCACCGGGTGGAAGCCGAGGCGGTGCAGCACCACGAAGACGGCGACCGCGCCTGCGCGGACGGCCAGCGCCAGCCTCGGGGCGTCGGCGGCGTCCGAGCGCGCCGCCCAGAGCAAGGCGAGCATGTAGCACCCCGGCACGGCCGTGGCGAAGGAATCGACGTAGCCGCCCGCCGGGTCCCGCAGCAGCAGGACCGAGGCCCCGAGCACGCCCGCGAGGCCCAGCTTGGCCTCCAGCGCCATCAGCCGCCGGCCGAGGTCGCCCGTCCAGGTGTCGAGGTGCGCGCGAAGCCGGCCGAGGCAGCCCCGGGCGTCAGCCGAAAGGGCCAGCGTCGCCACGGGCAGCGCCACATCCACGGAGGCGATGAACAGGGCCGCCCCAGCCTCGAGCCGGCCGAAGGCCCAGTTGGCGGCCAGCCAGGGCGCCACCCACGCGAGGCGCCAGGCCAGCGTCAGGTCCATCAAGGACCGGTGGCCCCGCAGCACGGCGTAGAGGTAGATCAGCCCGATCGGCGTGACCGTTGCGAGCAGGGCGCGCAGGTGTGCCAGGCGCTCCCCGTCGTAAGGAGCCACCTGCCCCGCCGCGGCGAAGAGGGCAGGGAAGGCCATGAACACGGGCAGCGAGAGGTAGACCCCCGCGCCGGCGAGCATGAGCCATTCGTAGGCCCCCCAACGCGGCTGTGCCACGGCAGGCAGCTCAGGGGGAGTGGGCGCGGGCAGGGTCATCGGCGTCGGTCACCTGGGCGAACAAGCGGGGTGGCGAGCCCCATTGTGCCCCGATCCCGCTGAAGCACTCAGGTTTGTCACAATACGTTACATCGTCCACGATCCGGGCGTCACGGGCCCGCCGGAGGCTCCGCAAGCCGCGCCAGCACGGCCGCACCGTAGGCGTCGGTGCCCGTGCGCGTCCGGGCAAGGTCCATCCCACGCTCGCGCACGAGGGCCTCGATGGCGGCCAGGCGCTCGTTGGACCCCGGGTGGTCCGAGAGCCAGGCCACCCAGGGGGCGGGCTCCCCACCTTGCTGCGCCAGGGCGTCGAGGAACGCGCCGAGCTCCCGCGGGTCGTAGCCCAGCTCGTAAGCCCAGGTGGCGCCGAGGGTGTCCGACTCGAGCTCCTGGCTGCGATCGCCATGCTTCAGCACGAGGGTCGCGGCGAGCTTGGCGCCCAGCTGAGCGAGCTGGCTGGCGTCCTCGCCCAGCACGCTCACGGTGACGCCCTGGGCCAGCAGCCCCTTGCGGATGCCGTCGAGGGCATGGTGCTTCACCACATGGGCCACCTCGTGCCCGAGCACCCCGACGAGCTGCGCCTCGCTGCGCATCAGCCGCAGGGCACCCGTGGTGACGAAGACGTAGCCGGCCGGCGCGGCGAAGGCGTTGACCTCCGGCGTGTCGATGACGTGCCACTCCCAGGTGAAGCCCGCCTCCCCGATGCGGGGCACGAGCTGCGCGCCGAGGCCCTGCACGTAGGCCTGCACGGCAGGATCCTCCAGCCGGGGGTAGCGCCCCAGCATCTCATCGCGGGTCTGCGCCCCGATGCGGCGCTCATCATCCGCCGACAAGAACAGCGCCTGCGCAGCCGTGAGCCCCCCCACCAGGGCGCCGCGGGCCGTGCAGCCAGCCAGGGAGAGGGCAACCAGCCCGGCAACGAGCCAGGTGCGAGCGACGTGCATGAGGGGGCTCCTTTTCACAAGTCGGGACGACGTGGCCGCCGCCCCGGTTCCATTCTTTCACGCCGCGTCACCCCCGCAACGCCTCCCTGGCGCTAGGGCCCCGGGGTGGGCCTGGCCTACCCTCAGGGCGCGACGACGTGAGTATGCCACAGGAGGCCCGGATGAACTGCATGCGGTGTGAGAAGCGTCCGGCAAGGTTCCACTACAGCCAGACCGTGAACGGCCGGCGGCAGGAGCTGCACCTGTGCGAGCCCTGCGCCTCCGAGTTCAAGGCCCAGGGTGGCTTCACGGGCGGCCGCCCGGAGGGCTTTCCCGCGTTGTTCTCGGAGCTGCTGCACCCGCTGCTGCACCGCCACCGGGGCAAGGTGAGGCTCTGGGACCGGCTCGACGCCGAGGCCCAGCACCTGCTGGCCGAGGCCAGCCGGCTGGCGGCCCAGCGCGGCGAGGCCGACGTGCGGCCCGAACACCTGCTGCTCGCGATGCTGGAGCAGCCGAGCGCCACCCGCTGGCTCGGGCGCGGCCCCGGCGAGCCGCTCGAGGCGCTGCGGCGGCGGCTGCTCGACGAGCTGCCCGTCCTGCCCGAGGCCGCCCCCGTCGAGGAGGTGACGCTCTCCGCCCGCCTGAAGCGGGTGCTGCAGCTGGCCTGGCAGGCCGCCTCCCGGGCAAGCTCCCCGGTGCTGGCGCCCGAGCACCTGGCCGAGGCCCTGCGGCTGGAAGGGGAAAGCCTGGCGGCCACCTTGCTGGCCGCACCTCCCGCCGAAGGCCCGCCCCGGGCGGCCAGGCCGTCGCTGGGCGAGGCCCTCAAGCGCCACACGCGGGATTTGACGGCCCTGGCCGAGGGCGGCCAGCTCGACCCCGTGGTGGGGCGTGAGGGCGAGATCGAGCGGGTGATCCGGATCCTGTCCCGGCGCACCAAGAACAACCCCGTGCTGCTCGGGGAGCCGGGCGTGGGCAAGACCGCGATCGCCGAGGGCCTCGCCCAGCGCATCGTGGCCGGCGACGTGCCGGAGGGCCTCAAGCACAAGCGCGTGCTGGCGCTGGACCTGGCCGGCCTGGTGGCCGGCACCCGCCACCGCGGCGACTTCGAGGAGCGGGTCACGGCCCTGCTCGCCGACCTGAAGGCCCAGGAGGGCCGGGTCGTGCTGTTCATCGACGAGCTGCACACCGTGCTCGGGGCAGGCGCCGCCGAGGGGGCCATGGATGCCGGCAACCTCCTGAAGCCGGCGCTGGCGCGCGGCGAGCTGCGGGCGCTGGGCGCCACGACGCTCGAGGACTACCGGCGCACGATCGAGCGGGATGCGGCGCTGGAGCGGCGCTTCCAGCCCGTGCTGGTCGAGGAGCCGACGCCCGAGCAGGCGCTTGCGATCCTGCGTGGCCTGAAGGACCTCTACGAGGCCCACCACGGCGTGCGGGTCACGGAGGAGGCCCTCGTGGCGGCGGTGGAGCTCGGCGATCGCCACGTGAAGGACCGCTTCTTGCCCGACAAGGCCATCGACCTGCTCGACGAGGCCTGCGCCATGCGGCACCTCGGGAGCCGCCTGCCGCCGGGCCGGGTGGCGGCGCTGGAGGCGGAGCTCGCCCGGCTCGAGGCGCACAAGCACGAGGCGATCGCCAAGGAGCGCTTCGAGGAGGCGCAGCGCCACAAGGACCGTGAGGCCGCCGTGCGCGCCGAGCTCGACGAGCTGGTGGCGCGCTGGCGCACCTCCCAGGGCGCCCTGGAGCCCGTGGTGGACCTCGCGGCGGTGGCCCGGGTGGTCGCCGAGTGGACGGGCATCCCGGCCGAGCAGCTGGTCGAGGCCGAGCGCGAGCGGCTGCTCGCCATGGAGGCCCACCTGCGCCAGCGCGTGATCGGCCAGGAGGACGCCATCCAGGCCGTCTCGGCGGCCGTGCGGCGGGCCCGGACGGGCCTGGCGGATGCGCGCCGGCCCCTCGGCAGCTTCCTGTTCCTCGGGCCCACGGGGGTGGGCAAGACCGAGCTCGCCCGCGCGCTCGCGTTCTTCCTCTTCAACGACGAGGACGCCCTCGTGCGCTTCGACATGAGCGAGTACCAGGAGCGCCACACCGTGAGCCGCCTGCTCGGGGCGCCCCCCGGCTACGTGGGCCACGAGGGGGCTGGCCTGCTGACGGAGGCGGTGCGACGCAAGCCCTACCGGGTGCTGCTGTTCGACGAGATCGAGAAGGCCCACCCCGACGTCTTCAACGTGCTGCTGCAGGTGCTCGACGACGGCCGGCTGACGGACGCGCGCGGGCGCACGGTGGACTTCCGGCAGGCCCTGGTGGTGATGACGAGCAACGTCGGCGCCGCCCGCATCTTCGAGCTCGAGCAGGTCGAGGCCTCATGGGAGGCCATCGCGCTCGCCGCGCGCAACGCCCTGCGCGAGGTCTTCCGGCCCGAGTTCCTGAACCGCATCGACGAGACGGTGGTGTTCCACCCGCTGACGCGCGAGCAGCTCGGCCGGGTGGTGGACCTGATGCTCGAGCACACGCGCCGCAAGCTGCACGGCCAGCACCTCGGGCTCGTGGTCACGGAGGCGGCCCGCACCGCGCTGGCGGAGGCAGGCCACGAGCCGGCCTACGGGGCGCGGCCGCTCCGGCGGGCGATCGCGCGCCTGCTCGAGACGCCGCTCGCGCGGCTGCTGCTGGCGGAGCCCCTCGCGCCCGGCACGACGATCACCGTCGACCACGGGGAGGCGGGCTTCACGATCAAGCCGGACCGGGCGCCCCTCGACCAGCCGCTGCTAGCGGGGGCGGCGGGCGGCGGCGGGGGGCCGGCGGGCGAGGGGCTCGAGGAACCGCCACCGGAGCAGGAGATCCCCTGATGGCGACCCGGGCCACCAGGGTGCCTCAGCGCCGCGGGGTCGGCGTCACGCGCGGGGGCGTGAGCGGCGTGCGCCCCGCCAGCGCCAGGTAGATGGCCGAGGCCTCGGGATAGAGGCGCTTCACACAGGCCCACTCGGGGGACTGCTCGAGGGCCGCGAGGCCGGCCGTGACGCCGGCCGCGTCCAGCGTCGCGAGCGCCGGGGGCAGCTGGAGGCGCACGTAGGGCCCCTGGGCCACCGTGCCGACGGGCGGGGCGGCCGCCGGACGCAGCGCCTCGCACGGGTCCGGCGTGCGCCCTGCCGCCAGGGGTGAGGGGCGGACGGGGCCGAGGCCAGGCGTCAGCGGTGGCACGGCAACCGGCTCGCCCGGCGCGGCGCAGGCGAGCAGCCCCCCCAGAAACCACACGAGCCCCGCCAGCGCGGGCCCCCGATGAAACACAGGCACGGGCCTCTCCCACCCCTCCTCCCTGTACCCCCCCGGGCAGGCGGGCCTCCCTGGCTCAGGGCGCCTGGTAGGCTCCCAGAGCGCCAGCCGTGGCGCCGTCGTTGCAGAAGCCCGCCACAACCACGGCGTCCTGCCGCTTCTTGCCGACGCCATACACGAGCACGATCCCATGCTCGGGGTCCCGGCTGTAGATCAAGTTGCCATAAGCCGTCCGGGGCCACGGCCCCTGGCCCGCGCTGACCAGGGGGTACACCCGGCCAGGCCCGATCACGGTGCCGGCCCGCTTGATGATGCCCTCCCCGGCGCCGACGTCGACGGCGGAGTTCAGCGGCGCGCCCCCGGGCTCACACAGCGCCCGCAGGGCGCTCGGCGCACCGCTGCCCGCCTGGCCCCACGGGCTGGCGGGGAAGCGCCGCCCGGGCAGGTAGGTCCCGAGCCCCAGGTGCGAGGCCGTCGGCACCTCGTAGGTGCGCGCGGGGTCGCGCGGGTCGGCGCTGGGCGGGTAGGTGCCATCGTGATCCCCCGCGTACTGCTCAAGGGCCACCTGCACGACCTTCACGTTGGCCATCATCGCGGTGTTGCGGGCGCGGTCCTTGGCCACCTCGAAGGTCGTGAGGCCCATGCCCGCGAGCGTCCCCACAACCGCCGAGACGACCACAAGCTCAAGCATCGAGAAGCCAGCCCGGGCTCCCCGGCGCTGCGCGCGTCGCTCCCGCCCCCCCGTCGGGCGTACCGCCATGCCCCCCCCCTCCCCGGGACCGGCCTGGGCACCCACCCATGCACCGCTGCAGGCGTATCATACCCGCCCGGCCGGCGGCCACGCCGGGGGCGGAGGCTCAAAACACCGGCAGCCCGTCGAGCCGGCCCGCAAGGCGCTGCCGCAGCTTGGCGAGGGCGCGCCCCTCGAGCTGGCTGGCCCGCTGCCGCGTCACCTGAAACCGCTCGCCGATCTCCCGCAGCAGCAACTCCTCGCACCCATGCAGGCCGAAGCGGTGCTCCACGAGCAGGCGCTCCCGCTCCGAGAGTCCGTTGAGGGCCTCCTCGAGCCACCGCGCCCACTCCTCGCGCGACAGCGCTTCGGCCACGGCCTCGCCCGCCTCGCCCGCCAGGGTCTCGCCCAGGGCAGGCCCCTCCTCACCCGTCGGGGCATCCATGGAGAGGGCCTGGGCCTCCCAGACCCGCAGCCGCTGCACCTGGGCCACCGTCAGGCCGAGCGCGGCCGCCACGGCCCCCGCGTCGGGGTCGCCCCCCTGCACCTGCCGCAGGCTGGCCTCGGCCTTGCGCAGGCGGCCGAGTTCCTCCCGCACGTGGGAGGGCAGCCGCACCACCCGGCCCAGGCTGCCGCCCCGGCGGTCGATGGCCTGCCGAATCAGGGGCACGGCATAGGTGCTCAGCCGCAGGCCACGGCTGGCGTCGAAGCCGTCGATCGCCTTCAAGAGCCCCAGCATCGCCTCCTGGAAGAGGTCCTCCCGGTCGACGCCCGGGAACTGGTAGCGGCGAAGCTCACGGTGGACCAGGCCCTCGGCCAGGAAGGCGAGCTCGTGCCGGGCCTGGCGCGCATCCGCGCCGCCCGCCGCGATGCGGGCGAAGCAGGCGCGCTCGAGGGAGGCCGTCAGCGCCTGGCCGACGTCCCGGGGGCGCGTGGCGCGACGCCCCGGCGTGCCGAGGCGACGGGCAGGGGGACGGGAGGGGGAACCGAACGTGGCCATCGGGAACGCTCCTTTCTCCTCGACCTGGGCAGGACGGGCAAGCCACCTGCCTTGTGCTAACCACTGTATTTTTCGATGAACTTTTTGTTTGTTCATTTTAATGAACACTTTTTAGGGTGTCAAGGGGGACGACTGCCTGCTCTCATCATGGCCCAGAGGGGCCCGGGTCGGCCGCGGCCACGTTCCAAAAGCGAATCCCCGAGGATGGCTTTTGGGGCTCATCTTCGGGGATTGCGGTTCAACCGGGAGTCAGGCTTCGGCAACATCACCGCTCGTCGGGTGGGACGGCGGCCGGGTCGGGCGCGAGGGCCCAGGCGCGGGCGAGGCACAGCCGGGCCCGCTCCACGTCAGCCAGCACCTGCACGAGCCGGTCGAGCACGCGAGGTGTCGCCCCCATCACCTGCAGGGTGATGGCCTCGGGCTCCCGACGCAGGCGCCGGATCCGCGCGTGGGGCGCGAGGTCCCGCAGCATGGCGTCCACCAGGGGCTCATCGACGCGGGGCACGGTCAGGTGGATGCATGTCATCGCGGGGGCTCCTTCCTGCCCCCGGTTTACGCGCCTTCCCCCGCAGGGCAAGCGCCCCGCCGCCACCAGGCGTACACGGGCACGCCCAGCAGCACCAGGCCGAGGCCAGGCCAGGTGTAGGCGGGCTTGAGCACCAGCAGGTCGGCCATCAGCAGGCCCGCGAGCCCGAGGTACAGGGCCGGCACCCACGGATACCCCCAGGCCCGGTACGGCCGGGCCGCGTCGGGGCGGGTGCGGCGCAGCCGGAACAGCCCCCAGACCGTGAGGGCGTAGAACAGCAGCGCCGCGAAGATCACATAATCGAGCAGGTCGCCGTAGCGACCCGAGAGCGTGAGGGCGCTGGCCCAGGCCGCCTGAAGCAGCAACGCGGCAGCGGGGACGCCATGCGCGTTGAGGCCGCCCACCCACCGGAAGAACAGGCCGTCGCGCGCCATCGCCCAGTACACGCGGCCCCCGGCGAGCACCATGCCATTGGCACAGCCGAAGGTGGAGGCCATGATGGCAAGCGCCATCGCCCCCGCAGCCCCGGGCCCGACCACCGCCGCGAGGGCCGCCGTGCCCACGCGGTCCTGCGCGGCCTGCTGGATCTCAGGGAGCGTCAGGGCCGCCAGGTACGCCACGTTCGCCAGCAGGTACAGCCCGATCACGAGGCCCGTGCCGAGCGCGAGGCTCAGCGGCACGTTGCGCTGGGGCTCGCGCACCTCGCCCGCCGTGAAGGTCACGTTGTTCCAGGCGTCCGACGAGAACAGCGAGCCGACCATCGCCGTGCCGAGCACCGCGGCCAGCGCCAGGGGGCCGAGCACCTCGCCCGCGGCCCCCACCGCCGTCCAGGCCGTCGGGGCCGCGAAGGCCTCACCCAGGTGGCTTCCCCCCCAAAACCCGAGGACCACCAGGGCCGCGAGCGCCCCGAGCTTCGCCACCGTGAAGACCGACTGGATCAGGGCCCCTCCGCGCACCCCGCCCATGTTGATGGCCGTCAGGCCCCAGATCACGCCGATCGCCAGGGCCTGCTGGGTCGAGACGGCCAGGGGCCCCAGGCGCAGCAGCACCGCCTCGGCCGCGATCGCAGGCCAGATCACGCCCGCGAACTTGGCGAAGGCCACGGCCACGGCCGCGATCGTGCCCGTCTGGATCACGGTGAAGAGGGTCCAGCCATACAGGAACCCGAAGAGCGGCCCATGGGCCTCCCGCAGGTAGACGTACTGCCCGCCGGCCCGGGGAAACATCGCCGCAAGCTCGCCGTACGAGAGCGCCGCCATCACCGTGAGCAGCCCCGTGACGGCCCACGCGACCAGCAGCCAGCCCGGTGAGCCGAGCTGGCGCGCCATGTCCGCCGAGACGATGAAGATGCCGGAGCCCACCATCGAGCCCGCCACGATCATGGTGGCATCCCAGAGGCCCAGGCGGCGCACAAGCTCCGTCAAGCTGTCCCCCCCGCCTCCACGTGGGCCCAGCAGCCCTGCTGCCGCACGGCCCGCATCAGGGCACCGCCGGGTCGACCAGCGGGTCCAGCGCCGACCGGAGCACCGGCTGGGCGGCCAGCAGGCCGTTCACGGCTGCCAGCACCGAGGCCGGGCGCCAGTCCGACGGCAGGCGGGAGGGGTCGGCCGCCAGCGCCTGCCGGACCGCCGCCTGCGCGGCCCACCAGGCCTCGGCAGGGAGGCCCTGCAGGGCTTGACCATCCCAGCCCGGCTGCGCCCGCAGCCAGCCCACCAGCAGCGTGGAGGCGGCATCCACCAGGCCCCCCACCGTGCCGGCCGGGCGCAACCCCACCAGGCCATAGGCCCTGCCCCCCTCCAGGCCAAGCGGCACGAGGTAGCAGACCGCCAGCTCCGGTGACACGCCCGGGACGGTCGAGGCGTCAGCCCCGTCGAGGGCCACGCTGAGCAGGCGCCCGGCCCTACCCGTGAGGAGGCGACCCTCGGCATCCTGAAGGTAGACGACGGTGGCGCTCGCCCCGCCCGGAGGCGGCTCGACCGTCAGCCGGGAGGGCGGCGGCGACGGCAGCGGCGAGGCGGGCGAGGCAGATGGGCTGGGAGGCCCGGGTGCAACAGGGTTGGGGGCACCGGGAACCGACCCGGCCAGGGAGCCGGCATCCGGCCCGACGAGGGTGCCAGCATCCAGCCCGACGAGGGTGCCGGCGTCCAACCCGACCAGGTTCTGGCCGCCCGCGGCGATCAGCGACAGCCCCCGGGGTGCCCCATCAAGGGCCACCGAGGGCCTTGCAACGGACCTGGGCATCCGCTGGATCTGCTCCACGGGGCCTGGCCCCGGCTGACAGCCTGCCAGCACCAGCGCCACCAGCACCCACCCCGCTCGCGCCATGGCCGGTCCCTCCCGCGTCCCCCTCGCACCCTACCCCCTCGCATCCTACCCCCTCGCGGCCGTCTCCTCACGGCCTCACGGCACGCGCCCTCGGCGCGCCTGGCCCCTGCCCGCCAGCTCGTCGCCATCCACTCGCGCCCATGACTTGATCGGTGCGCTAGCCGTCCGCGTTGAGGCGCGCCACGATCGCCTGCAGGATCGCATCGGCCTCCTCGTTCGCGACCTGGCAGGTGCCGGCGTTCAGGTGGCCGCCGCCGCCGTGCTGGAGCGCGATCGCGCCGACGTTGGTGCGCGAGGTGCGGTTGAAGATCGACTTGCCGATGGCGAGCGAGGTGTTCTGCTTGCGGAAGCCGTCGATGACGTGGATCGAGATGTTGCACTGGGGGTACAGGGCGTAAATCATGAACCGGTTGCCGGGCCAGATGGGGTCCTGGTCCCGCAGGTCGAGCACCACCACGTTGCCGTGAACCGTGGCCCGGTCCTGGAGTTGCTGCTTGAACTTCCCTGCGTGGGTGGCATAGAGGTCTCGGCGCTCGACGACGTCCGGCAGCTCCAGGACCTCGGCGATGGACATCCTCCGACAGCGCTCGATCAGGTCCATCATCAGGTTGTAGTTCGAGATGCGGAACTCCCGGAAGCGGCCGAGGCCGGTGCGGGCGTCCATCAGGAAGCTGAGCAGTTCCCAGCCCTGGGGCTCGAGCACGTCCTCCATCGTGAACTGGGCGCTGTCCGCCTTGTCGACGGCCGCCATCATCTCGTCGAAGAAGGGCGAGAAGCGCTCGGCCCCGCCAAAGTGGCGGTAGACGACGCGGGCCGCCGAGGGGGCCTCCGCGTCGATGACGTGGTTCGGCAGCCCCTTCTGGTTGCGAACGGTCTCGCTCAGGTGGTGGTCGAAGACCAGGTGCGCCTGCTCGACGTAGGGCAGGTTGGTCACGATGTCCCGGTCCGTGACGGCCACCTTGCCATCTTGCATGTCCTTGGGGTGCACAAACAGGATGTCGTCGATGAGGTCGAGCTCGCGCAGCAGCACGGCACAGATCAGGCCATCCATGTCGGAGCGGGTCACAAGGCGGTACTTCTGCTGTTCCTGCACGGGCACGGGAGCTCCTCCTGGGGGTCGAGAGGGCGGCGCACCGCCACCCAGGTATCCGTTCTACCCGGGCCACGAGCGACCTAAGCCAGAGCCCGCACCTGCCCCGAAGAAAAAGCTGAAAAGACACAATCTACGGTTGTTTGCAGGCAAGACATGGGGTTGACGACGTCGCCTCGTCGCGTTATCTTTGAAGGGCAGCAAATTCAGTCAAGAAGCCACTCTGCAGCTTATATCATGCTGTCCGACCGGCGCCGCTGGGTGCCGGCCTGCCTCGGGCCCCCGTGGCCTCCAGCGTGCGGCCGTCGGCGGCCGCGAAGCCACCGCCGTCGCCAGGCCCGGTGGCCTCCGATCGCGTGGCAGCGCCGCCACGCCCTGGGCCGACCCGCGCGCCTCCGCCCCCTCCCCGGCCGGCGCCCGGGGCCGCCCCACTGAGGAGGTCCAGCGACGAGCCGGGGCGACGGCCGCCCGTCCCGTTATGCAGCCCAAGGCCAGCGTCCGTCCGATGACGGAGGCAGACATTCCCGGCGTGGTGAGCCTCCAGACCCGCGCCTTTCCCAAGCTGAAGCCCTGGACCCCGCGGCAGCTGCAGCGCCATCTGGCGCGCTTCCCGGAGGGCCAGCTGGTGGCGGTGGACGCCACGGGCCGGGTGGTGGGCTCCGCGAGCGCCCTCGTCGTGCGGTGGGAGGGGTTCGCGGACCGCGAGCCGTGGGGCGTGGTCACCGACGGCGGCAGCTTCCGCACGCACGGGCTGGCGACGGGCGACACGCTCTACGGCGCCGACATCGGCGTCGAGCCGGAGGCGCACGGGCGGGGGATCGGGGCCGCGCTCTACGCCGCCCGGCGGAACCTGGCGCGCCGGCTGGGGCTGCCCCGCATCGGCACGGCGGGGCGCATCGTGGGCTACGCCGCGGTGGCGGACCAGCTCAGCGCCGAGGCCTACGTCCGCGAGGTGGTGGCTGGCGAGCGCCACGACCCCGTGCTGTCGTTCCAGCTGCGGCAGGGCTTCGTCGTGCGGGGCGTGATCCCCCGCTACATCCCCTCGGACCGGGCCTCGCGGGGGCATGGCGTGGTGCTGGAGTGGCGTGACGAGAGCCGGCTCAGGGGCCGCTGGCCTCCGGGGGAGGCAGCGGCAGGCCCACCCCGGGTGACCCCGCGGCAGTCGTCGGCAGGCTGAGGCCTCCCGGCTCGCCCCCAGCGCGGGTCACGACATGGCCGTTGGCGCGGGTCGCCAGGCGGCGGCGACGTTTGATCCTGTAGGCCTTGGAGGTCATCGGACCCCTCCCGAGGTGGACGGTTGGGCGGCACGTGAGAGCAACATCCGCGCCACCGGTAACATCGGGTGATCAAACGGCGGGAAAAACATTAAATTGAAGTTAATTTCCAGGAACGGCTCAAGACCCTGCCGTGAACGGCACCGGGAACCTCGCGCCACCCCGCCTGGCGGGCAAGGCGGGGCGGGCAACCGCCCTCAGCGCCCCCCCGGCAGCGAGGCCCGCGGCACGCGCTTCACCTGCCGGGCCTGCCCGTCGATGAGCAGCAGGTCCCCGTTGGGAGCGAAGACGGGACACGCGGGGTAGCGCAGGCCCGTGTCCACGCCGCCGCCGTTGAGCACGAGGCCGCCGGCCCCGGCCACCGTCGCCTCGGTACGGGCCTGCGGGTCGAAGCGCCTGAGCACGTCGGCCGCGACGCGGTCCCGCTCCCGGGGGATGCGGTACAGCGTGGCGTCGGGCGCCAGGGCGAGGCCGTGCCCGACGCCCCTGGGATAGGCCCACATGTCGGCCTGCTGCACGACGACCTCCCAACCCTCGGCGGGCCGCCAGCGCCCGAGGCGGCCCTGCCCGTGCAGCCAGACCGCGCCGGTGGCGGGGTCCACCTGCATGTCGCAGGCCGTCAGGTTCGGGTCGCTGACGGTGTAGGTCTCCGTCGCCCCCGTGAGCGAGTTCGCCACGCGCGTCTGCCGGGTGCCAGCCGCGGTGAACAGCGGGGTGATCGTGCCGTCAGGGTCGCGCCGCACCAGCGAGTCCGCCGCGTCAAGGGGGTCGAGCAGGAGCAGGATGGCGCCATCGGCCAGCGGGGCGAAGTCCGTGATGAGGACGTCGGCGGGCGGCTCGTACAGCAAGGTGGAGGAGCCGTCCGACCGCACCTCCAGCAGCCCGGAGCCAGCCGCCGTGGTGCCGCGCATGTACATCTTGCCGTCGGGCCCGCCGTGCAGCAGGGGCCGGTGCCAGACGAAGTCGGCGTCGAACATGCCGGGTCCCCAGGGCCGGGAGGTCTCCCCCTGGTACTCCAGGCTGGCCGCGAACGCCGGGCCGGGCAGCGGCACCTCGGCGACCTTGCCGGCCAGGTCCACGCGCAGCAGCTTGCGCAGCTCCCCGTCCACGATCCACAAGGCCCCCCCGCTGTCGACGCCCAGGCTCATCGGCTGCGCGAGGGCGAGGTCCGTGGCGCCGCCGCTCACGGGGGCCGAGGGGTCGACGCCGGCCACGAGGGTGGCTCCCGTGGGCCTGACGCGGTGCACCTGGCCCTGCTCCGTGGCGACGATGAGCTCGCCCGGCACGGCGCCGCGCACGACGCTCGTGGGACGCTCCAGCCACTGCGCGTAGGTGACGGGCGCCGTCGCGCCGGGTGCCCAGTGGCGCAGCGGGCCGTCGAAGGCCTGGGTGAAGAGGTGCCCGTCGCGCGAGACGTCGGCCCAGAAGCCCAGCGGCCGGCCCGTGCCCGGCGTCGGCCAGGGCGTGAGCGTGCCCGCCTTCAGGTCCACCC
>JAYKHL010000166.1:0-4083 GCA_035284865.1 Candidatus Sericytochromatia bacterium | reverse complement strand
GCAGCCGACAGCATGTCTATACCTCAGCAGGACGGGGCCGCTGACTGGTGGCACCGCGTCGCCCGTCGACCCGCCTGCCTGCAGCACCTCCGCGAGGCGCCTGCCCGCGGAGGCTGACCATCACCGGCGGAAAAGTGCCCACGCGTTCCAAGCGATGCCGCGCCCGTCGTAGCCGTTCGGCCGCGCGTTGCCCGGGCCGTTCCGCATGGCCACTTCCGGCGCGGGGCTTGCGGCTTCCCTCCGGGCCTCCTCGGCACAGCCAGACAGGCTGGCGAGCAGCAGGGAGAGGGCAAGGGGGCCGGAGCGGCCGCGCGGCCCACGGCGTGCCCCTCATTCCGCGCTAAGAGTCTGAAACGATCCCCCCATGCGGATGTGGCCACACCCATTGGGTGAAAGCGACATGGCTCCCCTCTCCCCGGCTTGCCGGGGAGAGGGGAGCGCGTTTTCCGGCGGCAAGCATCCCCACACCCGGCCGGTTGCCTCGGTCGGCAGCTATTGCGGAATCAGGGACCCTGCTGGCAGGGTGCGGTTCAAGCCCCGCGTTGGGCACTTTGAACTCCGCCGAGCGGCTGGCGGCTCAAGCCAACCGGAAAAAGACGGCCAAGGCCACGTTGGAACAGGCCTCCTACGAAGCCGGCCTGGGACTTGACCAAACCACGACATCGCTCCGGCGGATCATCGTTGTTTCGCAACGATCAGCGAACAGGGGTCGGCGGTTTTCACTGGCTTCTGACAGCCTGACAACCAGGGGGCCAGGCACGTCTTCGCAGTGGACCAGGCAGCGCAGGAGGCGTCGAGAGCCCCCTGCGGCGTCGAGACACCCTCGCCTCACCCACGTCGAGTCGAAACACCTCCGCAGGCGCTGGCCCTGGCAAAGCTGGAGGCGCCACCGGCGTCACGTGACGCCAGCCCCCGGCGCCCCAGCAGGCACCCTCACGGCCCCAGTTGCCCGCGCGGCACCTGCTTGACCTGGTTGTGGCCCGCGTCCGCGATGTGCAGGTTCCCGGCCGCGTCGAACGCCAGGGCCCGGGGCGAGTGGAGGCTGGCGTCGGGGCCGCGGCCGTTGAAGACCCGCCCGCCCTCGCCGGCCAGGGTCGTGATGAGGCCGGACGTGGCATCCACGCGCCGCACGCGGTGGTTGGAGGCGTCGGCGATGTAGACGTTGCCCGCGGCGTCCAGCGCCAGGCTCATGGGGAAGTTCAGGCCGGCCGCCGTGGCCGGGCCGCCGTCACCTGCGAAGGTACCGCTGGCGGCGGGGGCACCGGCGACGGCCGTGACCGCCCCGGCCGCGGAGCGCCGGTAGACGACGCCAGCCAGCACGTCGCAGTAATACAGCGAGCCGTCGGGGCGCGGCAGCAGCCCGAGGTAGGCGCCCACGGCCTTGCGCGGCACGAGCTCGGTGACCACGCCGTCCGCGATCCGCACCACGCGACCAGCCATCGGCATCAGCGGGGAGTCCGAGACCACGAGGGCGCCAGCGGCATCGCGGACGACCTGCAGGGGCTCGAGGTCGTCCGGCAGGGTGAGGGTCTTCAGCGCCCCCGTCGCGCTGACCTCGTGCACCCGGAAGCTCGCGCTCAGCAGCAGCCCGCCCGCAGCCGATGGCTGGATGGCGGTGCAGATGCCCAGGGCCGTCTCCAGGGCCGTGGTGCTGAGACGAGCCTCCCCCGTCTCTTCACCCGGCATGGTGCCATTGCCGGCCACCCGGTGGTACAGGCCATCGTCCTCCCTCCGCCACACAATCCCGTTGAGTCCGTCGGCCACCAGCAGCCGGTCCTGGTCGTCGAAGGCCACGGCGGCCGGGTGGTTCAGCAGCAGCTGGTCACCCCGCAAGCCCTGGCCGGGCTCCCACTGGATCCCGGCCACGCGCTCGAAGCTGCCGGTAGCCAGGGTGTAGCGCCAGACCTGCCCGGGGAGGTCCGAGGTGATCCAGACGGCCTCTGCGTTGGCCGTGAGGCCATTGGGGGTGGGCATGCCCGCCAGGTCGAGCAGCTGGCGCCAGGCCCCGTCCTGAAACCGGTGCAGGGCGCGGTCTCCCTGCGCATACAGCACGTTGCCGGGGCCGGCTGCCAGGTGGTGGGGGCCGAGAAACGGGCGGGGGGGGATGTCCGTTGCCGCCACCAGCGCCTCCCCCTGAACGCGGGCAAAACCTTCCTGGCCGAAGCTCGCGATCACCTCGCCCCCGGGGGTGGAGGCCAGCTTCTCGGGGGTGCGGTGCAGCCCGGCCAGCGGCAGCGGCATCAGGCTGCCATCCGCCTCGAGGCGGTAGGTGCCCTCCTGGCAAGCGAAGACGCACCTGCCGTCGGCGTCCACGGCGATGGCGTGCGGCGTGGTGATGGGAGCCTCCGGGCCCGGCGTCCCCGGCTCGATGGCCACGCCCCCCAGCACGGGGGGGGCGAACAGGGTGTTGGCCACCACCGGGCGGCTGCCCGCCACGGTGGTGATGACGCCGCTGCGCGCGTCGATGCGGCGGATGCGGTGGTGCTGCTGGTCGCAAACGTAGAGGTTGCCCGCGGCGTCCGCCGCCAGGGCGCTCGGTCCGTCGAGGGTGGCCTTCAGGGCGGGCAGCCCATCGCCGAGGTCGGCCCCCTCGCGGGTGGTCGCCCCGTCATCCGGGCCCTCGCCGGCGAAAGCCCGGATGGTGCCGTCCGGGTCGAGCCGCCGGATGCGGCTGGCCCACTCCTCGCTGACGAACAGGGTGCCGTCCGACAGGGCCACCAGGCGATGGGGACCCGACAGGGGCACCTGCAAGGCGGGCAGGCCCTCCCCCAGGTTGCTGAGGCCCGCCACGAGCAGGCGCTCCACGTGGCGCAGCTGCGCATCCAGGGCCTCGTTGCCCGCGCGAAGCGCGTCCACCTCTTGGAGCACGGCATCGGTGGTGAGGCTGACCGGGCGGGCGTCGCCGGGCAGGGCTGCGGCCACCTTGTCGCGGGTCTCGGCCGCCACCTCGCCCGGCAGCCGGTCGAGCGTCCGCTGCTGGTCCGTTTGCGGGGCGACGAACTTGCCCAGGATGTAGGTGGCCGTCAGCGTGCTGAAGAGGTCGGCCTCCAACACCTGGCCCCGCGCATCCCGGGTCGCCACCGCCCGGATGGCGCCCACCCCGCCCGCCAACGGCGCCACGACCACCAGGTTGCGGGCAGGCAGCGCGGCGTCGAACTCGAAGGCGCCCGTGGCGTCGGTCTGCGTCACGAGGGGGCTGCCCGCATCATCCAGCACCGGGGCGCCCGTCGCGTCGCGCAGCTCGACGCGCGCCTTCGAGAGTGGCACCTGCACGAGGGCGCCACCCTGCGCGAGGCGGAATCGCCCGGTGGGGGCCCTCAATGCCCCCCCCTGGTCCGACAGCAGCGTGCCGCCCTGGTCCGACAGCAGCGTGCCGCCTTGGTCCGACAGCAGCGTGGCGGGGACCCGCAGCCTGCCAACCAGGCCAGGGTGGCCTGGCCGGGGAGCGGCCTCCGTCAAGGCGCCTCCGTTGTTCGAGACCACGCCGGCGTCAGCCGCACGCGGGTTCGGAAGGGCCGCTGGGGCTTTGGCGCGTCTGGCCAGGGCGGCGGCCTGGGGGCGAGTTGGCTGGGGCGCGAGACCTCCCTGGCAACCCGCCAGGGCCGTCAGCACCCCGGTTGAGGTCGTGAGCAGCCACTTGCGCATGGAACCCCCTCCTGGCCCCATGCCCCCAGGCCCCGTGCCCCTAACGTTCCTGCTCGCCGACCTGTGTCCGGATGACCCCTCATCCCCCGACCTGTCCAACCGCCCGGGGGAGTGGCGGGTGGCGCGCTCGCGCCCCCCGGCTGGTCACGCGGGGTGAATGGCGGGGTTTAATCACTTCTTAATCTTTATATCGGGGCGCCGGGACCGTCAGGGCTTGGTTTCAGCTATGATGAAGGGGTTCGCCTTTAGCTGGTTTTAACTTTTCTCATGCGCCTCGCCTTCCGCCTGCTGGCCCCCCTCCTTGCTGCTGGCCTTGCCTCCGGGGCGGCGGCGTGCGCACGCGTCCCTCAGCCCGGTGCCTGGGGGCGTCCCGCTGGCCTGGGGGCGCCGCTGCGTGCTGCCACCCGCGGCGAGACCTGGACCCTGCTGGTCCACCTG
>JAYKHL010000165.1:0-14097 GCA_035284865.1 Candidatus Sericytochromatia bacterium | reverse complement strand
GGTGCTGACTCACCACCCGCCCGCCTGGCGGCACCACAGCGCGAATGGCGGCGAAGAGGGCGTCCCAGTCGGCCCGGCGGGCGAGCAGGGCCGCGCGGCCAGGGCCGAGGGCCTGCCCCACCGGGTGCCGCTGGAAGGACCAGGCCGCGAGGGCCAGGGCCCCCACCAGGGCTGCCGCCACCGCGGCTCGCCCCCCGGGCGCGCCGCGCCAGGCCAGCCGCCCCAACCCCCACGCCGCGATCGCCAGGCCCGGCGCCGCAGGGAACAGGAACCGCGCCTGCACCCCGGGTGAGAACTGGACGAACCCCAGGGACCACACCACGCTGATGGCCACGGTGGTGGCCGCGAACGCCGCCGCCAGCTCGGTGCCCGGCGCAAAGGAGGCCGGGCGCCACAGCCAGCGCCCCGTGCCAGCCAGCGCCAGCAAGGCCAGCCCGATCGACGCAGCGACGGGCCAGGCGCCCGTCAGCCCCTTGAGGGGCCACAGGCAGGCCGCAAGATCGCCGCCGAGCAGCTGCCCGAGCACCAGCCCGGCCCGCGTCAGCCAGGCGGCACCGCCCTCCGGCATCGTGGCCGCGAACGTGGCCCCATAGCTCTGGGCCCCCCGCACGGCGTCCCAGGCCGACCAGCCCCCCACCATCAGCGCGATCGGGGCCACCGCCGGCCAGGCTTCCCGGAGGCGCCCCCGCCGCCAGGCCACCCAGCCCAGCGCGAGCACGAGCGCCCAGCCGGCCGAGCGCACGAGGGTGGCAGCCCCCACCAGCAGGCCCCCCAGCAGCCAGCGCGGGGCGTCCCCGGCCCGCGGCTCTCGCAGCGGACGCTCGAGCACCAGCAGCGCCAGCGCCGCCAGGGCGGCGAAGGGCACATCGGAGCGCGTCGTGGCGGCAAACTCGTGCCGCGTGACGTCCAGCGCGCCCAGCCCCGTCAGCGCGGTCGCGGCCCAGGGGGGCAGCCCCCCCACGCGGTGCAGCAGCTGCCAGCCAGCCAGCAGGGCCACCCCCAGACAGAGTGGCCCCAGCGCGAGGGCCGCCGGGATCGGCTCCGGGGCGAGCTGCAACACCGCGGCGAGCAACAGGGGGTAGCCGATCGGGTAGCGGGCCGCGGGCGGGTGGCCAGGATCGGCCGGGTCGACAAAGCCCAGGCCTGCCAGCAAGGCCAGGGCATAGGCCAGGTACTCGCCGTCGTCGCGGGCCATGCCCACCGGGCGAAGCGGGGTCAGCCGGTAGGCCGCCGCAGCTGCCGCCACCGCGATCGCCAGGGCCACCCCCCAGGCGGCCCGGGCGCCGGCGATCAGCCTCCAGCCCCGCTGCCAGGCAGGGCTCACCGCGTGCCCCCCCGTCCGGCCGCCACGGACCGGGCCGTGACGGCACGCGGGAGGAACCAGGCGTGTCCGACGCCACGCAGGCCTTGAAGCGGGGCAGCCATGGGGAGCCTACCTCCGGGGGGCAAGGGGCCCGTCAGGGCAACAGCGCGGAGAGGTCCTGGTAGGTCTCGGGCCGGCGGTCCCGGTAGAACTGCCAGGTGTGGCGGGTGGATTTGATCTCGTCGAGGTCCAGATCCGCGACCAGGAGCTCGTCGCCGTCGCGGGAGGCCGTCGCGAGGAACTGCCCGCGCGGGCTCACGAAGTAGCTCTGGCCGTAGAACTCGCCGATGTTCCAGGGGGCCTCGGTGCCCACCCGGTTGATGGCCCCCACGAAGTAACCGTTCGCGACGGCGTGCGCCGGTTGCTCGAGCTTCCAGAGGTACTCCGAGAGCCCGGCCACGGTGGCCGAGGGGTTGAAGACCACCTCGGCCCCGTTGAGCCCCAGCAGACGAGCGCCCTCCGGGAAGTGTCGATCGTAGCAGAGGTACACCCCGACGTCGGCAAAACGGGTCTTGAACACCGGGTACCCCAGGTTGCCAGGCTTGAAGTAGAACTTCTCCCAGAAGCCGGGGGGCGTGTGGGGGATGTGCTGCTTGCGGTACTGCCCCAGCACGGTGCCATCCGCGTCGATGACGGCCGCCGTGTTGTAGTAGGTGCCCGTGCCGACCTCTTCGTAGTAGGGCACCACGATCACCATGCCGTGGGCCCTGGCAAGGTCCTGGAAGCGCGTCACCGTGGGGCCGTCGGCCCGCTCCGCCGAGCCGTACCAGCGGGTGTCCTGCTCGGCACAGAAGTACGGCCCGTGGAAGATCTCCTGAAAGCAGAGGATCTGCACGCCCCGCGTGGCGGCCTTGGCCACGAAGCGTTCGTGCTTCGCCACCATGTGCTGCTTGATGACGTCCAGGGGACGATCGCTCGCGATGTCGCAGGCCGCCTGCACGAGGCCGCAGCGGACGTTCCTGGCCATGTTCGGCACCTCCAGGCGGGCACGGGCGGCGTCAAGACCCGGGTCGCGCAGCGGCCGCCGGCGCCACGCTGGTAGCAGGCAGCCCGTCGCCCTTGCGCCACAGGCGCTGCCGGGGGCGATTCTGAGGCACCGGGGCGGAGGCGTCAAGCCTGCCCGTGCCCCCACCTGAGCGCAGCGCACAGGCCCCCAAGGCCCCCCCACGGTCGAGCCGGCGGGAGGGGCCTTGGGGGCTGGATCGCCGGGCTCACTTCGTGGGGTAGAAGACGTTGTTCAGCGAGTTCGGCTGGTTGAAGATCCGGCCCGGGGCAAACTTCTGGATGCGCTTGTTGCCCGTGTCGGAGACGAAGATGTAGCCGTCCTTGTCGATGGCGATGCCGTAGGGGCGGTCGAACTGACCGTTGCCCCGCCCCGCGGAGCCGAACTCCGAGACGAAGCGCCCGTCGCGATCGAACCGCTGCACCCGGTTATTGCCCGAGTCGACGACGTAGATGTCGCCGTTGCGGTTGTCGATGGCCAGGTCCGTGGCGCCCCGGAGCTGGCTCGGGCCCGCACCCGCGTTGGACCCGAACTGCAACACGGGGCTGCTGCTGCGGGCGTCGTACTTCTTCACGGCGGCTCCGGGTCCGCCCGAGTTGTCGAGGATATAGATGAAGTTGGCATTGTCGACGGCGATGCCGCGGAGGCCGCCGTTGATCGACGCGTTGCCGGCGGTGCCGGCGAAGTCGCGCGACGAGGCTGAGAGGTTGACGTCGAAGAGCGCGATCTTGCTGGTGCCCGAGGAGCTGACGGCCACCTGACCGGAGTTGAGCACCGCCACGTCGAAGTTGTTCCGGATGCCGGCGCTGAACTTGGTGATGTAGTCCCCCTCGGCGCTGAACTTCACGACGCGGTCCCGGTTGGTCTCAGCCACGAACACGTTGCCGCCCGCGTCGACGTCGAGGCCATACGACCACGACAGGTGGTTGAACAGGTCGAAGGCCCGGCCATTCTGGTTGCCCGAGCTGATGTTGAACTTCTGACCGCCAAAGCGCGTCACGAAGCCCCCCGACGTGTTGTACTTCTTGACCTCACAGCGACGGTCCAGCACGGTGCCGTAGCCGATGCGGTCGAGGGCGTAGAGGGCGCCCCGGTTGTTGTCGATGGCCAGCCCGTAGGGCTCGACCAGCCCGCCGATGGCGGTGAGAAAGGCGTTCGAGGCGGCAGCGATCGCCGGGCTCAGGAAGATCTGGGGCAGCGAGACCGTGGTGTTCGGCATCACATCGGCGATGATGGAGCCCTGCGTGGCCAGGAAGACGTAGTCCGGCCGGTTGACGACGACGATCTGCTTGCCCTGTGGCACCTGCTGCAGCACGAAGTTCCCGGAGGAGTCGGTGCGGGCCGTGACGGCGGGCTGAACGTTCTGGACCTCGACGAAGACGTCGGGGATGCCCATCTGCGTCCGCTCATCGATCACCCGGCCCGTCACCGTGCCGGTCGCCAGGCGGCTGTAGGGGCCGTTGACGGGCGAGAGCAAGCCATCTCCCCCGTACGCGGGCAGCGCCGGGACGTCCTGGTACCGGCCACACCCCGCCAGCAGGCCGGCCACCAGGGCCAGGCTGGCAAGGCGGCGGATGGAGGTCGTCTGGGGCATCGCGGTCACCCTCTCTGCTCGGAAAATATTTAACGCGCTGTTAAAAGCCACGGGAGGGTTATCGGGGAAGCCCCACGCGCACTTGCTTATGACCAGATTAAAGTATAGCGAAAATCACGTGAAGCAGGCCACCCGGAGGCGGCCAGGATCGGCGTGACGTCACGGCCTTGGGGGAGGCTCAAGGCAAGCTGGCCCTCCCCGAGAGGGAGGGCCAGGTGATCAGGGCGACGCGGGGAGGCGCTCAGCGCTCGTACCAGCCCTCGGGGCTGGGGCCCATCGGAGGCAGGTACAGGCCGGGCTGAGGCCGGCGCGCGAACAGCGACTTGCGGCTGACGGTCTCGAAGAGCCGGCGCGCCACGGCGTCGCTCATGGCGTCGTGGTGCGCCGCGATGTCCGCCTGGTGGGCGGCCAGGCCAGGGACGAACTCGATCTGCATCCGGTGGCCGGGCTGGAAGGAGGCCACGAAGAGGACGAAACCCGCCCGCGAGCCTTCCTGGAAGGCGAGCGTGCCGCAGTGCCCGTGCTCCGTGCTGCGTTCGACCGTGATCGCGCCGATTTCCATAGCTGGCCGAGCCCTTTCCGCGACCGTTGCTGGCGGGATGCGGGCCCCTCAGGCCAGCCTCCACCCGCCGTGGAGGAGTCGCTGCGCGCATCTTAGGCAATGTGGGGGGACGCGTCAGCGAGTTATGTCACAACCCGGCGCGACGTCCCTTGCCGCGCCGAGGCGCCCGCACGAGGGTGCGCGTCAGCGGCACGTAGGCCTTCATCAGCACCGTCTGCTGGAAGTACCGCTGGTTTTCCGGAAGCCTCGCCGGCCCGGCGTACGACTTCAGGGCGATAGCGGGTTGCAGCCCCACGAAGACCCCCGTGGCGAGGCCCAGCACCAGCCCCACGATCTTGTCGAGGGAGCCCAGGCCGATGTTCTCGAAAAGCCCCGTCAGCAGGAAGCCGACGCCCTGCAGGCCCGCAAAGAAGAGGGCGAAGGCGCACAGGTGGTTGACCGTCATGTAGTTGGGGGAGCTGGCCGGGAGCAAGTAGTGGATGGCGACGCCGGCGATGGTCGGCATCGCGAACGCCAGCACGTAGGCCCCCGCTGCCGCCAGGGCCGTGACCACGCTCCGGATGAACCCCGTGACGTAGCCCTTGCCTGCCAGCCCGAGCAAGACGGCGAGCAGGATCAGGTCTACGAAGTAGGGCTTGAGCACGGCACGAACCTCCGGACGGCGCGTCCGCCAGGATACCAAGCCAGGCGCCTGGGATCCAGCGAGCGTCCCGCGGCGTCGGGTGGTATCTTGGAGGGCCGATGCGCACCACCTCCGAGCTCCTCGACACCGCCCGGCTGGCCCTCGCCCGCCAGCCCCTGCTCTGGCCGCCGGCCCTGCTGGCCGTTCTGCTGCAGGACGCCCTCTTTCCGCTGGCCGCGCGGGCCGGCACCCCCGCCCAGGCCGGGGCCGCCCTGTGCGCCGTGCTGGGGGCGGTCCTGGTGGGCGCGGGGTGGCTCGCCATGATCGGGCGGGCGCTGCGGGGCGGCGAGCCCGGGCTGCAGGACTTCGTGGACGGCGTGAACGCCCGCTGGGGCACGATCCTGATCGGGACGGTCTGCTTCTGGGCCGTGATCCTGGCCCTCGCGGGCCTGGCCTATGCCCAGGGCTCGCGCAGCTACGGCGTGGAGCCTCTCGTGGCCTGGGTCACGGCCTTGATGAAGCTGCCGCCAGAGGCCCAGCAAGCGGCCCTGGAGCCTGGCCGCATCCCGGCGGCCGTGGTGGGCTGGATGAACCTGCTCGCGGCCTGGGTCGCCACGGTCACCCTGGTGCACGCCCTGCTGCTGTTCTGGCAGCCGCTGGTGGTGCTGCAGGGCCTCGGATGGCTGAAGGCCTGGGCCGGCAGCATGGGCCTGGCCGTGCGACGGGTCGGGCAGGTGCTGTCGCTCGGGGCGCTCTACCTGGGGGCGATGCTGGGCGCCCAGCTACTCACGGCCACCCTGCACCCCGTGCTCGTCCTGGCAGGGGTGGCCTGCCACATCCTCACGGTGGCCTACTTCACGGTCGTGTTCGCGGCCGTGGTGGAGGACGAGTGGCCCGCCCAGGCGCCGACCACCGACGTGCGCGCCTGACCCTGCCCCAGCGACACCCCTCACCGCTCGGAAGCCCGCCGTGACAGCTCCCCTCGACCCGGACAAGTTTCCCGACGTGCGACCGGACCGCATCCGGTTCTGGGGCCTGCGGGTCCTGTGCTGGGCGTTCTCGCTGGCCGGGCTCGGGGCGATCGCCTTCGGCCTCGGCCACGGAGCCCTCGCCTGGTACGCCACCAAGAACGGCGCCGAGGTGGAGCGGGCCGCCAGCGCGCTGGTCCTGGGGGGGGGAGCGATCGGCGGCGGGCTGGCCTTGCTGTTTGTCAGCGAGGTGGCCCGGGTCGTGCTCGCCATCGAGGAGAACGTCAGGCTGAGCGCCTTTCACGGCCGGCCGCGCCCCCGTCCCACGAGCGACAAGCGGCCGACCGAGCGCCCGCCAGCGGATCTTTAATCGCGAATTCAAGAAATTTTGTTGCCTCTTTAACCGGGTTGCCCGTGACCGACCGGATAAGGGCCTGGAGCCCCCCCCCCGTTCCGGAGCCCGCCCATGTACAACCCCGTGCGCCCCGTCGGCCTGCCCCCTGTCGTCGCTCCGGTGACCTACGCAGCGCCGAGCCAGCCAACCCCGGCGTCGTCGCAACCCCAGCCCGTCGTGGTGGCCGCCCCACCAGCGGCCCAGCGGGCCAGCATCACGCAGGTGCTCTCGGACCTCTGGGGCAACGTCGTCAGCTTCTTCAAACGCCTCTTCGGTGCTCCCACCCCCCAGCAACCAGTGACGCTGCCTGCCGATGACGCCACGCTGGCCGCGCAGTTTGGCCTCGCCGCGGACCCGGCCAACGTGGCGGCCTTCAAGGCCACTCTGGCGCAGGCCAGGTCGGAGCCGAACGTGATCGGGCCCGGTTTTGTAGGCCCCGAAACCGTCACCGAGCTGCAGCAGGTGTTGGGACAGCTGGGCCACCCCGCGCCCCTCACGGGCCAGTTCGATGCCCCGACGGCCGAGGCTCTGATGACCTGGAAGGCTGCCGTCGGCCTGACGGAGGGCTTCCGGTTCACGAACGGTCAGCCTGGCACGATTCCCTTCGTCGACGCCCGCACCCGGGCCCAGATGATCGCCGTCCTGGCAGGGGCCCCCGGCCACCCGGGGGCCAACGCGCCGAGCCCCTCCCCCACCGCGCCGCCACCTGTGGCCGCGGCCCCCCCGCCGACCCCGGTCGCGCCCCCGCCGGCTTCGGTCGCGCCCCCGCCGGTCCCGGTCGCGCCCCCGCCGGTCCCGGTGGCACCCCCACCGACCCCGGTCGCCCCCCTGCCGTCGCCCACCGCGCCCACCCCCACGCCGGCCGCCCCCACCCCCTCCAGCCAGCTGTCGGCGGAGGAGGCCCAGATCGCCCAGGAGGCCGGCATCCTGGCAACCAGGGAGAACGTGTCGCGGTTCCTGGCCGCCGCCGCCGCCCTGGAGGTGGAACAGGGAGTGGTCGGGCCTGGCCTGAACGACAACCGGGACACGATGCTCGAGGTGCAGCAGGTCCTGAACCAGTTCGGCGCCAACCTGCCGCTGACGGGCACCTTCGATGCGGCAACGGTGGAGGCCATGCTGGCCTTCAAGAAGGCCGAGGGGCTCGTGCAGGACTACGTGATGGCGGACGGCACGGCCGGCGTCCATCCCTACGTCGATGGCCGCACCAAGGCCCACCTGATCGAGCGCCTCGGCGGCTGACCGCCGCACCCCCGCGTGCGGCCCCGGCACCCGGGCCGCACGTGGTGACACCGGCGGACGGCCCCCTTGCCTGGTCGTTGGCTCGTTGGATACCGGGGGGGCGTGGGGTATGTGACGCCCCTGGAGCACCCATCAAGTCTTCACCCGGCGGCTGGCTCGTTCTGACGCCCAGGGACGTCGCCATCCACTCGCGTTCATGACTTGAACGGTGCTCTGCCCCCCTGAGGAGCCTCCGCCATGCGCCTGCTGCACACCTCCGACTGGCATCTGGGCCACACCCTGCACGGCGTGGCCCGCGATCACGAGCACGAGGCCTTCCTCGCGTGGCTCCTCGACACGTTGGCGAGCGAGGCCATCGATGCCCTGCTCCTCACCGGCGACGTCTTCGAGACGCACAACCCAGGTGCTGCAGCCCAGGCCGCCTGGTACGGGTTTCTGGCGAGCGCCAAGCAGCGCCTGCCAGGCCTCCAGATCGTCGTGGTGGGTGGCAACCACGACTCCGCGGACCGGCTCAATGCCCCGAAGCCGCTGCTCGACCGGATGGCCATCCACGTGGTGGGAGGCCTGCCGCGCCGGGACGATGACACCCTGGACCTCGACCGACTGCTGGTGCCCCTGCGCGATCAAACGGGCACCACGCGCGCCTGGGTCGCAGCGGTGCCTTTCCTGCGAACTGCCGATCTGCGCCTGGTGGGCGACCCGGCCACGGCGGATCTGGCCGCCGGGGTGCGGAGCGTGTACGACGCCGTGCTGGCCGGCGCCCGGGCTCGGCGGGAGGCAGGCCAGGCGCTGATCGCCACCGGACACTGTTACATGGTGGGCACGGAGCTCTCCGAGCTCAGCGAGCGGCGCATCCTCGGCGGCAACCAACATGCCCTCCCCGTGGACATCTTCCCGGAGGACCTGACCTATGTGGCCCTCGGCCACCTGCACAAGGCCCAGGCCGTGGGGCGATCCCACGTTCGTTACGCGGGCTCCCCGCTTCCCCTGTCGATGGCTGAGCTCGACTACCTACATCAGGTCACGGTGGTGACGCTGGACGGGGAGGGCCCAGCCAGGCTGGAGCACCTGCCCGTGCCGCGGCTGGTGCCCTTCGCGCGTGTGCCGGCGCGTGGGACCGCCACGCCCGCCGAGGTGTGCCAGCTGCTCCGCCGGCTGCCGGGCCGGGAGACGGTGGCGCGGGAGGAGCTGCGCCCCTACCTGGAGGTGCGGGTGCGGCTCGAAGGGCCAGAGCCTCGCCTGAAGGCCGACGTCGAGGCCGCGCTGGAGGGCAAGGCCCACCGCTTGCTGACCATCCGCACCGAGACGCCCCACCACGAGGCGCCCCTCGGGGGGCTTCCTGCCGGCACCCAGCTCGCCGAGCTGGCGCCCGGCCAGGTGTTCGAGCGGCTCTACCGCGCCCGGTTCTCCGAGGCGCCGCCGCCCGAGCTCCTGCAGGCCTTCCACACCCTCTTCGACGACCTGGCCACAGGCTAAGCCTCGGCCTGACAGGAGGCACCCCCCTTGAAGATTCTGGCCGTCCGCGGAGAGAACCTCGCCAGCCTCGCCCGCCTCGACCTCGACCTCGCCACTGGGGCCCTGGCAAACGCCGGCCTGTTCGCCATCACGGGCCCGACGGGTGCGGGCAAGAGCACGCTGCTGGATGGCATCTGCCTGGCGCTGTTCGGCCGGACGCCCCGGCTGTCGGACCGCGGCGGCGCCGTGGTGGGCGGAGACGCCGAGGAGCACCGACTGGCCATCAACGACACGCGCAACCTCGTGCGCCGGGGCGCCACCCACGCGTGGGTGGAGGTTGACTTCCTCGACCAGCAAGACCGCCCGTGCCGGGCCCGGTGGGCCGTGCGGCGTGCCAGGTCACGGGCGGATGGCAAGCTGCAGCAGCAGGACCGCAGCCTCGTGGACCTCGAGACGGGCAAGGTCCTGGCAGACAGGCCCGCCGCTCTGCGAGAGCTCGTGCCCGAGCGGCTGGGCCTCACGTTCGAGCAGTTCACGCGGGCGGCACTGCTCGCCCAGGGAGAATTTGCCGCCTTCCTGCGCGCCCGACCCGACGAGCGGGCCGAGCTGCTGGAGAAGGTCACGGGGACGACCATCTATGCCGAGCTGTCGAAGGCCGCCCACCAGCGGGCGGCGCAACACGACCAGGCCATCAAGGCTCAGGAAGCGCGCCTCGGGATGGTCCAGGTGCTCGACGAGGCCGGACGGGCGGAGCTCGAGGCTCGCTTGCCAGACCTCGAAGCCGCCTGCGAGGAGGCCTGCCGCGCCGTGGAGGCCCTGGGGCGGGAGCGCGACTGGCATGCGCAGGCCACCACGCTCGGGGCAGAGGAGGCGGCCGCCGAGGCAGAGCGCTTGAACGCCGGGGCGGTGTGGGAGCAAGCCCTCCCCCGGGCCACCGCCCTCCAAGCCGTGCGCGACGCCCAGCCCCTCCGGGGGGTCGTGGAGGAGGTCGGGCGCCTCGTGAGCGACCTCGGCCAGGCAGCCACCGATCAGGCCCAGGCAGAGACGGAGGCCGAGGAGGCTCGCAAGCGCCTGCTGGAGGCCGAGCAAGCCGTGGGTGAGGCCAAGCAAGGCCTGGACGCGGCTCGCTCGGCCCATCAGGAGGCCAGCCCGCTGCTCGCTCAGGCCCGAGACCTCGATGGCCGGCTCGCCGAGGCCACCCGGACCCTCGCCGCCGTGGCCACCCAGCGGGAGGCCCGTCAGCGCGAGCGAGACGAGGCGTCCGAGCGCCTGGCTGCCAGCGAGCAGGCCCACGTCGAGGCCCTGGCAGCGCTGGCCCGGGCTCGGCAGCACCGGGAGGAGCACCCCCGCGACGAGGCGCTGGCCAGGGGCTGGCCCCTGATTGCCCCGCAGCTCGACGAGCTGGAGGCCCGGTCGTTGGCGCTGACGGAGGCCGTTGCCCGGCGCCAGGCTGCCGAGGCCGCGGAGGCCGCCGCAGCGACGCAGCTCGCCGAGGCGTCCCCGCCCGCAGCAGCCACCGAGGAGGCCCTCACGGCGGCCGAGGCCACGCTGCTGGCAGCCCAGGCCGCCGCCGGCCAGCACGACGAGGCAGCCCTGCTCGAGCACGGCCGCCAGCTCCAGGGCGCGCAGGCCAACCTGCAGGCGGCAGAGGCCCTGGCGGCGGAGGCCCGCCGTGAACGGGAGGCGCTGCTGGCGGCTGGGGCCGAGCAGGCAGAAGCGCAGGCCGTCGGCGAGGCCGCCGAGGGCACGCTCGCCCGGCTGGCTGCCGAGCGGCCCACCCTGAGGGCGCGACGGGAAGAGGCCGCGCTCACCCTGCAGGGGTTGGAGGCGGCGAAGGGGCTGGAGGCCCGCCGGGCCGAGCTGGTGGATGGCGCGCCGTGTCCGCTGTGCGGCGCCGAAGAGCACCCCTGGGTCACCCAGGCCCCGGCCGTGGACGAGGCGATCGCCACGGTTTCGGCCCGCGCCCGCGAGCTGGAGGCGCTGGCGACGGCCCTCGAGCGCGACGAGGCCACGGCCACCCAGGGCCTTCAGGCCGCGCGCCAGCGCGAGGACGTGGCCCAGCGCACCGCAGCGGCCTGTCAGCAGCGCCTCGCGGCCACCGAGGCGCGTTACACCGCCCTGAGGGGTGCCACCCCGCGGCTGGCCCTCCCCCCCTTCCCCGAGCTGGACGCCCCGGAGGCCCTGGCCTCAACCCGCCGGGCGCTCGCGACGGCACTCGAGGCCCAGGCGGCCTGCGAGGGGGCAGCCACCACGGCCCGCCGAGCCCTGCAAGCGGCCGTCGCCGCGCGGGACGAGGCCCGCGCCGCGCGCGAGGACGCGGCCGGGACGCTGACGCAAGCCCGCTCGACGGCCCAGGAGGCCGCCTCCACGCGGCAGCTGGCCCAGGCCGAGGAGGCCAGCCAGCAGGCCGCCCGCCAGACGCTGCTCGAGCGTCTGGGCGCGGCCCTGGGGGACGAGCCCGGCTGGCCCTCGGAGGCCCTGGCGGCGCCGAGCGCCTTCGCGGCAGGGTGCCTCGCGCGCGCCAGGGCCTGGGAAGCCAACGAGGCAGCCGCGCGGGAGGCTGACCAGGCCCGACAGGCCGCAGAGCGCGCGTTGGAGGGCCACCGGCAGGCCACCACGGCAGCTCGCACCGCCGCCACGGAGGCCGAGGCGGTTGAGGCCACCCAGGCCGCCCTGGCCGCCGCTCTGGCAGCAGAGCGCCGGCGCCTGCTGGAGGGGCGTGCCGCCCAGGAGGTGGAGGATGAGCTGGCCGGCGCCGCGCGGGCCGCGGAGGCCCTGAGCGCTGCCGCCAGCGAGTCTCTCCGCCTGGCGGGAGAGGCCCGTGCCGTCAGGGAGGCGAGGCTGCGCGAGCTCCAGGAGGCCGTGACGCGGCTCTCGGAGCGGCTGGCTGCCGCCGAGCAGGTGCGCGACGGGCGGCTGGCCGAGGCAGGCCTGACGCTGGCTGAAGCCCTGCAGCGGCTCGAGAAGCCCGCAGCCTGGCTCGCGGCAGAGGAGGCAGCCCTCGGAGCTCTGCGGGACCGCGTCACCCGGGCCCAGGCCGCCCAGGCCGCCTGCGAGGCTCGGACCCGCAAGCACCTGGCCTCCGGCGCCCCGCCCCGGGACGCGGCGGCCACCGAGGCGGCCCTGGCCGACGCCCGACAGGCCCTTCAGGTGGCCCAGGATGAGCTGGGGCAGGCGCGTTACAGACACGAAGAAGACCGCCGCGCCAGGGCCACCCTGAGCACCGAGGTGGCGGCCCTCGAGGCCCTGCGATCGGAGGCCCTGGTCTGGGAGCGCCTCCGGGAGCTCATCGGCTCCGCGGACGGCAGGAAGTTCCGCACCTACGCGCAGAGCCTGACGCTGGATGCCCTGCTCGAGCTGGCCAACACCCACCTCCAGGAGCTGCGTCCGCGGTACCGGCTCGAGCGCGCGCGCGGAGAGGACGCGCTCGAGCTGCAGGTCGTCGATCGCGACATGGCCCACGAGGTCCGCAGCACCCAGAGCCTCTCGGGCGGGGAGACGTTCCTCGTGTCGCTGGCGCTGGCGCTGGCGCTCTCGTCGTTTGCCTCGAACCAGCGGCTTATCCGCTCCCTGTTCATCGACGAGGGGTTTGGCACGCTGGATCCCCAGACCCTCGAGGACGCCATTGCCACCCTGGATGCCCTGCAGGCCTCCGGCCGGCAGGTCGGGCTGATCTCCCACGTCCCAGGCCTCGGCGAGCGCCTGGGCGTCCAGGTCCGGATCACACCGGTGGGCGGAGGACGCAGCGAGATGCGGGTGGTGACCTCGTGAAGGGCGGCTGACCTTAACGTCGACACCAGCGAACCTTACTGGCGTCTTTACCGACTGCAGCACGGCCCGGGCGATAACGAGGCAGCCCCCCTGCCCCCCAAAGGTGCCTGCGATGACCCTGCCCATCTCGTCGTTCAGCCCCGCCCCGGCTGCACCTCGCGCCCCGCTGGGGGGCAGCGCCCCACCGCCCTCGCCGGCGGTCCCCGGGTACGCCGTTTACAGCGCAGCCCCGCAGCCCGCGGTTCCCCAGAACAAGGTGGCGAATGTGGTGGACGGGGTGATCGGTGCCATCGGGCGCGTGATCGAAGGGTTCCTCAACCTCCTCAAGCGGCTCTTCAGGGCAACCCAGGCCACGGCCCCTGCGGCCCTGCCGCAGCCGGCTTACCCGTCGCCCGGAGCCCTGCCTCCGGGGGGCCCGCCGACCGTCAACGGGCTCTCGACCCAGGACCTGGCGCTGGCCCAGCAACAAGGCATCCTGCCCACCCGCGACAACCTCGAGGCCTTCCTGCGAGAGGCCCAGGCCCTTGAGGCCACGCGGGCGCTGGGGCCGGGGTCGATCGAGCCGGCTGCCATCGCGCAGCTGCAACAGGTCTTGCAGCGCCTCGGGTACCGCGTCGCGCCTTCTGGCACCTGGGACCAGGCCACCAGTGACGCCGTCTTGACGTTCAAGCGTGCCCAGGGGCTGGTGGCGAGCTACAGGCTCGCCAACGGCCTGCCCGCCGTCCACCCCTTCATCGACGAGCCCGCGCGGCAGGCCTTGCGGAAGGCCCTGCAACCTCCCCCTGCGCTCCCCCAGCCATCGCTACCCGCCCCGGTCGGGCCCGGCACGCCGGCCCCGGGGGTTCCGACGCCCGCCACCAGCGCGGCCCGTGGGGGCGGTGTTCACATCAGCCTTCACCGCAGTCAGTGTCCCGGCATAGGGCATCGTGAAGCGTGCTTTATCAGTGCCGGCTGTCAGATTTGATGTTTCATCACTACACGCAATGATGAACACATCGTTGACAGTTGGTGTAGCCCAGGCGGCATCGTAGTCAGTGCCACTACTCTTCGTGAATACTTGGCCAGCAGCGCCGCCAGCCGGGACGAACCTGGTGTCATCCCCTGCCGCCACCGTGCCGGTAGTGGT
>JAYKHL010000164.1:0-19246 GCA_035284865.1 Candidatus Sericytochromatia bacterium | reverse complement strand
TGTCCGCATCCGTCCACCCGATCGCATTTCCTGCCGGGTCCTTGATGCCTGCGACGCGGGCCTTGATCACCCGGTAGCCACCGAACACATTCGCTTGGGCACCGCCACGGATCCATAGGTGCGGGATGGTGGGCGTGGTCGCATCTAAAGTTACATCGCCCATTGAGCGTTGTGGGAACTGGAACTCACGCTTGGTAGGTCACGATGCCGACCACGGAGGTCTTCCACCTGGCCCTCAGCACGAGCGTGAGAGCGCCGAGGGATGCTGAGCGTTCAGGCCGCCGGGGCCTGGTCCAGCGTCGCCTCGAACTCGTCGATCAACGCCTCGACGGCGTCGAGGCCCTTGCGCCAGAAGCCCACGTCGTGAACGTCCACGTCGATGCGCTTGAGCAGTGTGGCGACGGCCGGAGACAGGCCGCCCTCAAGCAGCTGGCTCACGAAGGCCTCGGCGAACTGGTCGCCCTCCTCGCGGTACCGCTGCCGCAGGCCGTAGACCATCATCAGGCCGAAGGGGTAAGACATCGAGTAGAAGGGCATGTTCACCGCGTGCTGGTGGACCAGCCAGCCCTGCGAGACCCACTCGGGCATCTCGACCTCCGGCCCGAACAGGCGCCGGCGCTCCTGCATCCAGAGCGTGCGGAAGGTCTCGGCCGTGAGGGGGCCCTCGGCGCGGCGGGCGTGGATCTGCTGCTCCCAGCGCGTCAGGGCGACCTGCAGGAAGAGCGTGCCCACCGTGGTGTCGAGCCAGGCCCCCAGCAGGGTGCGGCGCACGTCAGCCGAGGGGGCCTCGTCCACGAGCCGCTCGAAGGCCAGCAGCTCACCGAACGTGGAGGGGGTCTCGGAGAACATGCTGATGCGCAGGTTCATGTAGCGGTCGAAGGCCCCCGTCATGGCGTAGTGCACGCCGTGGCCGAGCTCATGCGCCAGCGTCAGCAGGTCCCGGATGCGGTTGGTGTAGCTGATGAGCAGGTAGGGATGACGCCCGGGCGTCGACCACGAGCAGAAGGCCCCGGCCCACTTGTTGGGGGCGGGGGCCGCATCGATGTAGCCGTCCGTGAAGAAGCGGTCGATCAGCTGGCCCACGCGGGGGTGGAAGGCCGTGTAGGCGTCGTGGACGATGCGGCGGGCCTCGGCGAAGCTGTACTGGGGGGGCTCCTCCGCCATCGGCGCGTTGATGTCCCAGGCGGCGAAGTCCTCGATGCCGAGGGCGCGGGCCTTCAGGGCCAGGTAGCGGTGCACGAGGTCGTAGCGCGACTCGACGGCAGAGAGCATCGCCTCGAGCGCGGCGGCGTCCAGGTCCTCGTCGATGAGGGTCTCGCCGTAGGGCAGCGCAAAGCCGCGCAGCTCCGCGTTGACGCGCGCGTCCTCGAGCACGGCGTTGAAGACGGCCGTGATGACGTCCGTGCGATCGACGATCGACAGGATCGAGGCCTCGGTGGCGGCCCGACGCGTCGCCCGGTCAGGGCTCGTCATCAGGCGGTTGGCCTCGGCCACGCTCACGGTGTAGGCCCCCTGGGGGCTCGGCATGCGGATGATGCGCGAGGACGTCAGCGTGGTGTAGAGCTGCCGCCACGCCTTGATGCCGCTCTGATCCTTGCGGGTGATGGCCCGCGCCACGGCGTCGTCCAGCGAGTGCGGCGCCTGCCGCCGCAGCCGGGAGAGGGTCTCGCGCCAGGGGCTCAGGGCCTCCGCGTCGCACAGGGCGCGGAAGGCGTCCTCCGGCAGGTGCTGCAACTCGTGGTGCAGAAACGCCGCGTCCAGGCGGATGACGGAGGTCTCCCCGCCCAGCCGGGTGTTGAGGGCCTGGGCGCGCTCGTCCCGGGTGTCGAGGCAGTACGTCAGGAACCCGAAGTCGGCCAGATCGCTGAGGCGCCCGCCGAGGGCGTCGTAGCGCTCGAGCGCCTCGCGCAGCTGGTCCGGCCGCAGGGTCGCGATCTGGCCCTGGTAGGTCTCACGAAAGTCTTGCGCCTCCTCCCGCACGGCCGCCAGCTCGGCCTCGACCCGCGCATCGTCAGGACCATCGAAGTACGGCGTCAGGTTCCAGCGGGTCAGCTCTTCGTGAGGTGCGACGGACATCGAGTGCTCCTGACAGGGCTGCTCGTGCACCCCTCCGCTTGCCATGAACCCTGGCACCGCACCTCCGTAACGACGCGGGGGCCCCCTGTCATGAGGAAGCCCCCGGCACCGCGTGGACGCCAGCTCAGGCGATCGTGATCTCGGGGCTGAGGTACACGTCCTGCACCGCCTGCAGCAGCTGGACGCCGTCCTCGAACGGCTTCTGGAAGGCGCGGCGCCCCAGAATCAGGCCCATGCCGCCGGCGCGCTTGTTGATGATCGCGGTGCGCACGGCCTCCGCCAGGTCCGTGTCGCCGGAAGAAGCCCCACCCGAGTTGATCAGGCCGGCGCGGCCCATGTAGCAGTTCGCCACCTGGTAGCGCGTCATGTCGATCGGGTTGGCGGTCGAGAGCTCGGTGTAGACGCGCTTGTCGGTCTTGCCGAAGTTGATGGCGTCGTAACCGGAGGCGTGGACCTCGGGCAGCTTCTGCTTGATGATGTCGGCCTTGATGGTCGAGCCGAGGTGGCAGGCCTGCGAGCTCAGGTCCATCGCCGTGTGGTAGTCGATCCCGTCCTTCTTGAAGGCATTGTTCCGGGTGTAGCACCACAGGATGGTCGCCATGCCCAGCTCATGGGCGCGGGCGAAGGCCTCAGCCACCTCGACGATCTGCCGGCGGGACTCCTCCGACCCGAAGTAGACCGTGGCCCCAACCGCAGCCGCGCCCATCTGGTACGCATCCTCCACGGTGCCGAACATCACCTGGTCGTAGCTGTTCGGGTAGGACAGGAACTCGTTGTGGTTGAGCTTCACGACGAAGGGGATCTTGTGCGCGTACTTGCGCGCCAGCGACGAGAGCACGCCGAAGGTCGACGCGACGCCGTTGCACCCCCCCTCGACGGCCAGGCGGATGATGTTCTCGGGGTCGAAGTAGATGGGGTTCTTGGCGAACGAGGCGCCGGCCGAATGCTCGATGCCCTGGTCGACCGGAAAGATCGAGAGGTAGCCCGTGCCTGCGAGGCGACCCGTGTTGAAGAGGCGCTGCAGGTTGTTCACGACGGGCTGGGGCCGATCGGAGTGCAGGAAGATGCGGTCGACGAAGTCAGGGCCCGGCAGGTGGAGCATCGAGCTCGGGATGCCGGTGGACTTGTGCGACAGCAGGCTCTCGCCGTCCTTGCCCAGCAGCTCCGTGACCCAGTCGACGGTGCGCTTCTCGGTGTTGATGGTCATGCGGCCTCCTGCACGTGCACGTGGCGGTCTGCCGGGCCCCAGGCCCGGGCTCTCGTTCTACCATGCGCCGGGCCAGGGGTCCAACCAGGCCCCTCAGGGCCGCTCGGGCGGCGGCTCGATGGGCTCGGCGTCCAGCAGCCAGGGCATCGGGTTCTCCCTGAAGAACTCGGCCGCGAGCGAGGGCCGCACGAGCTCCCGCGCCCGGGTCTTCTGCCGTGCCGCCACTCGCAGCACCGTCACGAAGCGGTTCTCGCGCCACTGCTGCGCGCCAGGGTCGAGCTCGACTCGGTTCACGGGCACCTCCTTCGGGCCCCGCACGACAGGGGCCGACGTGAGCGTAGCCCGTGCGTCCTCCCCCGGGCCTGGCCAGGAGGCACCAAGGCGTCCGTCAGGTCGGCGGCGTCAGGCCGGGACGGGCGCCAGCAGCGTCTCCCGGCAGTAGGGACAGCGCGTGCCGCCCGGCTTCACCAGCACGACGGTCTCCTCGAAGCAGCTCGCGCACGCAGCGCCCACGAAGAGCCGGCCGGTGGGGGGCGTCTGCTGCATCAGGCGCAGCCCGATGAACCCCGCATCGTTCGCGGGCGCCCCCATCGTGGCGCCGCCACAGCGTGGACACGGGCCGTGCTCTGGCCGGATCGCCATCGTGCGGCAGGCCGTGCAAAACAGGGTGTGGCCCGGTGGGCGGCTGCTCTTGAGCCAGGCCATCGCAGCCCGCCCCATCTCGACCCACTCCTGCGAGGGCTGCAGCTTGTAGACCGCCTGAGCAACCTGAAAGGCCCAGCCCACGTACCCCAGGGCCCACGAGGCGTGGATGGTCAGGCGGCCGATCTGCGGCTCCTTGGGCGCCAGCATGTATGCCAGCAAGAAGTGGTGGGCCGCGTCCTCCGGCGCCCGGGCGGCCATCAGCACATGCCCGATCTGGGCATAGCTCGCGGCGTCCGCGGCGTTTGCCTTCAGGGCCTCGGCCAGGGCGGCGAGGGCGTGGCCGTGCTGGCCCTGCGCCTGCAACTCCCGGGCCCTGGCCCGCAAGGCGTCCGCCCGCATCACATCGACGGCCGCCGGGAGCGTCGGGGTGGTCTCGGCCGGGCCCTGCGCGAGCAGGGTGAGCACCAGGGAGCGAGGCTGCGAGGTGGGGGGCTTCGGGGGGGGGGCTGGGTCGGTGGCCCCCCCCTCCCGGGGGGACCCTGTCGGTGCGGGCGCAGGCGCCGGGGCGGCGGCCTCGGGTGGCGCGAGGGCCGAGGGCTCGGCCGCAGGGGAGGGAGCCTCTGGCGCTGGCACGGCCCGGGTCGCCTCCCCCTGGACCGCAGCGGGTGAGGGGACCTCCGCGATCACGGTCGCGTGGCCGGCCATCCGCGGGCGCACCACCACGGCCCCCTCCGCCAGGCCCTGGGGGTGCCAGGGCCCGTCCCAGAAGGGGGGCGGGTCTCCAGGCTTCAAGGGGTCAACTTGCGCGGCGGCGGCCATCAGGGGCTCCGGATCAGGGGGCACTCACCTTCGTACCCACCCACCCCGCCTCAGTAGCGAAACACCAGCGCTCCGACGGAGAAGCCGGCTGATGTGCCGAGCAGCATGGCCGTGTCGCCGCGACGCAGCCGGCCCTCGCGGATGGCAGCCTCGAGCGCCAGCGGGAGGGAGGCCGCCACCGTGTTGCCGTGGTCGTGGGCAATCGTGACCCACCTCTCCGGCGGCAGCCCGAGCCGACGGCGCATCAACTCCAGGGCGCCGGGGCTGGCCTGGTGCGGGATCACCAGGGACACGTCGTCGAGCGACAGGCCGGCCTCGCGCAGCACCGCGGCCACGAACCCCGGCAGCACCGCGGCGCTGCGCTTGAAGACGGCCCGGCCGTCCATCTCGAACAGGCAGTAGCCCTCGGCGTAGCTTGCAAGATCCCCCTGGTGCTCGCGGGGGTGGTGCCGGGAGCCCCCGCCCCGAATGCGGGTGAGGTCGGCGCCCTCGCTGAAGGTCTGCATCCCGCTCGCCAGGAAGCCCGCCGGCTCCCCCGCCGGGCTGGCCTCGAGGAGGGCCGCAGCGGCTCCGTCTCCAAGGATCATCGCGCTCTCGCGCGCCTGCCAGTCCAGCCCCACCGAGGCGACGTCCGACGAGACCACCAGCACCCGCCGGAAGCGCCCGGTCGCAATCAGGCAGCTCGCGACGTCCAGCGCCACCAGGAAGCTCAGGCAGGTGGCGTTCACGTCGAAGGCCGGGATGCCCGAGCGCTCGGCCCCCAGGGCCCGCTGGATCAGGGCAGCGTTGCAGGGGATCGCCTGCTCCGGGGTGCCGCACGCGCCGAGGATCAGATCCACGTCGTCCAGCGCGAGCCCTGCCGCCGTGAGGGCCTGCCGGGCAGCCTTGGCCCCCATGCTGGAGGCCAGCTCGTCGCCCGCGTAGCGCCGCTCGAGCACCCCGCTCTCGGCCGCCACCGTGCCCGGGGGCAGGCCCATGCGGGCGTCGAGGGCCTCGGCGGTGACCACGGTGGCCGGCAGGTAGCGGCCCACGGCGCGGATTCGGACAGGGCGGAGAGGCATGGCGCTGCTTCCAGGGGAGCCGAGGACGGGCTGGGGTATGATACCGGCATTCTACTCCACCGCCAGGGCCTGCGTCACAACGCCTGTGGTCAGGCCCGGCCCCCGGGCGCCGTGGTCCCTGCGGGGCCGGCCCTGGCACCGACCCCACGTGGAGCGGCGAGCCATTGAGCATGACACGCAAGGCCCTGGTCACGGGGGCCACAGGCTTCCTCGGCCAGGCGCTGGCCCGCAGGCTGCACGCCGACGGCTGGGAGGTGGTCGCCTTCGGGCGCAACGAGGCCGTCGGGGCCCGGCTGGCCGCGGCCGGGCTGCGCTTTCACCGCGGCGATCTGGCCGACGAGGGGGCCGTCCTGGCGGCCGCCCGTGGGGCCACCCACGTCTTCCACAGCGGCGCCCTCTCCGCGCCGTGGGGGCGCACGGCGGACTTCATCGCCGCCAACGTCACGGGCACCCGCCACGTGCTCGCGGCCTGCGAGCGGGTGGGGGCTGTCCGCCTCGTGCACGTCTCGACGCCGAGCCTGTACTTCGATGGGCGCCACCGGCTCGGCATCCGCGAGGACGAGCCGCTGCCCCCACGGGGGATCAACACCTACGCCGAGACGAAGCGCCAGGCCGAGGCCCTGGTAGACGCCGCCGCGGCCCGGGGGGCGCCGGTGGTGACGCTCCGGCCCCGGGCGCTGTTCGGCCCGGGCGACACCACGCTGCTGCCGCGGCTCGTGCGCGCCAACGCCCGTGGCTTCCTGCCCCTCATCGACGGCGGCCTGGCCCTGACGGACGTGACGTACGTGGAGAACGTCGTCGAGGCCCTGCTGGCCGCCGCCGAGGCCGGGCCGGCGGTGGTCGGGCGGCACTACAACATCACCAACGGCGAGCCGATGCCGCTGGTGGCCCTCCTCGAGAGGCTGTTCGGCCGCCTCGGGATGCCCCTGAACGGACGCCCCGTGCCTTACGCCGTGGCGTGGGCGCTGGCCGCCGGGATGGAGGCCGTCGCCCACGCCACAGGCGGTCACGAGCCCATCTTGACTCGCTACACCGTGGGCGTGCTGGCCCGGTCGCAGACGCTCGACCTGACGGCCGCCCGGCGGGACCTCGGCTACGCCCCACGGGTCTCGGTGGCCGAGGGCCTCGAGCGCTTCGCGGCCTGGTGGGAGGCCGAGGGGGGCGGGGCGCCCCGTGGCTGAGGTGCGCTTCAGCCTGCTGGCCGCCGGCCACTGCACGGTCCCCGGCCACCTCGTGCTGCCGGGGGCGCCGCGTCATCCTTGCCGGTTCCCCGCGCTCGTGGGGCTGATCGAGCACCCACGGCACGGCCTCGTGCTGTTCGACACGGGCTACACCGAGCGCTTCGGCGAGGCCACGCGCCGCGGCGTGGGGTGGTGCTACGGCAAGGTCACGCCCGTGACCTTCTCGCCCGAGCAGGCGGTGGCGACGCAGCTGCGGGCGCGGGGCCACGACCCGGCCGACGTGCGCTGGGTGATCCTCTCCCACCTGCACGGCGACCACGTGGCCGGCACGCAGGACTTTCCTCGGGCGCGCTTCGTCTACGTGCGCAGCGCCTACGACCGGCTCCAGCGCCTCGGCCGCATCCGACAGGTCCTGCACGCCTACCTGGCCGAGTTGCTGCCACGTGACTTCGCCGATCGTGTCCTGCCCGTCGAGTCGCTGGCGTCGAGCCCCCTGCGCCGGGGCGGGCTGGCCGAGGGCCGGGACCTGTTCGGAGACGGCACCGTGGTGCTGGTCGACCTGCCGGGCCACGCGTGGGGCCACGTGGGTGTCCTCGTGGCCGCGGCCGACGGCGACTGGCTGATGGCCGGGGATGCCTGCTGGGCCAGCGAGGCCGTCCGGCGCAACGTGCTCCCAGCGCGGCGCGCCCAGTGGCTGTTCCCGGACCGCCGCGCCTACCGGGAGACGCTCGGGCGCCTGCACGCGCTGCACCTCGCCGACCCCGGCCTCCGCATCGTGCCCTCGCACTGCGAGGAGGCGGCGGTGCGCTGGGGCGCCCTGCCTGACCTCCCTCAAACTGGCTCGGGGTTTGACTTTTGACCTTGCGGGTCTTAAGGTGGGGGTCCCCTGTCTCGAGCCAGAGCTGCCATGACCACCGCGACCTCCCCCCTGCAAGCCGAGATCGAGAAGCGTCGCACCTTCGCGATCATCTCCCACCCCGACGCGGGCAAGACCACGCTGACGGAGAAGCTGCTGCTGTACGGCGGGGCCATCCACACGGCCGGCGCGGTCAAGGCGTCCAAGGCGGCCCGCCACGCGACCTCCGACTGGATGGAGCTCGAGAAGCAGCGCGGCATCTCCGTCACGACCTCGGTCATGCAGTTTCCCTACACGGGCCACGAGCTGAACCTGCTCGACACGCCAGGCCACCAGGACTTCTCCGAGGACACCTACCGCACGCTGGCCGCCGTTGACGCAGCCGTCATGCTCATCGACTGCGTGAAGGGAGTCGAGGCCCAGACCAAGAAGCTCTTCACCGTGTGCCGCATGCGCGGCATCCCCATCTTCACGTTCATCAACAAGCTCGACCGCAACGGGCAGGACCCGCTCGACCTGATGGAGGAGATCGAGCGGGTGCTCGGCATTCGCGCCACGCCGATGAACTGGCCCATCGGCATGGGCTCGGACTTCAAGGGCATCTACGAGCGGCGCACCGAGGAGGTGGTGCTGTTCCAGGACACCCGACACGGCACCAAAGAGGGCACGGTGCAGCGCCTGGCCCTGGCGGACCCGGCGCTGGCCGAGGCGCTTGGCGAGGCGTACCTCGCCAAGCTGCGCGAGGACATCGAGATGCTCGACGTCGCCGGCGATCCGTTCGATGCGGACCGCGTCGCGCGCGGGGAGCTCAGCCCCATGTACTTTGGCTCCGCCATGACCAACTTCGGGGTCGAGCCGTTTCTGGACTCCTTCGTGGGCCTCGCGCCCAGGCCGGGCCCCAAGCCCACGGCCGACGGCGAGCGGGCCCCCGAGGACGCTCGCTTCAGCGGCTTTATCTTCAAAATCCAGGCCAACATGAACCCCGCCCACCGGGACTGCGTGGCCTTCATGCGGATCGTGTCGGGCAAGTTCCTGCGCGGCATGAGCGTCCGGCACGTGCGCCTGGGGCGCGAGGTGCGCCTCGCCAAGTCGCTGCAGTTCATGGCGCAGGATCGCGCCCTGGTGGAGGAGGCCTTCCCCGGCGACGTGGTGGGCCTGTTCGATCCTGGCTTCCTGCGCATCGGCGACACGCTGTGCGAGGGGTCGGCCATCGAGTTCCAGGGCATTCCCCGCTTCACGCCCGAGATCTTCGCCACCATCGCCCTCAAGGACCCCTCCAAGCGCAAGCAGTTCAAGAAGGGCCTCGACCAGCTGATCGAGGAGGGTGCCGTGCAGATGTTCTTCCGACCATCGGTGGGGGAGCAAGAGCCCATCCTCGGGGCGGTCGGGCGGCTCCAGTTCGACGTCTTCTCGCACCGGCTCAGGGCGGAGTATGGCGTCGATGTGACCTTCCGCGAGCTGCCCTACGAGACGGCGCGCTGGGTCGTCGGCGAGGTCACGGACGTGCCCAAGCTGGAGCACTTCGGGGACAACATGTTCCTTCACGACCGCGACGGTCGCGCCATGCTGCTCTTCCGCAACCCCCTGGCGCTGCGGTGGGAGGCGGAGCGCCACCCGGACCTGCGCTTCCTCGAGAACCTCGACGATGCCATCGCAGGCCCCCGGCTGCCCGCCGCCTGACGGCCTTCAGGGGCGGGGCCTGCGCCGCGTCAGCAGGCGAACGATCTGGTCGAGGTCGACCTCCATCGCCAGCATGATGACGGTCGAGCCCCCCGGCACCTCGGTGGTGCCCCGGGCAATCTCGACGCCGTTCGGGGTCTCGACGCCCACGAAGTTACAGGCTGGGGGGAAGCCTGGCCGGCGGGAGATGGCCTCGACCGTCATCCCGGCCACCTCGCTATCCTCGGGCACGGGCACCTCGAACACGTCGATGTTGCCCTTGGTGAGGCGCATCAAGGAGGTGATTTGCGGGTGCTCGATGCTGACCACCAGCTGGTCCACCAGCGGGCGGACGGAGGAGGCGACGGTGGTGGCGCCCGCCAGGCGGTAGGCCTCCTCGAAGTTGTCCTCACGCATCCGCACGAGGCGGTTGGGCACCCCGAAGCTTCGTGCGAGCAGGGTGAAGGCCAGGTTGGCCGCGTCGCTGCGCATCATGGCGCAGGCGATGTCCGCCCGGCCCAACCCGACGGCTTCCAGCGACCGCGGGTCCGTGGCCGAGCCCGTGTGGACCATCGCCCCCAGCTCGACGTGGGCGTACTCCGTCACGGCTGCATCCGGGTCGATCACCACCACGTCGTGGCCATGCGCGAGCAGCTGTTCGGTGAGCGCAAGCCCGACCAGACCGCCGCCGGCGATGACGATGTACATCTGCGTCCCTCCTTGCGGGCCTCCCGGGTGCGGCCAGTATAGCGCCGGACCGGGCCGCGAGCCAGGTCGAAGGGTTGACGAACGGCAGTCTCCATCCTAATATAATCTTATCTTAACCAATTCAACCCAGCAGCGCCGGCCCCGCCGGGCTGGTGGCCGGGGGGAGAAAAGGGGGAAGGCATGGGCTCCAACTCGTTGCGTCCGGGCCAGCTTGCGACCGGCCTCGTGGCCCTCGCGGCCGCCACGCTCACGGCCTGCGGTGGCCCCGGGCCGGGCCTGCCTGTGGGGCGCCCGGCCGGCGGATCGGTGGCGTCCGGGCCGCGCGCCGAGCTCTCGTTGCAAGACGCGCCCCTGGCCACCGTCCGGGAGCCAGCTCGCCCCACCCGCCACCCCCGCGGCGTGCGGCACGGGAACTGGGCGCGCCTCCACACGTCCTCGGCCGAGACCCTGCCAGCCCTCAAGGCCCTGATCCAGTCGGCCGAGCGATCCGTCTGGTTCGAGACCTTCAACTTCGGCAACGACTCGATGGGGCGCCAGCTCTACCCCCTGCTGATCGCGAAGGCCCGGCAAGGGGTGCAGGTGAAGGTCCTCGCCGACTACGTGGGTAGCCGCTTCCTCCAGGGCCACAAGGCGATGGTGCGCGAGATGCGTGAGGCCGGTGTCGACGTGCGGCTCTACGCGCCGCGCTGGATCGTGAAGGACGACCGGCGGCGGGGCATCAACATCGACCACCGCAAGGTCTACCTCGCGGATGGCCAGCGGGCCCTGGTGGGCGGCGTGAACCTGATGGCGCACTTCGACACCCACACGCAGGATGTGCTCGTCGAGTGGCGCGGGCCGATCGTCGGGGACCTGACGGCCGAGTACGCCCACGACTGGCAGGAGGCCGGTGGCACCCTGGACGGTGGCCTGCCCCCGGCTCCGCCGGCCCAGCCCGACGGCGGCGTCACCGCCCAGGTCGTGGTGACGAGCCCCGGCGAGGCCCGCTATGAGGCGCGCGACGCCATCTACGCGGCCATCGACGGGGCCCAGCGGCGCATCGACATCTCGAACCAGTACCTCTGGGACGACCGCCTGATCGACAAGCTCCACGGAGCCGTGCGGCGTGGCGTGAGGCTGAGGATGGTGGTGCCTGGCGAGGAGGACCATGGCTATGCCAGGGCCCTGCACGCCGAGGAGATGAAGCGCCTGATCGACGCCGGAGCCGAGGGCCGGCTGTTCACGGGCACCCACCCGGAGGCGCACCTGCACACGAAGTACTTCGGCGTGGACGAGGCCTGGGTGGCGATCGGCTCGACCAACGGCGACACGCGGGCGCTGATGGACAACCAGGAGCTCGACACCGTCATCACGAACGAGTCGCTGGCGCGCGAGTTCCGCGAGCGCATGTTCGCCCGCGACTGGACGGCGTGGTCCAAGCCCTTCGTCTACAAGCCCGGTGGCCCGGTGACGAGGCCCTTCCGCAAGCTGCTGGAGATCGTCGACTACTACCTGTGAAGGGGGACCCGAGCAGGATCAGCTGGCTGGCTCCCCACGTCATCCGGCATGATGGAGCAGGGGCCGGTAGCGCCCCCACGGGAGGCTCCTTGCACCTTCGAACCAGGCTCCTGCTGCTCGCCGCGCTGGCAGGCGTGGTCGGCGTGTGGGAGGCGCTCGAGCCCGGGCGCTGGCTCACGCTCGAGGCCCTGCAGGGCCGTCAGCAGGCTCTGCTGGCCTGGCGCGAAGGGCACCCGGTGGCCGCCATGGTGGGCTACGTGGTCGTGTACACGGGCGCAGCGGCGCTGTCGGTGCCCGGTGCCGCCGTGCTCACGCTGGCCGGTGGGGCCCTGTTCGGGCTGCTGTGGGGCACCCTCCTGGCGGCGGTGGCTGCGACGGCGGGTGCCACGCTGGCCTTCCTCGGCGCCCGGCACGCGCTGCGGGGCTGGGTGGCCTCGCGCCTCAAGGCACGTTGGGAGGCCGTCGATGCCGGCGTCCGGCGGGAGGGGGCCTTTTACCTGCTCACGTTGCGGCTGGTGCCCGCCGTCCCGTTCTTTGTCGTGAACCTCACGATGGGGCTGACCACCATGGACGTGGGGACCTTCGCGGGGGTGAGCCTGCTGGGCATGCTGCCGGGCACCCTCGCCTACGTCAACGCAGGCACGGAGCTGGGGCGGCTGCAGAGCTTGGGGGACGTGCTGTCGCCGGCGCTGTGGGGAGCCTTCGCCGCCCTGGCGGTCTTGCCCTGGCTGGGGCGGGGCGTCGTCACGGGGCTCCAGCGCCGTCGCGCCCTCGCCCCCTGGCCCCGGCCCCGCCGCTTCGACCGGAACCTTGTGGTCATCGGGGGCGGCAGCGCGGGCCTCGTCACGGCGTACATCGCGGCGGCCGTGCGCGCCCGCGTCACCCTGATCGAGGCGCACCGCCTCGGCGGGGATTGCCTCAACACCGGCTGCGTGCCCTCCAAGGCGCTGATCCGAGCGACGCGGCTGCTCGCGCAGCTGGCGCGGGCGCACGAATTCGGCGTGCTCGCTGGTGGGGCCCGGCCCGAGTTCTCGGCCGTGATGGAGCGGGTGCAGCGCGTCGTTGCAGCGATCGAGCCGCACGACTCGGCGGCACGCTACACGGCGCTCGGCGTCGAGGTGTTGGAGGGGCGGGCCAGGCTCGCGTCTCCCTGGGAGGTGATCGTCACCCACCCGGACGGCGCCGAGACGCGGCTCACGACCCGGGCCATCGTGCTGGCAACCGGCGCGCGGCCCACCCTCCCCCCGATCCCGGGGCTGGAGGCCACGGGCTACCTGACCTCCGACACCGTCTGGGGCCTGCGCGAGCTGCCGCGGCGCCTGCTGGTGCTGGGCGGCGGCGTCATCGGCTGTGAGCTGGGGCAAGCCTTTGCCCGGCTCGGTGCCGCCGTCACGATCGTCGACCGCGCGCCGCGCCTGCTGGCACGCGAGGACGAGGAGGCCGCCGCCGCCGTGGCGCAGCGCCTCCGGGCCGAGGGCCTGCGTCTCTGCCTGGCCCACGAGGCACGGGCCTTCGAGCACGCAGGGGGCGACCGGATCCTCGTGGCCTCCCACGAGGGCCGCGAGGTGCGGCTCGCCTTCGACGCCGTGCTGGTGGCCGTGGGGCGAACGCCCAACGTGACGGGGCTCGGGCTGGAGGACCTCGGCATCGCGACGGCCGGCACGGTGGAGGTCGACGCCCGGCTGCGCACGCGGTTTCCCCACATCCTCGCTGCGGGCGACGTGGCGGGGCCGTGGCAGCTCACGCACGCGGCGGCCCACCAGGCCTGGCACGCGGCGGTGAACGCCCTGTTCGCGCCCCTCAAGACGTTCCGCGTCGATGGCCGGGTGGTGCCGCGCGCCGTGTTCACCGAGCCCGAGGTCGCCCATGTGGGCCTCACGGAGGCGGAAGCTGCGGCCACGGGGGTGGCGGTCGAGGTCACGCGCTACGGGCTCGAGGACCTGGACCGGGCCATTGCCGATGGCGAGACGGAGGGCTTCGTGAAGGTGCTGACCGCGCCCGGCACGGACCGCATCCTCGGCGCCACGATCGTGGGGGCCCACGCTGGCGACCTCGTCGCGGAGTGGGCCCTGGCGATGCGCCACCGGCTGGGCCTGAACGCCATCCTGGGCACGGTGCACGTCTACCCGACGATGGCGGAGGCCAACAAGTACGTGGCGGGCGCCTGGAAGCGATCGCACGCCCCTCAGCGCCTGCTGACGTGGGTGGCGCGGATGCATCGCTGGAGGCTGGGGTGACCTGCGCCATGCGACGAACCCAGCGGTGCCTGGTGGCCCTGCTCGGGGGCGGCCTGCTCGGGGGCACGGCCTGCGTGGCTCCTCCCGCGGGAGCCACGCCGCCGCGCCCTTGGCCCACTGCCTCGCAGGCCCCCGTGGTGGTCCAGCCCAGCACGCCGCCTCCCCCGTCCGGGGCGACGGCCAAACGGGTGGGGGAACTCACCGCGGCAGCGTGGTCGAGCTGGGAAAACGTCACCTACCTGCCCTGGAGCCGCAAGAGCCGCTACGCCCGCCTCGACAGCCCCGAGGGCCCGGTGGTGCGCGTCGACGCAGACGACTCGGCGTCCATGCTCGTGCGCCTCGTGCGCTTCGATCCGCGCCGTGAGCCCATCGTGGCGTGGCGCTGGCGCATCGCGGCGCCACCCACCGCGGGCGACGAAAGGGTCAAGGAACGCGATGATTGCGCCGCCCGGGTCTACTTCGTCTGGGGGCTGCGCAGCCGCTCCGACGTCTTCTCCGCCAAGGGCATCGCCTACGTCTGGGGGCGCACCCGCCGGGTCGGAGAGTTTGGCGCCTCCCCCTTCACCGCCAAGGTCGGGGTCTTCGCCCTGCGCAGCGGGGCCGCCGGGGCCGGGGCCTGGCAGCGGGAGCAGCGAGACCTGGAGGCCGACTACCGGGCCTACTTCGGGGCCCCCCCGGACGGCCCCGTCTCCGCGATCGCCCTGCTGACGGACACCGACCACACCCACGGCACCGCGACGGCCTGGTACGGCGAGATCACGGCCCGGCCCCGCGCGCCGGGTCCGACTCGCTGAGGGCTGCCCCGGGTTACAGCAGGAAGTCGACGGCCTCCAGCCCCAGCTGCACGAGCCGCCGCCACCACGGCTGGGCCGCCAGCACCTCGGGCGCCGGCCGGGCCCGTCGCCAGTCCGGCTCCAGGACACGCTGCACGAAGTCCCGGGCCAGCGCGGGATCCCGGATCACGGCGTTGAGCTCGTGGTTGTGCGAGAGGGTCCGGGCATCGCCGTTGGCCGACCCGAGGGACAGCACCTTGCCATCCACCTCCAGCGCCTTGAAGTGGCTGAAGGCCTCCACCCATTCCTCACCCTCGGGCCGGACGTCCACGAAGCGCACCTCGATGCCGGCGGCCGTGAGCTGACGGGCCGTCTCGAGGTTGAGGTTGCCGAACAGCAGGCCAGGCAGCCCGCGCTCGCCCTTGCCCGGCAGCATCACCTTGATGTCCAGGGCCGGGTTGCGGCGCTTGGCTGCGATCAGCTCGGCGATCATCGCGTCGTCCGAGAAGTACGGGTACACGAGCCGGAGCTCCCGCTCCGCGTACCGGATCAGCTTCAGGTGGGTGTCCCGCAGCTCGGTCTTCTTGCGGTGGGGGTCCGTGACCACCGACTGCACCCACGCGCTGCCGCTCGCCGGCAGGCGGGAGATCGGCAGCCGGGGGGGCAGCTCGCCGCCAGCATTGACCCAGTTCTTCAGGAACTCGCGCTGCACCCGCTGCGTCTCCTCGCCGCTGACGGTGAACATCAGATCGTGCCAGGCGTGCTCCCGCTGGCTCCGAGGGTTGAGAAAGGTGGGCTGCAGGTACTCGTCGCCGATGTTCCGGCCGCCGGACAGGAAGCGCGTGCCGTCCTGGATGAACAGCTTGCGGTGGGTGATGGGGGTGGCGCCGGCCGCCGTGGGGTCCACGCCACCGCGGTTGAACGCCAGCACCTCCACGCCCCCGGCACGCAGGCGTTCCACGATGCGGTTCTCCCGGCCCGTGGCAGCCCCGTCTCGCAGCCCGGACCAGTCGATCAGCACCCTGGCGTCGAACGGCTGCCCCTGCGCCTCGACCTGCCGCTTGCGCGCGATCAGGGCATCCGCGATCTCTCGCCCTGACGGGTCGTCGTGCCAGATGAAGATCTCGATCCAGAACGCCTCGTCCGCCTCCCGGATGGCCCTCAGGATGGCCCCGCGGGACTCATCAGCCGTGACGTGGAGGTCCACCCGGTTGCGGTACGAGGGGGCCGTGAGGGCAAGCTGCTCCACGCCAAAGGTCCCGCTGCGGGCGATGACCCGCCTCGCGACCCCCGGCGTCTTCGACGCGGCGGGCCAGGCCTCGCCGCCCGGGAGGCGGCGCTGCTGAAGCCTCAAGATGCGATCGCGAAGCGTGGGCATGGCGCGGCCTGTCCGAGGGGAGGGAGCCTGCCTGTCTTGTCGGCCCGTGTGCCGCAAATTTTCTTAAGCGGTGGTTAATAACCAGCCACCTCCAGGTTAATCCTGGGCGCCCTCGCCGCCGGTGGCGGCCGGAGCCACCGAAAAAAAACCCCGCCTTGCGGCGGGGTCTCGCTGAACGCTGGCTTCTCAGAGCTCGCCCACGGCTGCGGCGGAGGCCGCCGGATCCTCAGCGGGCGTCGGGTCCGCGGTGGGGGTGGCTGAAGGGTCCACGGTGGGGGTGGCTGAGGGCTCCGCGCTCGGCGTGACCGACGGGGAGGGCGAGACCGAGGGGGTGGCCGGTTCATCCTCGTCGGGGATGGGGGAGGCGGAGGGCATCGGGCTGGGGTTGTGAGAGGGGGCGATCTTCGAGACCTCCACGTGCACCTTGCCGTCCGTGTCCCGCGTGCCGGTGATCTCGGTGCGGTGGCCATCGCGGTGGGTGATGAAGCCATCGATCTCCTCTGCGCCGTTCGCTCGCACGGTCTTGGTCCACTCTGCATACTGCTGGCGGCCATCGGGGAAGATCGTCGTCTCTTGTGTCACCACCTTGTAAGCGCCGTCTGCGCCCTCGAGGGTGCGAACCCGGACCAGGTCGACGCGCAGATCCTTGTTCGTCAGGCCGGCCTTCCGCACGGCCAGCACCTGGGTGGTGCCCTCCGCGTCGAGGGTGCGGCGCGTCTCGATGGTGAACGTGCCCTTGAGCGTCGAATTCCAGGTGGTGACGATCTCCTTGCCGCCGCCCTCGAGGGTCTTGACCTCGGTGATCGGCGCAGAGCGATGCTTACGCTGGTTGTCGATCTCACCCTCGTGAAGCTCGAAGGCTTTCTCCCGCTTGTGCCGGAGCGCCAGCTTGACCTCGCGGCTGAGCTGCCAGCGCTGCCAGACGCGCTTGATGGAGTCCTTCAGATCCCCGAAGAAGCCCTGCAGCTGGTAAGCTGCCCCCTCGTCTGCCAGCAGTTCCAGCGCCTCGAGCTCGGCATCCAGCGCGACCACCTCGGCCGCTGCGGCCCGGGACACCGCCGCCACGGGAGCCGCCACCGGCACCACCGCCGCGCCCGGCCGCACCACCACCGTCGGCACGGGGCCCTGGACGGTCATCGCCGGCGCCGCCGCGGGGGCAGGGGGCTTCCCGGCCACAGCAGAGGTTGCGAGGCGGGCGGTCGGCGTCGCGGCGCAGCCTGACACAAGGACGGCGGCGAGGATCACGAGGGTCGCGGAACGGCGCATCGAGAACACTCCATCTGGCGGGGTCGGGGTCGGGGTGGGGGGCGGAGCTCACCACCACCCCTGTTGTCGCCAGCGGGACTGAACGATTCGATAAAGGTTCCTTGAAGAATAGGTTAAGGATTCGAGCCGCGGGCCGAGGCCGTCGCGACGACGTGGGCCGCTGGGCTCAAGCGGCAGCCGGAGGATGCCTGCTCACAGGCCAGGGCCTCCGCCTGGATGGTCGTGTGCGTGAGGCCGTGATGCGCCGCGAGCAGCTGGTTGCACGCGGCCACGATCTGAACCGCACGGGGGGCGTCAGCCTCCGTCACGACGACATGGCAAGAGAGGCAGGGCATGTTGTGAGAGATCCCCCAGACGTGCAGATCGTGCACAGCCTGAACCCCCTCCACCCCGGCCAGGTCCGCGGCGATCCGGTCCACGTCGAGGTGGGCGGGCGCGCCCTCCATGAGGATCTCCACGCTCTCGATCACGATCTGCCAGGCCCCCCAGGCGATCAGCCCGGCAATCAGCACGGAGAGGAGGGGGTCGAGCGCCGTCCAGCCCGTGAGCGCGATCAGGGCCGCGCCCAACACCACGCCGGCCGAGGCCGCTGCGTCTCCCAGCACGTGCATGTAAGCGCTGCGCACGTTCAGGCTGTGGTGGGCGTGGCGGTGCAGGCCAAGGCCGATCAGGCCGTTGATCACGAGCCCGACGGCCGCCGCAACCAGCATCGGACCAGCATCGACCGGGTGTGGCGTCGCCAGCCGATGCCACGCCTCCCAGCCGATCCAGGTGGCGATCAGCAGCAGGCTAACGGCGTTGACGAGGGCCGCGAGGATGCCCGTCCGGTGGTGGCCGAAGGTCCGCCGCGCCGTGGCGGGTCGAGCCGCCTGCCGCGTGGCGAACCACGAAAGGCCCAGGGCCGCGATGTCCGTGACCACGTGGCCAGCATCCGCCAGCAACGCGAGGCTGCCAGAGCGCACCGCTCCCACGCCAAGCACTGCCAGGACGCCGCACGACAACCAGATGGCCACCGCCAGCTGCCTGCCACTGGCATGAAGGTGGTGGTGGTGGTGGTGGGCATGAGGGTGCGCGTGCGGGGGGTGCGCGTCAGGCTCGGGATCGCGCTGACCGTGGGCGGGCATCATCCCTCGCCCGGGACGTCGCCGATGCGGGCCCGCACGGCCTGAATGCTGCCAAGGGGGGCTCGGGTGGTGGCCGGCTGGTCGGCCGGTGGGGGCCCCGACGGGGCCGGGACGACCGGGCCGAGCAGCGGCCCCGTTGCGGCCTTCTTCACCTGACGCTGCAGCGCGCGGGAGAGCTTCTCTTCGGACATGGCCACCTCCGCGTCCATCATACCCGGTGGCCGCAGGTGACGCCCCTCACGGCCTCCCAGGGGCCAGCGGCGCACCATGCGATCCCAGGGACGGCAAACTGCTTGGAGGCATCCCGATGTTCTCGATGGAGCTCGGCGCCATGGTCCTCTGTGTCGCGCTCGCCGTGTGGGTGGCCTACGCCCACTGCCGCGTCGAGGAGGCCCCGGGGGGGCTGGACGACCCGGGAGATTGGCAGCCGTCCTGAGCGTGGTGGCTTGAAGGGCCCCGAGCCCCGTGCTAGGATAGCATCGTCGCCGAAAACGGCGCACGCCCCCATGGTCTAGTGGTTAGGACACCACCCTTTCAAGGTGGTAACACGGGTTCGAGCCCCGTTGGGGGTACCTAACCTGACAGAGGTCCGGATCTGATGTGTCCGGGCCTCTGTTTTCTTGTGTCATAGCGGCTGCAGACGCAATGATATCAAAGGGTTTCCGGTACGTCGGGATCAGCGCGTCGGCCGTCATGAGGCAGTTCGATATGACGAAATCCAGCAGCTTGCGCTGATCCTTGCCGGATCGCCGTAAGAAC
>JAYKHL010000163.1:0-8891 GCA_035284865.1 Candidatus Sericytochromatia bacterium | reverse complement strand
AGCCCCCCGCTCTGGCCCGCGGCGGCGCTGACGGCCACCGACCCCGCCCCCGAAGAAGGCGTCGAAGATGTCACCCAGGTTCGTGGCGTCGAAGCCACCGCCTCCCGGAAAACCCTCGAAGCCGGGGCCGGCGTGCCCGTACTGGTCATACAAGGCGCGCTTCTGGGCATCGCCGAGGACCTCGTAGGCTTCGGTGACGGCCTTGAATCGATCCTCCGCACCCGGGTCCTTGTTGACGTCCGGGTGGTATTTCCGGGCCAGTCGTCGGTAGGCTTTCTTGATCTCGTCCTCGCTGGCGCCCTTGCGAAGCTCCAGCACCTCGTAAAAATCTTGTTTCATGGGTCACCGCCCGTGCAAAAGGCCCGGACCCCGTCCGGACCGGTCAGGAGAGGGGCGCCCACAGGTTTCCCCGTGGGCGCCGGGAAGCGCTACTTGACTTCCTCGTAGTCGGCGTCGACGACGTTGTCGTCGCCCGCCCCGTCGTCCCCGGAAGAACCTGGCTGCTGGGGGGCGCCACCTGCCCCGGGCTGCGCGTACATCGACGCCGTGACCGCGTAAATGGCCTTTTGCAGCTCCTCCGACTTCCGGCGCAGCTCGTCCACGTTGGGCGTGTCGAGCACTGCCTTCAACTCGGCAAGCGCCACGGACACCTTGTCCTTGAGGTCCTGAGGCACGTTCTCACCGGCCTCCTTGAGGATCTTCTCTGCAGAGTAGACCGCGGCATCCGCCACGTTCCTGGACTCGACCAGGTCGCGGCGCTGACGATCCTCGTCGGCGTGCTTCTCCGCCTCGAGCTTCATCCGCTCGATTTCTTCCTTCGACAGGCCACCGTTGTTGGTCACCGTGACCTTCTGCTCGTTGCCGGTGGCCTTGTCGCGGGCCAGCACCTCCACGATGCCGTTGGCATCGATGTTGAAGGTGACCTCGATCTGGGGCACGCCGCGCGGCGCCGGCGGGATGCCCGACAGCTGGAACTTGCCGAGCGTCTTGTTGTCGGCCGCCATCTCGCGCTCGCCCTGCAGCACGTGCACCTCAACGGAGGTCTGACCGTCAGCGGCAGTCGAGAAGGTCTGCGCCTTGCTGGTCGGGATGGTGGTGTTGCGTTCGATCAGCTTGGTGAAGACGCCACCGAGGGTCTCGATCCCCAGCGACAGCGGGGTGACGTCCAGCAGCAGCAGATCCTTCTTCTCACCGGCGAGCACGCCTGCCTGGATGGCAGCGCCAAGGGCCACCGCCTCGTCCGGGTTGACGGACTTGTCCGGCTCCTTGCCCAGGTACTTCCGGATGGCGTCCTGGACGGCAGGGGTGCGGGTGGAGCCTCCCACGAGGAGCACCTTGTCGATCTGCTCGGGCTTGAGGCCGGCGTCGCCCATGGCCTGGCGCACGGGGCCCATCGTGGCCTCGACCAGGTCCGCCGTCATCTCGTCGAACTTGGCCCGGGTGAGGGTCAGGTTCAGGTGCTTGGGGCCCGAGGCATCGGCCGTGATGAAGGGCAGGTTGATCTCGGTGGTGACGGTGGCCGAGAGCTCGATCTTGGCCTTTTCGGCGGCCTCCTTCAGGCGCTGAAGCGCCATCCGATCCTTGGACAGGTCGATGCCTTCCTGCTTCTTGAACTCGGCGATGAGCCACTCCATCACCTTGTTGTCGAAGTCGTCGCCACCCAGGTGGTTGTTGCCGTGCGTGGCCTTGACCTCGAACACGCCGTCCCCGAGCTCCAGGATGGAGACGTCAAACGTGCCGCCGCCCAGATCGTAGACAAAGACCGTGTGGTCATGCCCCTTGTCGGCGCCGTAGGCCAGGGCAGATGCCGTGGGCTCGTTGATGATGCGCAGCACCTCCAGCCCGGCAATCGTGCCGGCGTCCTTGGTGGCCTGCCGCTGGGCGTCGTTGAAGTAGGCGGGGCAGGTGATGACGGCCTTGGAGACCTTCTCGCCCAGGTAGGCCTCGGCATCGGCCTTGAGCTTCTGCAGGATGAGGGCCGAGATCTGTTGCGGAGAGTACGTGTCCTGCCCGATCTGCACGGCGGGCACCCCGCCCGCACCTTGGACGGTCCGGTAGGGCACAACCTCACGTTCGGACTTGGTGTCGTCCCAGCTCCGGCCAATGAACCGCTTGATCGAGAAGATGGTGTTCTCGGGGTTGGTGATGGCTTGCCGCTTGGCGACCTGGCCGACCAGCCGCTCGCCGGACTTGGTGAAGCCGACGACAGAGGGCGTCGTGCGGTTACCCTCGGCGTTGGGGATGACCACCGGCTTGCCGCCTTCGAGCACGCACACGCACGAGTTCGTGGTGCCCAGATCGATGCCGATCACTTTGCTCATTTGATGGGAACTCCTTGGGTTGCTGTTTCAGGTAGCTGAATCCGGGGACGCCGGTTCGCTGGGGTTGGGGGTGGGATCGTCCGCCGGAGCGGCAGGTGTGAAGGGCATCGCCGGGTTGCTGGCGATCTTCACGAGGGCGTGTCGCAGCACCTTGCCGTTGAGCATGTAGCCCCGGCGGAACTCGTCGAGCACGGTCTGGTCCGGGTGCTCCTCGCTCTCCTCTTGCACAACAGCCTCGTGCTGATTCGGGTCGAAGGGCTGGCCCGCGGCATTCATTGGCGCCACGCCTTCCTTTCCGAGGAAGTCGAGGACCTGCTTGTAAATCATCTGCACCCCCGTCAGCACTTGGTGAGGCTCGGTGGCGCGCTCCCCGACCTGGATGGCCCGTTCGAAGTTGTCGAGGACCTCCAAAAACTGCTCGAGCACTCTTTCTCCAGCACTCTTGACCAGCTCCGAGCGCTCCCGGGTCCAGCGCTGCCTGGAGTTCTCGAAGTCGGCCGCCAGCCGGGTGGCGTGCAGCTTCATCTCCTGGAAGGCTTCTTCGCGCGCCGCCAGCAGAGCTTCGAGTTCGGCGACCCGGGCCTGAAGAACGGCGCCGTCACCTCCGTCGCTCGGTGGCTCGGCCGCCCCTTCGGTGGGGGGAGGGGAGACTGGCGGGGCGGGCTCGCCTGCTGCGGTTTCCGGCGGCGTGATCTCGTCGACGTTCACGTGAGGACTCCCGTTGTCTTGCAAAGGGGCGGTGTCGGCGGCGCTGGGCGCAAAAAATACATCCTAACACACTCCTGGTAGGGCCGCTCAGGAGCCCTTGTAGCCGAACACCCGCGTCAGGTGGTGACTCAGGTGTTGCGCCATCGCTTCCACCGCGGCGATGGCGCGTGGATAGCCGAGCCGGGTGGGGCCCATCACGCCGATCTCGCCCACCACCTGCCCGCCCACCGCGTAAGGCGCCATCACGACGCTGCACTCGTGCAGATCCACGAGCGGATTCTCGTGGCCGATGGCTACCCGGGTCCCGGGCTGCTGGCCCGCCGGGCTCACACGCGCCATCATCTCAGCCAAGGCCTGCTCGCGCTCCAGCAAGGTCAACAAGGAGCGAATCTTCTCCAGCTCATTGAACTCAGGTTGCTGGGCAAGGAAGCTGGCGTTGGCCACGAAGACCCGCTCGTCTCGCTCCGGGCTGGCGGCGATCCGTTCCCACAGCGCTGCCAGCAGCGCCTCGTATTCTCGGAGCTCTGCGAGCAGACCGTCGAGCAGCCGGCCGGTCAGGCTGTTGAGGGGCTGGCCCCGCAGGTGGTGGTTGAGCACTGACGTCAGCGTGGCGAGCTCGTCCTCGGCCATCTCCGTGGGGAGGGCGACCCGGCGGTTCAGGGTGCGGCCCCGATCCGTGATGATGACCACCATCACCTCCCGGGGGCCGAGGGGCACCAGTTGCAGGAACTGAACCCGCGCCACGTGCTGCCGCGGGGCTCGCACGATGGCGGTGCACTGCGCTAGCACGGCCGTGGCCCGTGCTGCCTGCTGCAGGATTTCGTGGAGGTCGCGCTCGTCGAAGGTCACGCGGGACGGGCCGAGTTCCTCGGCCGACAGCTCACCGTGCCGGTCCATGAGCAGGTCGACGAACACCCGGTACCCCGCATCCGAGGGAATGCGGCCGGCCGAGGTGTGGGGCTGCCGCAGCAACCCCTCGTCTTCGAGGTCCGCCATCTCGTTGCGAAGCGTCGCCGGGGACAGCCCGAAGGAGAACTTCTTGGCCAGCACCCGGGAACCGACCGGCTCGGCGGTCAGGATGTAGTCCTCGATGATGGCCTTCAGGATGGCCTGCTGGCGCGGGCTGAGTGTCATCGGCGGGGTTCCGTGTTGGCACTCGCCAGGGGCGAGTGCCAACACGATAGGTCTTTAGTGTGGCCTTGTCAAGTCAAGTGCGAGGTCAGCAAGCGCCTGCCCCGCGGCGTGATGCCCGGGTGGCGCCGGCTTCAGGCCAACGCCTCCTCCGGGGTGGTCAGCTTCCGGATCAGGCCGGCGTAGGTTTCGACGATCTGGTCCGCGTGCATGGCGCTCTTGGCGTCGGCATAGAGGTGCACGACGGGGTCCACGGGGTCAGGCAGCACCAGGGCCCACCCGCCGTTCACGAAGACCTTGACGCCGTCGATGAGCTCGGTCTGGCCGTGCTTGCTCTGCTCGACCAGCACCCGCATGACCGTACCCTTCCGCTCCCAGGGACACGGCACCACCTCATGGATGTGGTGGAAGTCGGGCAGGTCGTCCACCATGTCGGCGAGGGTGCGGCCGGACGCTGCCAGCGCCTCCGCCAGCCGACCCGCTGCGAGCATCGCGTCGAAGCCCGGGTGCACCGCCGGGAAGATGAACTTGCCATCCAGATTGCCGGCCATGATGACGCCCTCGTGATGCGCCATCTCCATCAGCGCCCGGGAGTTGACCTTGGTGCGAACGATGGTGCCGCCGCTCTCCGCCGCCACCGACTCCAGGATCGATGGAGCACTGACGGGCACCACGAACTTCCGGTGTGGGTGTAACATCCCCACCGCCCTCACCATCAGCACGAGCAGCTGGGTGGGGGTGATGACCCGTCCCCGCGGATCCACCAGGTGGATCCGCTCGGCATTGTCGTCCACCTGGAAGCCGAAGGTGGCCCGCAGCGCCGTCACGATATTGGCAAGCTGGTGGCGCAGTTCCTCCCGCTGCCGCGGACTCGGGGGCAGGCTGGAGCCATGCGCGTTGAGGACGACGGTGTCGGCGCCCATGCGGCCGATGAGGCCCGGCAGCATCACGTTGGTGAACGAGTTGGCATAGTCGATCACGATCTTGGGCCGCAGCTTGCGAAAGCCTTCCCCCGAGATTGCCTGGTTGTAGCCGCTCGCGTAGTGCTCCATCACGCGGGCCGGGAACGAGATGGTGCCGATGTCGGCAAGGCCGACGCGTCGGAAGTCTTCCTTGAAAAAGTTGGACTCGATCTTCTTCTCCTCGGCCTTGGAGATGGTCATGCCCCGCCCGTCGAGGAACTCGAGGATCACCTCGTTCTCGGAGTCCGCCGACATGCGGATGTGCACCCCCCCGCGCGCGCTGAGCTCTGGCAGGTAGAAGCGGGTGATGGGGAGGCTGGTGGACTCCAGGTTGTGGACGTTGACACCCACTGACAGCAACCCGGAAATCAGCCCTCGGTTGATCATGCGGGAGGCGGGGGTGGCGTCCCGGCTCACGGTCACGGAGCTGCCCAGGGGAAGCGTCGCGCCGTAGCTTGCCCCGAGCTTCACGGCAAACTCGGGCGTGATCTCGATGTTGGCAAGGCCCTCGACGCCCGTGGCGCCAAACAGCGTCCGCTGGGCCTGCGACCCCCAGATCAGGGAGCTGGCCAGGGTGGCCCCCGACTCGATCGTCTTGTTCGGCCAGATCTTGACCTCGGGCTTGATCTGCGCGTCCTCACCCACGACGCACTCGTTGGCGACGATCGCGCCCTCGAGCACGATGGCCCCCCGCTTGATGCTGGAGCCCTTGCCGATCACGCAGCCACGCAGCTGCGCCTCCTCTCCGACGTACACGTTGTTCCAGATGATGGGCCGCTTCAGCGAGCAACCCTCCCCCACGATCACGTTGTCGCCGATCACGGTGCCTGGTGTCAGGGTTGCGCCAGCGCCGATCTGACAGTTGTGGCCGATCACGACAGGCCCGGTGATCTGTGCACTCGGGGAAATCACCGTGCCCTCCCCGACCCAGATGTTGCCCTCGTGGCGGGTGTAGCCGAGATCCAGGGCGACCTTGCCGTCGAGGATGTCGTAGTGGGACTGGCGGTAGGACTGCAGGTTGCCCACATCTTCCCAGTAGCCATCCGCGACGTAGCCAAACATGGGATCCTGGCGTTCGAGCAGCCGGGGAAAGAGGTCCTTCGAGAAGTCGACCTCCTGCTCGGCAGGCAACAGGGCGAGCACCTCGGGCTCGAGGACGTAGGTGCCGGTGTTGATGGTGTCCGAGAACACCTCGGACATGGAGGGTTTCTCCAGGAAGCGCTGGATCCGCCCCTCGTCGTCCGTGATGACGACGCCGAACTCCAGCGGGTTTGTGACGCGCGTGAGCACGATGGTGGCGAGGCTCTCTCGGCTCCGATGGAACTCCAGGGCGCGCTGCAGGTCGATGTCGGTCAGCGAGTCGCCTGAGATGACGATGAACGTCTCGTCGAGCAGATCCTCGATGGCCTTCACGCAGCCGGCGGTCCCGAGGGGCATCTTCTCCTCGACCGCGTACGTGATGTTGACGCCGAACTCCCGGCCATCGCCGAAGTAGTTCTGGATCACGTGCGGCAGGTAGTACAGCGTGATGATGATGTCCGTGATGCCGTGGCGCTTGAGCAGGTTGATGATGTGCTCCGCCATGGGCTTGTTGAGCATCGGCACCATCGGTTTCGGGATGTCACACGTCAAGGGTCGCAGCCGCGTGCCCGACCCGCCTGCCATGAGGACTGCCTTCATCTCCGCTCCCTCCTGCTTGGAACCTCGTCGTCCACGCCTCGCCATCGAGGCGCCCGGCTCGATGCCGGGCATTATAGCCTGAACAGGGCCGGGGCCCCCGCGGTTGCCTGGTTCAGCGCCTGCCGCTGCGGCCTGAAGCGGCTGGAGGCGACGGTTGCGCCTCGGCGTCGGCTGGCCCGGACTCCTTCAGAATGCGCTGATAGATGGCTGCGGTGCTCCGGGCGATCGCCGGCCAGTTGTACACCTCCTCGACGCGCTTGCGACCCGCTGCCGCCAGCTTGGCGGCATACTCGGGGCTCTTGAGGCACTCCAGCACGCCCCAGGCCAGCGAGTCCGCGTTGCCCGCGAACGTGGTGATGCCACTGCGGGTGTGCTCGACAATGCTGCCGAGGCCCCCTGTGTCTGAGACGACCACGGGCACCTGGGCCGCCATCCCCTCGAGCGCCACGATGCCGAAGGGCTCGTAGAGGCTGGGAAAGACCGCGACATCGATCACCTGGTAGAGCTTGTGGAGGTCTTCGTCAGACACGAAGCCCGTGAAGTTCACGTAGGGGGCGACGCCCAGCTCGTGCGCCCGTCGCTTCAGGTCCGGGAGGAAGCCTCCCTTGCCGACGATGACGAAACGCGCGTCGTGATACTCCGAGAGCACCCGAGGCACGGCCTCCAGCAGCACCTGGGCACCCTTCTCGGGCGTCATGCGGCCCACGAAGAAGACCAGCTTCTGGTGATCGGCCGCGAAGTGTCGGCGGAACTGGAGGCGCTCGGTGGCGGTGAGCGTCGGGTTGAACTTGGCGTAATCCACCCCGTTGGGCACGATGTCCAGCTTGTCCTCCGGCACCGCAAAGGCCTGGCGAGCCTCGCCATGCATGAAGCGGCTGCACACGATGACGCGCCAGGACTCGAAGGCCAGCCGCCACTCCATGTGGTTGACGAACTGAGAGAACTCGGTGAGCAGGTGTCCCCGGTTCCGGCCAGCCTCCGTCGCGTGGATGGTGCCGACCAGGGGAATGCCCAGCCCCTTCTTCAAGGTGATGCCGGCATGAGCTGTCAGCCAGTCGTGGGCGTGCACGAGGTCAAAGGGTGTCTGCCGGTGGGCCTCGAGCGCATAGGCGACCATGCCGTGCTGCAGCTGCAGCACCCAGGAGAGGAAGTCTGGCGGGTCGAAGGGGAAGTTCTTGACCCGATGCAGGTGCACGCCGTTGACGGTCTCTCGCTCTGCGGTGTTCGGGTGATCTGCCGTCACCACGTGGACCTCGTGACCCTCCGCCACGAGGGCCTCGGAGATCTCCTCCACATGGCGGGCAATCCCGCCCACGATGCGGGGGGGGTATTCCCAGGACAACATCAGGATGCGCATCGGACGACCTTTCGAGAGAACCGGAACGGCGCGTGGTGGCAGGCTGCCGTCACGCTCGCTTGATATACCCTCCGAGCGCCACTTCGCGCAGCGCCGCGTGGCGACGCCTGGCTCAGGGCACCTGTGCCAGGCGAAGCCTGGCCGCCAGGAGGTCAAGGACCTCGGGGCCGCCACTGACGCCGGGCTTGACGACCCACCGCAGGCGAGGCTCTCCCCCCTCCAGCAGCACCGCACCCGAGCCGAGCGAGGCGACGACCCGAGCCGGCGAGGCCGCGCTGGCCCGGGCGAAGTGCGCGGCAAGGTCCCGCCCCGAGACCACGAGGCCCGCCAGCGAGAGGGCCTGCGCCAGGCGGGCGGCCAGGCTCCCGAGGGCGCCCGCCACCAGCCCCGAGGGCTCCGGGGCTCCGCCGAGGTTCCGCATCAGCTCCCGGGCGCGCTGCCACACGACCGGGTCGAGCGGCGAGGTCAGCAGCACGTCGCGGCCTGTCGTGAGCCAGGCGCGAGCCAGCTCGAAGGCCTCGTCCGCCGCTGCCTGGCCCCGCAGCAGCAGGCCTTCCACGTCGAGCGTCACCAGGGCCGCCCCCCGGGCTGCGCGGGCCACCTGCTCCCGCAGCCTGGGGTGGGGGCCGCCTGCCACCGTCAACACCGGGAGGCTCGCGCCGCGGGTCGCTCGGGAGAGCTGGGGCGGCATCTCCAGCAGCCGGTGGGGTTGCAGCGCGCGGGCCAGCCCCG
>JAYKHL010000162.1:0-10798 GCA_035284865.1 Candidatus Sericytochromatia bacterium | reverse complement strand
TACAAGTACGCCGGCTTCCTCGTGGCCGGGCTGGCGGGCCTCACGGGGCTGCCACTGGCCGTGGGACAGGTCGTGCTGCCCCTGGGCATCTCGTTCTTCACCTTCACCCAGATCGCCTGGCTGGTGGACGTGCGGCGGGGCCTGGCAACGGACCTGAGCGCCTGGCGCTACGCCCTCTTCGTCACCTACTTCCCCCACCTGGTGGCGGGCCCCATCCTGCACCACGCCGAGGTGATGCCCCAGTTCGCGGACCCGGCCAACCGGCGCCCGCGTGTCGACCTCATTGCCCTGGGGCTCGCGGTCTTCACCGTCGGACTCGCCAAGAAGGTGCTGCTCGCGGACCCCCTTGGCACGCTCACGGACCCCGTCTTCGGCGTGGCAGCGGCCGGCGTGACACCCACCGCCGCGGAGGCCTGGATGGGAGCGCTCGGCTACACGCTGCAGCTGTACTTCGACTTCTCCGGCTACTCGGAGATGGCGATCGGGCTCTCGCTGCTGTTCGGCATCCGCCTGCCCCTCAACTTCGACTCGCCTTACCGGGCCACGAGCATCATCGCCTTCTGGCGCCGCTGGCACATGACGCTGTCGCGGTTCCTGCGCGACTACCTGTACGTCCCCCTGGGCGGCAACCGGCAAGGTCCGTGGCGACGCTGGCTCAACTTGTGGGTCACGATGCTGCTCGGCGGGCTGTGGCACGGCGCGAGCTGGACCTTCGTGGCCTGGGGGGCGCTGCACGGCGCCTACCTCGTGGTGAACCACGCCTGGGCCGCCTGGCTGGGGGACCGGCGGCCGACGCAGGGCTGGGCCGGGCGGGGCTACGCCCTTGCGGCGGGCGCGACCACTTTTCTGGCCGTGGTCGTGGCCTGGCTGCCCTTCCGCGCCCCGACCTTCGAGGCCGCGGGTCGGATGGCCGCAGGGCTCGTGACATGGCCAGCCGCCACCGCCGGCGGGCCCTTCCCCCACCTCGTGGGGCACCTCGCCCCCGCCCCGGCCTCGGCGCTCGCCTACCTGGCGGCCGGGCTGGGGCTGGTCTGGCTGGCCCCCAACACGGCGGCGATCTTCGGGCTGCGCGGGGCCCCCCCGGACGCCGCCCCGGCGCCTCTCTGGCGGCCGAGCCTGGCCTCGGCCCTGGCGCTCGCGGCGCTGTGCTGCCTCTCGCTGGCGAGCCTGCACCGCGAGAGCCCGTTCCTGTACTACCAGTTCTGATGCCGCACGCCGACCCCCACCGCCCCTTCCTGGCCGCCTTCCTCGGGCTCGTGCTGGCCTGGGCCGGCGGGTTCAACGCGCTCTCGGCCTACGTGGAGCCCGTCTCCGGCGACCTCGCACGCGTCGGCGGGTGGGCCGAGCGCGACTTCGGCGGCCGCGGGCCGGCAGCCCCCATGGCGATCCGGGCGAACGGCGGCCCGGGCGCCCCGCCGCCCGCCGTGCTGGTGCTCGGCGACTCGCACAGCCACCCGAACGTCTGGCAGACGGTGCTGGCCGAGGCCACGGGCCTGGAGCCCCTGACGTGCTCGTACTGGACGGCCGGGTCGCTCGCGCGCTGGACGCGCTGGGCGGCCCGACAGCCGGCCCGCACCTGGGTGCTGCAGGTGGCGGAGCGCCACGTCGTGGCCGACTGGGGCACCCTCGGCCCAGGGGCAGGCCCCGACCCGAGCCCGCTGCCCGTGGCCGCAGGCCAGACGGCCGGGCGACGCCCGCGCGTGGCCTGGAACCCGGACTACGCCTACGTGGCGCGGGCGAGCTGGAACCACGTGCGCCTCGCGCGTCAGCCCGGCCTGCTCGAGAGCGGCGAGACGGTGGTGGCGCCCCTCACGCGCGGGGACCTCTTCACCTGCCGGCGCGCCGACCGGCTGCTGTACTTCCGACACGACGCCACCAAGGACGCCTGGCGCGAGGCCGACCTCGCGGCCGCCACCCACACCCTCGTGGCCGTCGACGCCGCTGCCCGGGCGGCCGGGGCGCGGCTGTTGCTCGCGGTGGTGCCAGACAAGTCCACCACGTACGCCCCGTGGCTGCTGGCCCCCGCGGCCCGGCCCCGCTACGAGGCCCTGCAGCGGCGCTGGGCGGCGGCCGGGCTGGCGCCCGTGGACGTGCTGACGGGCTTCCGGCGGGCCCTGCCGGCCACGCGCGACCTCTACGGCCCGGACGACAGCCACCTCGGTCCGGTCGGCCACCAGCTGCTCGCGGCTGCCGTCGCCCGGGCCATGGTATCGTCAGGCCTGGCCCCCACTCACTCCACGCCCCGATGACGACCCGACCCGCCCGCTGGCCCGAGGCCGCCGCCCTCGCCCTGCTGCTTGCCTGCCTCGCGCCCTTCGCCTGGTCGAGCACGTGGCAGGGCGACGAGCTGTGCCAGCTCTACAACGGCGTGCGGTGGCTCTCCGGAGAGGTCTACTACCGCGACTTCTTCGACATCCTCGGCCCGGTGTCGCCAGGCCTTGCGGCGCTGCTGTTCGCGGTGACGGGGCCGTCGCTGCTCGCGGCCCGGGTGCTGCTCGTGGGGCTCGTCGCGCTGGCCGGCTGGCTGATGGCGCGCCTGGTGCGGGCCCTGGGCGGCGGCGTCGTGGCCGCCTGGCTGGCGGCCTTCGCGCTGGCGCTGGGCGCCTTCCGCCACTTCCCCTTCTGGAACCACCACTGGCTGGCCCTGCCGGCGGGCCTGGCGGCCGCCTGTCTGGCGGCCGACGCCCTGACCTCGGGCCGGCGCCGGGCCTGGCTCTTCGCCGGGGCGGCGACGGGGCTCACCGGCCTCGCCACCCAGACGGACGGGCTGGTGCTCGGGGTCGTCACGCTGGTGGGGCTCGCCGTGCGGGCCCGGCTGGGCGTCGGCGGGTGGCGGGCCGCGGGCCGCGAGGGGCTCGCCTACCTCGGGGGGGGGCTCACCGTGCTCGGCCTCGCCGCAGCCGGCCTCGCGCTGCAGGGGGCGCTCGCCGACGCCTGGCGCTGCGCGTGGGTCTGGCCCCTCACGCACTACCGCGCGCCCGGGGGCTTCAACGACTTCCTCGTGGCGACGGACCTCGGGGCCCTGATCGGCCCGGGCAGCGGGCCCTGGCCGGGGCGGGTGGGGTTCCTGGCGCGCGTGTACCACTTCCTGGCGCTCTACGGCGGGTTCTTCCTCGCCCCGCTGGCGGGCGCCCTGTTCCTCGTCGGCCTGCTCGGGGCTCGCGGCCAGGCTTCGCCCTCGCCCCAGGCGCTGCGGGCAGGCTACGTGGCGGGGCTGGTGCTCGGCTTCACGACGCTCGCGTGCCGGGGCCGCGCGGACCTGGCCCATGTGGCGATGTATGCCCCCTGGGGGCTGGTGTGGCTGGCCGCCGGTGCGGACCATGCCTACCGGGCGCTGCGGCAGGCCGCCCCGGGCCCCCTCGCGGCCCTGCCGCTCGCGGCCCTGCTCGCCTTCGTGGCCACGGGGGGCCTCGGGCTCGTGCAGGCCATCCGCCAGGACCCGGGCACCTGGCTCGCCCCCCGCCCGCCGGACGCCCGGCTGCGCGACAGCGAGGTGATCCGCTACATCCACGCCCACACCGGGCCGCAGGACCGCATCGTGTCGGTGCCTTACGGGGGCTTCCACTACTTCTACGGGCGCCCCGCAGCGGCGGATCGCAGCTACCACACGTGGCCCGCCTGGGGCTTCACCCCGCCGGAGGCCTGGCAGGCCCTGCGGGCCCGGATCGCGGCTGAGCCCCCCGCGCTCCTGCTGGTGCTGCCCGACGTTCCCTCCGAGGCCGGGCTGCGCGACAACCTCGGGGCGCCCTTCGCCGGGATGCGCGAGGCCGCCTTGGTGGACACGCCGAGCGGGGCCGTGCGCCTGCGCACATGGGTGTTCCGTCCGGCGCAAGGGCCGCCCCATGCGCGTTGAGGCCGCCGTCTTCGCGCTGCTGGGTGTGCTGTTCGTGCCCTTCGCGTGGTGCAGCATCTGGGGCGGCGACGAGCTCAACTTCCTGTACTACGCCCAGCGCCTCGCCGCAGGGGACGTGTTCTTCCGCGACCTGCACCACCACAACCCACCGCTCCCCCTCTGGCTGCAGGCCGCCGTGTTCTGGGCCGTCGGGCCCTCGTTGCTGGCCGCCCGCGTGGTGACGGGCCTGGTGCTGGCGGCCTGCGGCGTCTGGCTGCTGCGGCTGGTGCGGTTGCTGGGGGGCGGCCCGGCGGCGGGCGTGCTCGCCGCGTTGGGGCTGCTGCTGGGCCTGTTCCCGGCGTTCCCCGGCTGGAGCCACCACTGGTTCGCCCTGCTGGCCTGCCTCGTGGGGCTCGAGCGCCTCATCGCGGCGACGGAGGGCGGCCGCCTCCGGGACATGGCCGCCGTGGGCGCCCTCACGGGCGTCGCCCTCTGGACCACCCAGCCCGACGGGGTGGCCCTGGCCCTGGTGGCTGGCGCCACGGTGATCGGCGGCTGGGCGGCCGGGTGCTGGGACGCGCGGCAGGTGGGGCGCTGGCTGGCGGCAGGGGGCCTCGGGCTCGTCGCCGTGCTGGCCCCCTTGCTTGCCGTGTTCGCCGGGCAGGGCGTGCTGGCGGCCGCCTGGCACGACACCTGGGTCTGGCCGCTGCGCTGGTACCGGCAGCCCGGCGGCTTCAACGACTTCCTCGTCGCCGCGGACCTCGGGCCGCTGATGGCCCCCCTGGCCGAGCCCTGGACCAGCAGGCTGGCCTACTTCGCCCGGCTCGGCCGGCTCGGCGGGCTGTACGTGGGGGTGCTGGCGGCCTGTGCGGCGGCCCTGGCCGTGCTGGTGGCCCTGGCTGCCGGGGCGGCGCGGGGCCGGCCGCCTGGCCCGGGGCCCCGCCGCTGGGCCATCGTGGGCCTCGCGACGCTGGCCTTCACCGCCGTGACGGTGCGCGGAAGGGCCGACCTCGCGCACGTGGCGATGTACGCCCCGCTGGCGCTGGCCCTGGTCGCCGCCGGCACGGGGCGGGCGGCCGGGCTGGCGCTGCCCTGGTCGGCGCGCCTGCTCGCGTGGCTGCCGCTCGGGCTGCTCGCGGCTTTCGTCGTGGCCGGCGGCGTGGGGGTGGGCGAGCGCATCGCCCGGCAGCCGGAGGCCTGGCTGTCGGTGCACACGCCGGATGCCCGGCTGCGCGCGGCGCCGGCGATCCGCTGGCTGGTGGCCCACACGCGGCCGGAGGACCGCATCCTGGCGCTGCCGGTGGGGGGGTTCTACTACTTCTTCAGCGGCCGCCGCAGCGTGGCGCCCGGCGCCCTCTACCTCCCGCCCCAGGCGCGCGCGCTGTCGCCGGACCAGGTGGAGACCCTCCGCAGGTCCATCGTGAAAGGGCAACCGCCGGTCATCCTCGTGCTGCCGGACCTGGGCACGGCGGCGGAGGTCCGTGCCATCCTGCGCTGGGACCTGCCCGCCTACCGCGAGGTCGCGCGCGTGGACACCCCCGTGATGGGGCGGCCCCGGCCGACATGGGTCTTCGCCCGGCAGCCCGGGCGCTGAATGCGGCGGCTGGCGCGCCTGGGGCCGGTCAGCGGGGCCGGGCGAGGGCGAGCAGCGAGACGCCCACCGGCAGGTCGGCCCGCGCGAGCCAGTGGCGCTCGCTGGCGTAGACGCGGCGCAGCAGCGCGTTGAGCCAGGGCGCCGGCAGGGGCGAGCCGACGGCCCCCGCCCTGCCCAGCAGGCGGCCTCCCAGGCGGGCCGCCACCACCAGCGGGAAGAGCCAGGCGTTGAGTGGCGTGAGGCGAAGCACCTCGAAGCCCGCGCCCTCGAGGCAGGCTCGCAGCCCGGCAGCCGTGTAGCGCCGCTGGTGGTGCAAGAAGGCGTCGTGGGCGCTCCAGAGCCACGGGTGGGCGGGCACCGTCAGCAACAGCCGCCCCCCTGTTCCGCACAGGGGCCGCAGGGCCTGCAACGCGGCGCCATCGTCGTCGATGTGCTCGAGCACGTCGAACAGGCACACGAGGTCGAAGGGGCCTGCGAAGGGCACCCCATCCGGCAGCCGCCCCTCGCGCATGTCGACGGCGAGGCCCGGAGGCAGCCCCGCCCGCGCGAGGGCCAGGGCCTCGGGGTTGACCTCCATCGCCGCCAGCGTGCCGAACGCCGCCAGCATTGGCCAGTTGCCGCCCGTGCCGGCTCCGACCTCCAGGATGCGCGCCGGGTGCGGCAGCCCGAGGCGGGCGATCAAGGCCCGGCTGATGGCCCGCCGGGCGGCGAACCACCAGTGGGTGGCCTCGGTGGCCGCCATCTCATGGTAGGCCTCAGGCTCCATCCTCGCCCCCGTGGGTCCGGCGCACGATGTAGACGGGGCGCTGCTTGGCCTCCATGTAGATGCGCCCGATGTACTCGCCGAGGATGCCGACGCTGATGAGCTGCAGGCTGCCCAGGAAGAGCACCGTGACGAGCAAGGAGGCATAGCCCGGCACGTCGATGCCGTACAGCAGCACGCGGCCGAAGATGAAGGCCGCGTAGCTGGTCGAGAAGAGCGCCCCCGCGAGTCCCACGTAGGTCCAGACCTTGAGGGGCACCACGCTGAAGCTCGTGATGCCCTCGAGGGCGAAGTTCCAGAGGCGCGCAGGCGAGAACTTGGTGGCCCCGTGCAGCCGGGCCGGGCGCACGTAGTCGAGGGTGGTTTGGCGGAAGCCGACCCAGGTGAACAGCCCCTTCATGAACCGCTGGCGCTCGGGCAGGCGGCGCACGGCCTCCACGACGGCCCGGTCCATCAGCCGGAAGTCCCCCACGTTGTCGGGGATCTGGACCGACGAGATGGCGTTGTGCAGGGCGTAGAACATCCCCGCGCTCGTGCGCTTGAGCCAGACATCCGCCTCGCGGTTCACCCGCCTGGCGAGCACCACCTCGAAGCCCCGGGCCCACAGGGTGAGCATGTCTCCGAGGAGCTCTGGCGGGTCCTGCCCATCGGCATCGAGGGGGATCACGGCGTCGCCCCGCGCCGCGTCGAGCCCGGCCGACAGGGCCGCCTCCTTGCCGAAGTTGCGCGAGAGCTCAACGACCCGGACCCGGGTGTCCTGGGCGGCGAGATCGAGCAGCCGGGCGAGGGTGTCGTCCGTGCTGCCGTCATCGACGAAGAGCAGCTCGAAGCGGTAGCCCGGCAGGCCCCCAAGCACGGGGCGCAGCGCCGCGAGCAGGGGATCGAGCGCGGCCGCCTCGTTGTGGCAGGGCACCAGCAGGGTGATCAGGGGGGTGGGGGTGATCGGGTTCAACGGCCAGCTCCGGCGGTCGGGGCCGGACCGGGCGGGGGCAGAGCCCCGGGGCAGGCCCCCCAGGAGACCCTTCGGCAGCGCCGGGCTGAAACTGGAGCGGGGGTGCCTCCAGCCGCCTGCTTCCTCAATGAGACGCCAGCCAGGGGCCGAGGCGCGACGGGTCACCGGGGCAGCCATGATTCGGCAGCGGCGGACCAGGGTATCTGGACCTTGCCCCCGCGCCGCCCGACCAGGAAAGCCACCCGATGCAACGCCGCGTGCTGCCTCCCCTTCGCGCCTCTGGCGTGGCCGTGTGCCTGCTGGTGGTGGGCTGTGCCGGCCTGCTGCCCGGGGGCACCGAGACCGTCGCGCGCTCCGCGAGCCGGACGGCTGGTGGCGTCCCGGCCAGCCCCAGCGGCGCCCCGGCCAGCCCTGGCGGCAGCGCTCGTGCTGACACCGGGGCGCTGCGCGGGCCCGACGAGAGCCCGGGCAGCGCCTCGGGCAGCAGCCCCCTCCCCGTGGCGCCCGGCCCCTCGGCAGGCGCCGACGGGGCCGCCAGTCCGAAGATCATCGCCCCCAACGCGGGCTTTGGCCTCACGCTGGGCCAGGCGTTCGCCACGGAGGCCCCCACCGCCGTCGTGAACTACGACGCGGAGGGCCGGGTGGCGTCGCTGACTTGGACGCCGACCCAACCCACGCTCACGTGGCGGGCCAAGGTGCTGGACCAGGCCTTCACCCTCGCGACCGTGCGGCTGGTGCTGAGCGCCAACGTCACGGCGTACCGGGTGCTGCAGGCGTCGCCGCCCCCGGACGAGGGGGGCTTCCCGGTCGCCGCGCCCCCCTCGGCCCCACCCATCGTGGCCTCGCCGACGGCCTTCCCCTCGCCCGTGTTGCCCTCCCCCGTCGTGAGCACGACGAGCCGCCTGGCGACCGAGACGCTGCAGCTCGCCCCCGCGGTGCTCGGGCTGCCCACCAAGCTGGAGGCAGGGGCCGACGTCACGCTGACGCTGGGGCTCGACCAGCCCACCTTTCGGGACTACCTCGCCAGGACCCGGCCAGCAGGCTCCGTTGATCTCGCCATCAGCCTCGTGGACGATGGCGGCGTCGCGGTGCCCGCGGGGGCAGGCCCGGCGATCTTCAAGGGACGCTTCACCATCAAGTGAGGGAGGGCACCGTGCGCACGCTCCGCTTCAACTCGGTCCTGCTGGGCTGTCTGGCCCTGCTGACGGGCGGCTGCCTTGCCGCTGCCCCGCCCCAGGCGCCCGCCTCCCGGGCGGCGCAGGACGTCGCCCTCGTGCAGACCTTCAAGGGGGCGCCCCTGCCCTACCGGCTGGCGCAGGCGTCCGACCCGGGGATCCAGCTGTGGGGGGCTCACATCAAGCTCAACGCGGCCCCCACGGCGCCTCAGATCACCCAGGGCTTCCGGCTCCGCCGCTACCAGGGCTGGCCTGCCACCCCGGAGCAGGTGCTGGCCGGCACCCCTTATATGGACCGCACCATCAGCGGCTACCCGATCGAGTTCAGCAACGCCAACGCCGGCAACACCGCCACCCACGGCAGCTACACCTTCGGCGATGGCACGATGCTCTGGGATATGGGCAGCCAGACGAGCCCCTCGATCAGTTCCTTGCAGTCGTCGCAGGACCCCGCTGGCAACACCTACATGGGCGGCACCGCCACCGGCTGTGGCCAGCGCCTCTCGGGCTACGTCCAGATCCCCCAGGACGGCGACTACACCTTCGCGTTCTACGACCACTACGCGTGGTACCACAACGACAGCCGGTCGGGCTCTCTGGCGGACCCCACCCGGGTGCTGACCTACTTCCGCATCGGCTCCAACGTGTTCAAGGAGAGCGACGTCACGCACTTCTCCTACGCGGGCTACCTGGCCCAGAACAACACGCCCGTGCGCCTCAAGGCCGGCCTGTACCCCTACGACTACCTGAGCCACTATCTCTATGCCCACTTCACGATGGCCGTGGTCTACAAGGACTCCCCCACCGCCACGACGTGGAAGCGCTTCCCGACCAGCGCCTGGCAGGTGGCCGTGGACGGCACCAACCCCACGATCAACACGGGCGGGCAGGCCGAGCCGGGCTTCAGCGGCATCGGCGCCGCGGACTTCTCGACGGTGTCCTACACCAGCGCGGCCACCTACGAGTCCGGCTTCGACGCGCGCTGGAGGGGCAAGATGGCCCGCGTGACCTACACGGTGCCCGCCGGCAAGTACCTCGTGGTGCAGAGCGTGACGGCCCGCGACCTCGTGAACGACCCGACGCGGCGCGCCTCCCTGACGCCCTTCGTCCAGCTCGACAACCTTTCGGTCTCGGCGCCCGTCGACCAGAACGGCCTGCAGGGGGTGAAGCTCTTCGGGCCCGGCACCGTGCTCTCGCTGGCGGCCCCGGTGCTGGCGTCCGCGGCCACGGGCGAGTACGTCCCCGAGATCCTGGTCTCCGGGCTGTTGCTCTCGGAGGACGCCTTCTCCAAGGGGTCAGGCTGGATCGGCGCCGGCAAGTGAGCCGGGCCATTCGCATAGCGGCAATGGTAACCCAACGGGCGATGAGATGAAGGGCCGGAAAACCTGGGTGGACGACGGCGATGCCAGGGTGGAGGCCGGGGAACTGAAAACCTTGGAAGAACTGGGCATCACCGAAATTTCGGTGAACATGAACCTTGAAAAGAATGCCCGGGGCGAAGACTTGATGCGTTCCAGCTTCGTGCAAAATAGCGAAACCAAGGCCACCGAAGACGTCTGGTTTGCCAAAGGGCAATAGCAGGCAAGATCACGACGGCCGACCACCCACTTTAAACGCACTTCAAATGTTTGTTGAGCTTTGATTTTCAGACAGCGGAACTCCCTGGGGCGCACCTACAATCCGAGAAGATGCAGATCACGTGTCCGATGGAGGATCTCCCGTGGGCTATACAAACTTTTCTCGCTTTAGAAACGCCTTTTTTGGGTTTGCCCGCCCCGCCAGCACCACGCCTCGTAATCAACCCACTCAAGTGCCCCCCGCGAGCAACGTACCGAGCCATCCATTCCTGGCCGCCCTGAAAGCCAGTTGGGGGAGAGGCCCCGACCTCTCTCAAGCTGCCAAGCCGACTCAGCAAGCGGCCCCCGCCCCCGTAGACATTGACTGTGTCAGCGTTCCGGAGAGCAGCCACGACACGCCGCGCAAAGACCGGGTCTTTGTAGTTGGGAACCAGCGCAGCGCAGGAGGCATGTCGGTCGAAGGGTTTCTCCATTCGTTAGCAGGGACTAGTTTCGCTGGCGTTGATGGGCAGGAGCACGTAACCACCGTCGATTTGTTTGGCTACGTCGACGTTCCCCAGGAAGTCCAGGCAGCCGTGCGTAATGTGCTGGAAACAGCGCCCAGAGAAGTTCTCAACAAGGCAATTCCTAACGGCCACACCATCGCCATCTCCGAATCTGGCGAATTCGTGGGCATGATCCGCACGACGGAGGTCATGAATAATGAGAGCCTGAACGTCGGCCATCACGACGGTGGTATAACAGCCAGCTGGGGAGGCACCATTTCGATCCCGAGCAAGGAAGACGTGCAAGGTCGGCCACTCCCGCACGCGTCGCACGGACTGTTTGGAGGCACCAACTCTATCCCGAGCAGTGAGGACGCTTCCTCCGATAGCGCGCGCGAGGTGATTGGCACCCTGCTTATC
>JAYKHL010000161.1:0-24966 GCA_035284865.1 Candidatus Sericytochromatia bacterium | reverse complement strand
GTGGCGAGCGGCGCCCTGGTCACCTTCTCCCACGCGGGCACCCCTGTCCGCGCCGCCGGCTCCTCAGCGTACACGGCGTCGGATGGCTATGCCTCGGTCTACGGGGCGGCAGGCGCCAGCGGAGGCGCCACGGCGTCGATGCCTGGGGATGCGGGCTCGTACGGCACCTCTCAGGGTTACAGCGTCAACTGCGGCACGGTCAACCTGAACATCGTGAAGAGGATGCCACAGGTCACCTTCGCCTTCGACAATCAGGGCTCGGCCCTCGGTGGCGCCTACTCCCTGGCCACGAGCCATGGCGCCCAGGCCCTGAACGGGTTCGCCAACCAGGCCAAGGCCATCGCCATGAAGGCAGCCACGGCAGCCACCGAGGCCTTCTCAATCTCGGCCGGCAACCAGGCCCTCGGGGCGGGCCAGATCGACTACGACGGCGCCTCCGGCTCGATCGGCTGGAACCAGGCCAACACGTTCACCGTCAAGACGTGGCACAACGCCACGCTGACGGCGACGGCCGCCTACGTGTCCAACGACGGCGTCGTCCCGGCGGACCAGGCGCCTCCCACCAAGTGGGCCGGCCAGACGGCCTCGGGCGTCAACTTCAACTTCCAGCACACCGTCTCCGGCTCCCCCAACAAGCCTGCCGGGCGGGACCTCCTGAGCTTCACGGGGGTCTCCTCGGCCACGGCCTGGGGCCTCAACGGCGCCGGCAGCACCGTGGGCGCCACCCGATCCGCCAACGGCGTCACGCTCACGGGCTCTCGCAACGGCACCGTGGGCAGCGCCCCCATCGTGGTCAGCCTGAACGCCAACCTTCCCACCGTCAACTTCTACGTCTCGGGTGACCTGGCCTCGAACTACGTCATGCGCTACACCCTGACCCCGGCAGGCGGCACGGCCCGCCAGCTCGAGATGCTGATCCCGTCCACGATGCAGTTCCGCCTGCCGATCGAGGAGGCGGTGGGTGAGCCGCGGAAGCACGTGTTCCAGATCTCGTCGATCATCACCGAGGACGGCAACCATGCCATCGTGATGCCCGACGGCAGCCGGGACTACCCGCCGCTGACGGTCAACCGGGGAGCCCCGGACTACGCGATGACGCTCAAGTCGGAGCTCATCGCCGCCAAGTAGGCGGCCCGCCCCGTCACCTCGAAGCCCCCTGCCCGTCAGGCAGGGGGCTTTCCCCGTGGAGCGGTCCGAGCGGGGGGCCGCCTCAGGCAGGCAGGCCGAACAACCGCCGGGCGTTCTCGCTCGTGCGGGCGATCAGCGCCCCTGGCGTCAGCCCGTGCAGGTCGGCAAGCTTCTCGGCCACGTGGATGACATGGGCCGGCTCGTTGCGACGGCCCCGGTGCGGCACGGGCGCAAGGTACGGGGAGTCCGTCTCGATCAGCAGCCGTTCGAGGGGCACCCCCGCGGCCGCCGCCTGCAGGTGGTGAGCGGACTTGAAGGTCACGGGGCCGGCGAACGAGATGTACATCCCCACCGCCACGCAGGCCGCGGCAAACTCGGCCGAGCCGGAGAAGCAGTGCATCACGCCCCCAACCCGCCGGTCGAGGCCCCGTTCGAGCACGCCGAGCACCTCCTGGTGGCTCTCCCGGTCATGGACGATGATGGGCTTACCCAGCTCGGCCGCCAGCCGGACCTGGGCCTCGAAGGCGACGCGCTGCTGCTCGCGAGGGGGCTCCGGGTAGTGGTGGTCGAGCCCGATCTCCCCGATCGCCACCACCCGGGGGTGAGCCGCCCATGCCCGCAGCTGGGGCAAGGCCGCCTCCGTCCACGTGGCCGCTTCATGGGGGTGCACGCCCACGCCAACCCAGACGTCGGCCTGCGCATCCGCCAGCGCGAGCACGCGCGGCATGTCCGCCAGCGAGATGCCGGGCACGATCATCGCCGTGACGCCGGCCGCCCGTGCCCGCGCCAGCACCTCGTCGCGGTCGTGGTCGAACTGCGGGACGTCGAGGTGGCAGTGGGTGTCGATCACTTCTTCTTGGCCCCTGCCTCGGCGAGCTCGTCCTCGATCCGGGGGTACACGGGGCCCGTCTTCCGGGTCTGGGTGCCTGCCTGGAGCCTGCCCCACGTCAGGTCGCCCCAGCGCTGATCCGCCAGCGGCGCGCCCGGGTTCAGCTGCTCCCACAGCTTCCCTGCGAGGTGCGGAATGAAGGGAGACACCAGGATCGTCACGGCCCGCAGCGCCTCGAGCACGCCGTACAGGACGCCGCCCAGCCGCTCCGTCTCCCCGGCCTTCGCCAGGGCCCAGGGGGCCTGCGTGTCGATGTACTTGTTCACGGCGTCGATGAGGCCCCAGATGGCCTCGAGGGCCTCCTGGATCTCGTAGCGGGCCATGTGCCCCTCGGCCTGGGCCGCCACCGCCCCGACTCGCGCGGCAAGCTCGGCCGTGAGGGCCGGCACGTCCGCCGGCACCTGACCGGCGAAGTTCTTCTCCAGCATCCCGAGCGTGCGGTTGAGCGCATTGCCGAGGTTGTTCGCCAGATCCGCGTTGACGCGCAGCTTGAAGGCGTCGAAGGTGTAGCTGCCGTCGCGCCCGTAGGTGATCTCGCGCATCAGGTAGTAGCGCAACGCGTCAGCACCGAACTGCTCCGCCAGCGCGTTGGGCTCGACGACGTTGCCGAGCGACTTGCTCATCTTCTGCTCGCCGATGTGGACCCAGCCATGCCCGTGGACCGTCTGCGGCAGCGGCAGCCCCAGCGCCATCAGGATGGTGGGCCAGATGATGCAGTGGAACTTCATGATGTCCTTGCCGACGATGTGGACGGACGCCGGCCAGTAGCGCTGGAAGGTCTCGTCGTCCCAGCCCCAGCCGATGCCAGTCACGTAGTTCAGCAGGGCGTCGATCCAGACGTAGATGACCTGCCCCTCGTCCCCCGGCACCGGAATACCCCACGAGACCTTCTGGCGCGAGACGGAGACGTCGGGGAAGGTGTCGAGCAGGTTGAGCACCTCGTTGCGGCGGCTCTCGGGCTGGATGAAGCCCGGGTGGGCCTCGATGTGGGCCCGGATCCGCTCCCGGTAGCGCGACACCGCCAGCACGTAGTTCTCCTCCGCGAAGGGCTGCGGGGGCGCCTCGTGCTGGGGGCACTTGCCCTCCACCAGGTCCCGTTCATTCTTGAATTCCTCGCAGCCGGCGCAGTAGAGCCCCTCGTAGCGGGCCTTGTAGACGTCCCCCTGCGTCACGAGCCGCGAGAAGGCCCGCTGCACCGCGGCCTCGTGGAAGTCGTCCGTGGTGCGGATGAAACGATCGTAGCCCACCCCCAGGTTGGCCCAGGTGGTCACGAAGCGCGGCGAGATGCGGCCCACGAAGTCGCGCGGTGAGATGCCCTCGGCGGCGGCGGCCTTCTCGATCTTGACGCCGTGCTCGTCCACGCCCGTCAGGTAGAACACGTCGTCGCCGAGCAGCCGGTGCCAGCGGGCGAGCACGTCCGCGGCGATCTTTTCGTAGGCGTGGCCGAGGTGCGGGGGGGCGTTCGTGTAGTCGATGGCGGTGGTGATGTAGTACGGACGCGGCACGGCACGGCTCCTCACGGGTTCGGGACTCCAAGCTACCAAATCACGAGGGGGAAGGCAAACCCGCACGGGGTCAGCAACCGAGCGCACCGGGGTATCATCATGGGCGGAGCCCTCAGGGAGGTGTGTCGTGCGGTTGCCGCTCCATCGGGACAAGGATGGCCGGGTGGTCCACGACTACCCCTGCCTGCTGGTGGTCGATCCCCTCGCCGACGCCGGGCGGCTGTACGCGAACGCGGAGGCCGCCGCGGCCGACTTTCAGGCCGACGCCCTGATGGCGGGCGTGACCCCCGAGACCGTGACGGCGATGCTGGCGGCGCGGGGGTGGCGCCTGCACTTCCTGCGCTCGGACGCGGACCTCGTGGACGAGGTCCGCCGACACCTGGCCCTCTCGGACGGTGCGCTGCAGGAGGCGCTCGCTGCGTGCTGGCTGCAACAAGACTTCACCTTCCCTGGCGCCGAGCACGTGGTCTGGGAGGGCACCACCACCCGGCTCTACACCGACGGAGAGCGCGTCGTGTGCGAGGGGCACCACGTCACGCTGGCTGCCGGGGCGCCAGCCCCCGCGGACTTGCGGAAGCGCGTGGAGGCCTGGCTCGACACCTTTGCGCAGGCGGTGGCGCGAGACCTCGGCGCGCCGCTGACCTTCCCGTCACGGCGACAAGCCAACCCCTGAGGCCGAGGCCGCGGGCTCATTGCCTCGTGACGGCCGCCGGGATGCCCTGGCTCTGCAGCTGGCGCACGGCCGCCCCCGCCGCACGCAGGTTCCGGTAGGACCCCACGTACACCCGCGTCATCCCCACGCCGTGCCCCACGTAGGCGGGGATGCCCTGCGCGCGCAGCTGGCCGACCAGCGCGCGCGCATTGGAGGCGTTCGCGAAGCTGCCGACCTGGACGCCATAGCGGCCCCGCGCCGCGCTCGGCCGCTGGGGCACGGGCCGGTGGGCGGGCGCCGCGTGGCTGCCGCCCCCCCAGGGGATGTAGGCCGACTGCCCCTGGATCCAGGCCGTGCCGCGGGCGTGGGCGGGAGCCTGGTAGCGGGCATGCCAGGTGCGGGCAGCCGGGTGACGTTGCCGGTGTTGCCGCCCTCGCTGGACGGCGCCCCGCACGCGGGGCTTCTTCCGCCCAGCGACCTTTGACGCTCCAGGGCGCCTCGGCTTGACCGTCCGCGCGGGGGGCTTGGGCTTCGCCGTCGCCTTCGTCGGCGCAGGTGGCACCACGGTGTCCGGCTGCACCCAATCCCCCGCGCCCGCCTCCTGGCTGGCCTTGCCGGCCTTCTGTCCCTCGGGGCCGGGGCTGGGGGCAGCCACCTCCGGCGGCTTGGGCGGCTGCTTGGCCGGGGGCGCCACCGCCCCGGGCTCGGCGGGCTGGTCCGCCGTCTGCGTCGGCGCTGCGTCGCCGGGGGCTGCTGCGGGATCCGCCGGCCGGGCGTCGCCGCCCGGCGGCGGGGCCGCCTCGCCGGGGGGGGGCGCGACCGGGTCCGCGGGCGGCGCCTCGGCGACCTGCTCGCCGCCGCCGAAGAAGGTGTTCACGATGCCGTCCACGGCCTCAGGCGCGAGCAAGGTCGCCGCATAGTAGCCGCCGAGGCCCACGACGCCCACGCCGGCGATCGCCATCAAGGCCGTGCGGACCGCGTTCCCACTGCCCGAAGGGGCGGGGCCGGCGCCGTCGTCGTCCTCGTCGTCATAGGCGTCGTCGTCGGCGTCCCCGTCGTCCTCTTCGCCGTAGTACTCGTCCTGATCCTCGTCGTACTCGGGCATCTCACTGCGGAACTCTTGCGGCTCCTGACGACGGCTGAAAAACACGGGCGGCCTCCTGTGACACGCCGACGCCAGCACCTGCTAGGACGGCGACGGAGCCGTTGTGCTCCGTGTCGGTGGGACGCACCCGGCGGAGGTGGGCACGTCGTGGGGGATTATACCCTGCCGCCATCGCGTCTGGCTGCGTGGGCCGCGCGAAAGTTGCGTCCGGGGGCGGCCCGTTATGTTACGATGCACGCAGCCCCGCTCGCCGACGCGCCGATGCCATCTTCCTCGCCCATCGCCCTGTACGACTCCGGCCTCGGAGGCCTCTCCGTCCTCCGAGCCCTGACCGCGAGGTTGCCGGAGGAGTCCCTGATCTACTTCGGCGACACGGCCCGCGTGCCCTATGGCCCTCGGCCCGCCGCCGAGATCCTCGCCTTCAACGAGGAAATCGCCGGGAGGCTGGTTGCGGCAGGGGCCAAGGCCCTCGTGGTGGCGTGCAACACCTCGTCCGCGATCGCCTTGCCCGTGCTGGCGTCGGGCTGCCCCGTGCCCATGGTGGGGCTGATCGAGGCGGGGGCCGAGGCCGCCCTCACGGCAGCAGGCGGGGGCGCCATCGCGGTCATCGCCACGCAGGCCACCGTGCTCAGCGGGGCCTACGGGCGGGCCATCGCGGCGCGGGCGCCCGGCACGCCGGTGGTCGAGCTGGCCTGTCCGGCCCTCGTGCCCCTGGTCGAGGCCGGCACGTGGGCCGGCCCCGTGGCCGAGGCCGCCGTGCGAGAGGCCCTGGCCCCCCTCCTGCCGGCCCCTCCGGCCGCCCTGGTGCTTGGCTGCACGCACTACCCCCACCTCACGGCTGCCATCCGGACGGTGCTGCCGAGCGCCACCCTGGTGGACCCGGCGCAGCGGGTGGCCGAGGTGGTGGCGGCCCGACTGACCAGCCTGGACGCGCTGGCGCCTCACGGCCTCCCGCCGGCCCATCAAATCTGGGTCAGCGGGGAGCTTGCGGCCTTCCTGGCGAGCGCCCGACGGCTGCTCCCCGGGCTGAGGGCCGAGGCCCGTCACGTGCCCGTAGGTCCCCCGGCCCCCTGATGGTCGCCCACCGCAGCGGTTGGCCGCCGGCAAGGCGGGTATAAGGGCGGCGTCATGTTGGCGCGCTCGACCCGCGCCGAGCCCCGGAGCTCCCCCTTGAACACCCGTCGCTTGCTGCTCGGCGCCCTCGTCGCCCCCCTCACGGTCACCGCGTTGCTCGGCTGCCCCATGCAGCCCGTCATCTTCCAGATCAACCTGGAAAACCCCAACGTGCGCGTGGGCGAACGGACCATGCTGCGGCTCGAGGCGCAGGTGGGCTGGTTCCGGCAGCCCTTCTTTTACTACCGGGCTGAGCGCGGGCGCCTCTCCAGCCTCTCGGGCGAGACGGCGCCCCAGGGCGGCTTCCTCCGCGCCACCAACCAGGTCTGGTACCACGCCCCTTACACCTCCAGCTTCCCCACCGCCGAGGGCCTCCGACAGAACGACACCATTGAAATCATCGCGCAGGATGGTCCCTTCACGACGCGGGCCACCCGCAGCGTGACCGTCACGGGCTCCACCGTGGTGTTCGCGAGCAGCGAGGGGGGCCCCAACGGCACGTTGATGACGGCGATCGACTCCGGCGGCGGCCAGATGCAGAGCCAGCCTCAGCCGCTGCTCGACCTCACGCAGAAGCCCATCAAGGGGGCCTCACCGGTGATCAGCCCGAACGGCGAGCGCATCGCCTACGTCTTCTACCCGGGGGACGGGACCAGCAAGATCGCCATGCGGGACGCCGCCGGCCAGGTGCTCTTCCTGACGAACTTCGCGCGCGGCCTGGCGATGGATCCAGCGTGGAGCCCGGACGGGAACTTCCTGCTGTTCGCGAGCAACCACGCGGATGACTCGGCAGGCACCTTCGACATCTACATGATGAACGTCGATCAGAACGGCGGCGGGGGGCGAGCCATCACGCGCCTCACCAGCAACACGTGGGATGAACGGCACCCGGCCTGGAACCCGGTGCCGACGGCCCCCGAAGACCGCATCATCGCCGTCGCCGCCCGACGCAACAACGTCAACACCCCGGGCGACCGGACCCAGAACTGGAACATCTTCCTGATGAACCGGCAGGGCTTCTACACCCGCGCCGTGAGCGACCTGCAGGGCGACGGCAGCAACTGGGCCATCGAGCCGACCTGGCACCCGAACGGCCAGCTGCTGGCCTACACCCGCTTTGGCCCCGTGGTGAACTACCAGTCCAGCGCCAGCAAGTTCCAGCGGATCTTCGTGCAGGACCTCACGCAGAGCCCCGCCGTGATCCCCCTGAACATCTCCAACACCGACCCCAACGGCCGCGAGAGCTCGCCCGTCTGGTCAACGGATCGCCTCAACACCCTCTATTTCCTGCGGACCGAGGCCAACGCCCCCAACATCTCCCGCGTTTACCAGACCCAGTACCTCCCCGGCAACGTGGGCGGCAACTCGTTTCCGCCTCAGCTCGTGGCGCCCTTCCAGAGCCTGAACCTGCCGCTGACGATCGTCGGGGGCACCAACCGGGACATCTCTGGCTTCCACCCCCTGGACTGGCGCTGAGCGCCCCGCTTGAAAGGACCGCGCGTGTTCCGTCGCATCGCCCAGACCTGCCTGGCCGCCGCCCTGCTCGGGGTTGCGCCGGTGGCCCCGGCGCTGGCAGCGCCCGAGCTGCTCACGATCCTGCACACCAACGACACGCACGATCACCTCGAGCCCTTCAACGCCGGAGGCGCGGAGGGCATCGGTGGCATCGCCCGTCGCACGACGCTGTTCCGCCGCATCCGCAAGGAGACCCCTGCCACCCTCGTGCTCGACGCGGGCGACGTGTTCCAGGGCACGCCCCTCTTCAACTTCTACGCGGGCGAGCCGGACTACATGACCATGGCGCAGGCCGGCTACGACGTGCTGACGGTGGGCAACCACGACCTGGACAACGGCCTCGAGAACCTCCAGCAGCAGGTGCGCCACCTGGGTCAGGGCCGGGGCCCGGTGTCGGCCAACATGCTGGACGAGGCCGGCAAGCCGCTGTTCGAGAGCCATCGCGAGGTTCAGGTGGGCAAGCTGAAGGTCGCCGTGATCGGCGCCTTGGGGGTGGAGGCCTTTCACGCGGTGGCCGAGCCCCGGCGCAAGGGCGTCCAGATCCTCGAGCCGTTGCCCGTGTTGCGAGAGCTGGTCGGCAGGCTGCGGCCGAAGGTCGACCTCGTGGTCCTGCTCACGCACATCGGCCACGAGGGCGAGGTGGAGCTCGCCCACGCGCTGCCCGAGGTGGACCTCATCGTGGGCGGCCACAGCCACACCAAGGTTGAGGCCCCGGTGGTGGTGTCGCACCCCGGAGGGCGCAACACGCTCGTGGTGCAGGCCTTCCAGTGGGGGCAGTTCGTGGGTCGGCTCGACCTCCAGGTGGAGGGCCGCAGGATCGTGGGCCACACGGGGCGCCTGATCCCCGTCACCGCAGACCTCCCCCCGGACCCGGCCGTGGCCGCGACGGTGGCCCGCTACGCGGATCGCATCGCGGTGCAGATGAAAGAGGTCGTCGGCCGGTCCGAGGCCGCGTTCACCAACAGCCGCAAGCGGGATGGGGACACCCCGCTGGGCAACCTCATCGCGGACGTGATGCGTGAGACCACGGGCACAGACGTGGGCCTGATGAACTCTGGCGGCATCCGGGCGCCCCTGCCCAAGGGCCCGATCACCCGGGGAATGGTGTTCTCGATGCTGCCGTTCGAGAACTACCTCGTCACCTTCGCGTGCAGCGGCGCAGAGCTGCAGCGCATCCTCGACTTCGCCGCGAGCCGCAACGGCAAGTCAGGCAGCCTTCAGGTGTCGGGCGTGCGCTACACGGTGGACGGTGTGCGGGCCACGGAGGTCACCGTCAACGGCCGGCCGCTGGACCCCGCGGCCCGCTACCGGGTGACCACCAACGACTACATCGCGCAGGGCAACGACGGCGCGGAGGTGTTTCGCTCGATCGCGGCCGTGGGCAACACGGGCCTGCTGATGCGGGATGCCTTCCTGCAGCACCTCAGCCGCAACCCGGTGCTGAGCCTGCCCGAGGGAGGCCGGATCCGCAAGCGCGAGGCCACCCCCGCGAGGCCCTGAGGCTCAGGCCGTGGGGGGCTCCGGCAACGTGGCCGGCGCTGACGAGGCGGGCGGCTGCTCGGCCGGCTGGCGTCCAGCGGGCTTCCAGCGCCCTGCGGCCTTGCGCTGCGCCTTGCGGGCCTTGCCCTTGGCCTTCTGACGGGCGGTGGGCCCCGCCACGGCCTTGGGCTTCCTCGGTGGGCGCTCCCCGGCTTCCGCCGCAGCCTCCCGTTGCGCCCTCTCCGCGTCGCGCACGCGCTGCTCGCGAGCCTTGCGCGCCTCGCGGCGCGCGTCCTGCTCCGTCGGGGCGCGCAGCTCGCCAAAGGCATACACGGGGCGCTCGAAAGTCAGGCCGAGTTCTCGCTCCAGCACCGCGAGGAAACGCTGCTCCGCCGGGTCGACGAGGGTGATGGCCGTGCCCTCCCGCCCCATCCTGGCCGTGCGGCCGACGCGGTGCGCGTAGTCCGCCGCCGTGCGCGGCAGATCAAGGTTGATGACGAGGCTGACGCCCCCGAGGTCCAGGCCCCGGGCCGCGAGTTCCGTCGCCACGAGCACCTGCAGCCGGCCTGCCCGAAAGGCGCGCATCGCCTCCGCACGCGCCAGCTTGTTCAGGCCGGCGTGGAGCCCCGCCGCCCGCACGCCGTGGTGCACGAGCTTGGAGACCAGCCAGTCGATGTCCGCTGACCGGTTGAAGAAGGCGATGGCCCCGGTGGGCGCGAGGTGCGCGACCAGCCTGCGGAGCATCGGCAGCTGGTCCCGCTCGTCGACGACCAGGACCTGGTGCCGCAGGGTCGCCGGGAGGGTCAGGTCCTCTGCGGCTCGCAGCACCTCGGGCGTGCGCATGAGGCCTTGCACCCAGTGGGCGGCCTCCTCGGCGACGGTGGCCGAGGCCGCCACCACCTGCCGGGCCGCGGGCGCAGCCAGCACGATGGCGGCGGCATCCCCCCTGTGAGCAGGCTCCGCCAGGCGATCGACCTCGTCGAGCACCAGGGCCCGGCAGGCCACCAGCGACAGGGCGTGACGGCCCAGCATGTCGACCACGCGGCCAGGGGTGCCCACCAGGACGTCCGCTCCACGCCGCAGTGCCTCGACCTGGCGGGCCGGGTTTGCTCCCCCGATCGCCGCGACGACCCGCCTGTCCGTGCCCTCGAGGAGGCGCCGAGCCACCTCTCGCACCTGCAGGCCAAGCTCTTGCGTCGGCACCAGCACGACCAGGCGGGGCGTGGCCGGCCGGCCAGGGGCCGGCGGGGCGGGCGCGGGGTCCTGAAGGCGCGCCAGCAGGGGCAGCATGTAGGCCAGGGTCTTGCCGCTCCCGGTCTGCGCCGCCAGCACCGCATCGCGCCCCGTGAGCAGCACCGGCAACGCCATCGCCTGGATCGGCGAGGGCGCCTGGATGCCGTCCGCCGCAAGGCGCTCGACGAAGGCGGGCACGGAGGAGAAGTCAGTGGCAGCGGACATGCGCCGATCGTACCACGCCTCGCCGCCCGACGCGGGTGGTGTTCACCCCGGGGGGGTGGGCCTTACAATGAGCGCCATGCGCCTCCCGCAAGAGCCAGGCCCCCCCCCCGCGGCGCCGGCCACGCTCGATGGCTTGCTGGCCCCTGAAGCGCCGGCCAGCCAACGGCCGGGCAGTGGCCGGGATCGCGCCCTCGACATGCTGCGGGGGCTCGCCGTGGTGGTGATGGTGGTCGACCACCTCGTCGGCCACTCCTGGCTGCACCAGGCCACGCTGGGGACGCTGTACGTGACGGCCGCCGAGGGGTTCGTGTTCTGCTCCGGCCTGGCCCTCGGACACCGCTGCCGCCAGCGCCACGCGAAGGGGGGCATGTGGGCGGTCACGGCGTCGGCCTGGCGTCGCGCCCTGCTGCTCTGGGGCTGCGCGACGGTGCTGCTCGTGGCCGTCGGGACCCTGGCCTGGTGCTGCCCGGGGGCGGGCCGGCCCATCTTCGACCAGGCGCCTCCGCTGCCCCAGCTCTGGGTGGGCGCCGCCACCCTTCAGCTCGCGCCCCCGCTGCTCGACATCCTGCCCATGTACGTCGGCTTCCTGGCCCTCACGCCAGCCCTCGCCGCCCTCGCCGCGCGAAACGCCTGGCTCCTCGCCCTCGGGCTCTCCGTGCTGGCCTGGGGCCTGAACTGGGTGGACCCCTACTCGCTCAGCTCCGCACCGCTCGACCGCGACGGCCGGACCTACTTCCCCCTGGCCTCCTGGCAGGTCATCTTCGTCCCGGCCTTCCTTGCGGGCTGGCATCGGGCGCGGCTGGCCCGGGCTTGGGCCTGGGTGCCTCCGGCGGGCTGGGTCCTCAGCGGAGGGCTGATCACCGGGGCGCTGGCGGTGGCCGCTGCGCACGACGCGCAGCTCGGCGCCTGGCCGCTGGCCTCGCCCGAGCGGGCATCCTGGCTGGCAGCCACCGACCGCAGCCTGCTAGGTCCCCTGCGCCTCCTGGCGGTGGCCGCCTTCTTCCCGCTCGCCTGGCGGGGCCTGGACCTCGGCGGTGACCGGCTCGCCCGCTGGCTGGGCCCCCTGGTGCTGCCCCTCGGGCGTCACGCCCTCTACGCCTACGTGATGCACCTGCCTCTGGTGCTCGCCTGGACGGCGTGGGTGGCCCCGCGGCTGGGCGGTCAGGCCTGGCTCGCCACCCTCGGCCAGCTGACGGTGGTGGCGGCCCTCGTCGTGATGGTCCGACGGCGCTGGCTGTTCGACTGGGTGCCAAGCTGAAAAAGGGGGCCGCCCGAAGGCGGCCCCCAGAGCCTGTGCCGTGCTTACTGCTGGGTGATGGCGCGGCCGACGTTGATCCGGCCGTGGCCGAAGTACTTGTCGAAGCCCTTGGCGCCCAGGTCGTCCGCGGTCTGCTCGATGCGCTCCTTGAGCTGGGCCGCCGTGAACGAGGGGTTGGCGCTCTTGACCAGGGCGGCGAGGCCGGCGGTGTGGGGGCAGGCCATCGAGGTGCCGGAGAGCGACCGGTAGCGACCGCCGGGCACGGTGGACAGGATATCCGAGCCAGGCGCGCCCACCGAGATGTGCTTGCCGTAGTTCGAGAACGACGAGCGAACGTCCGTGCTCGTGGTCGCGCCCACCGCCATCACGCCAGGGGCGGCGGCCGGGTAGCTGGGCCGCTCGGAGTTGTCGTTGCCCATGGCGGCGACCACCAGGGAGCCCTTGCTCATCGCCGCCTTCACCGCGTCGTCGATCACGGCAGAGGACTGAGGCCCACCGAGGCTCATCGAGATGACCTGGCAACCCTGCTCCCCGGCGTAGATGATCCCGTTCGCCACGCCCGCATAGGAGCCGGAGCCGGACCGCGACAGCACCTTGACGGCCACCATCGAGACGTTGGGCGCCACGCCGACCACACCCCCGTTGTTGATGCCAGCGCCGATGGAGCCGGCGCAGTGCGTGCCGTGGTAGTGGTCGTCGAAGGCGTCGTCATCGTTGTTGACGAAGTCGCGACCCTTGGCGACGCGACCGCCGAAGTCGGGGTGGTTGTAGTCGATGCCAGTGTCCACGACCCCGACCTTCACGTCCGCGGAGCCCGTGGTGACGGCCCAGGCCTTGGCAGCCTCGGTCTTCTCCATGCCCCACAGCTTGCCCAGCAGCTCGTCGCCGTTCATCAGGGCGAAGGCGAGGTTGGGAGCCGCGTTGCGGCCGCTGATGATGCGGGCGATGTAGTTGGGCTCGGCGTAAGCGACGTTGGGGTCCTTGCGCAGGGCGGCAATCGCGGCGGCGGGATTGGACGCCTTCACGACCACGGCCTCGATGCGCTCAACCTTGGAGACCGCCTTGAGCCCCATCTTCTGCAGCACCGACTGGCGGCTCCGCGCGTCGTTGAACTTCACCACCACCTCACCGGGGACGGCGTTCGCCATGATGTTGCCCCCACGCTGCGCGGCAAGGTTGAGGCCGTTCGGCGACACGCCGCAGCCCACGAGAGCAAGGGTGGACACGGTGGCGGAGGTCAGCAGGACGACCTTCTTCATGCCGTTCATCATTGGTGGTGGTTCTCCTCGTGGGCCATCAAGGCCAGGGGGCAACGACTTCGTCACGACTCAGTTAAGCTGGACTTAACCTTGTTGAACTGACTTTAACATTCTGGCCGCGCCGGATGCAAGACACGGATCACATATTTAACCTCTCCTTAAACAAAGCCACGGGCTTTATTTTCCTTATTAGAGTCTGAGGCGATCGGTGGAGGCAGCCCGGAAGGTGCGGCGCGTGTAACAGAATGCGCCATTACCCGCGTGCTATACTTGGCTCGCTGCGCGCCACGCGCCCCTCTCGCAAGTTGGCCCATGCCCCCTCGCCTGCTGACCACGCCTCGCCTGATCGCCACCCTCGCGGCCCTCCTGGTGCCCCCGCCCTGCGCCGCTCTGGCCGCCACGGGAGGCACCCCTGCCGCCGAGGTCCGTGGGCCTGCCACCGAACAGGCCTGGTGGAGCCAGGTCCACCAGCTGATGGACCGTCAGGCGTTCGTGGCCGCCGAGGCCGAGCTGACAGCGGCAGCCCGCACGCAGGCTCTGGGTGGCGCCGAGGCGGACCGGGTCACCTACTGGCTGGGCTGGTGCCAGCGTCGCACGGAGCAACCACGGCGGGCCCTGGCCACCCTCGGCGCGGTGCCCGCAGCCTCCCGCTGGCACGTCAAGGCCATGGAGGAACGCGCCGCGATCCAGCGCTCGCTGGGAGACGACGACGCCGCCATCGGGCTGTACGAACAGCTGCTGCCACTGCTCGGGGAGGGCCGCAAGGACACAGCCAGGGCAGCCCTCGCCGATCTGTACTTCACCAGCGGGCAGTACCCCCGGGCCCAGGCGTTGTACCTCACGCTCGCGAACACCTACGGCCCCCACCAGGAGCGGTCGATGTTTGCCTGGGGCTGGACCTTGCTGCGAGTCAAGCAAGAGGATGCCGCCGTCAACATCTGGAAGCAGGCCCTGGAGAAATTTCCCGTCAGCCGGTACGCACAAGCCGTGCGGCTCGCCCTCGGCAACCTCATGTGGGCGCGAGGCGATCACCTGTCCGCCAGCACGTACTACAACGAAGCCGCCCGGCAAGGCCGCCAGGGTCAGGCTGGCCCGGACCTGGCCCTGATGGCGCGTGCCGAGCTGCTGGCGGGAGAGGCCTACGCCGACGACAAGGACTACGGGCTCGCCATCAGCCACTACCGGGCAGTGCCTGACGACAGCCCGCTTCACGAGCCGGCGGCCTACGCCACAGCATGGGCCACGTGGCAGCAGGGCAAGTTCGCAGAGGCACAGGGGCTGTTCCAGGCCTGGCTGGAGCGCTACCCCCGCAGCAACTACCGGCCCGCGGCCCTGTACGGCCTGGGGATCGTGGAGCGGAGCCTGGGCCACGAGGCGGCCGGGCTGGAGCATCTGCGCCAGGTGCCCCGCGTCGCTCCGCGCTCAGGCTGGGCGGAGGATGCGCTGTATGTCCTCACCCGCGCGGCGTTCCGGGCCCGAGACGGCGAGCAGGCCGTCGCGCAGGGGCGGAAGCTCGAGCTGCAGTTCCCGCGAAGCCGGTGGCTCGGGCCCGTGCTCTGGATGCGCGGGGAGACCCACCTCGCGGCAGGCGACTGGGGCGACGCCGTCCGCGCCTACACCCAGCTCTCCGTGCTCGGCAACCTGGCCTTCCTGGCCGGCCAGGCCGAGGAGGTGGACTACAAGCTGGGCCTGGCCCACTTCTACGCCGGCAACCACGCCGAGGCCGCCCGGGTGCTCGAGGGCGTGACCGCCGGTGCGCTCGGGGCGGATGCAACCTTCTGGGCTGCCGAGGCTCGCCAGCGCCTGGGCCAGCACGACTCAGCCCGGGCGCTGCTTCAGCGGCTCCTGGCCGGCCACCCGGGCCACCCCAAGGTGGCCGAGAGCTGGTACGGCCTCGGCTGGTCGTGCCAGCAGCTGGGCGACCTCACGGCCGCCCGAGCCGCGTACCGCGAGGCCACGCGGCGGCTACCCGAGGGCCGAATGCGACAGGACGCCACCTACCGCCTGGGGCTGGTGCTCATCGAACTCAAGGCCTGGGAAGAGGCCCGCAACACCCTTCGGAGGCTCCTCGAGACGCAGGTGCCACCGCCGCGGGTGGCCGACGCGCGCTTCCAGATCGCCTGGACCCTCTACCGGCAGGATCGGCACGCCGAGGCCGCCGAAGCCTTCGGCGCGGTGGCCGCGCTGCCCGGCGCCGGGGAGCGGGCAGCGCGGGCGCTGCTCTGGCAGGGCCGCTCGCTGTTTCTGCTCAAGCGCCTCCCGGAGGCGATCGAGGCCCTGAAGCGAGCGACCGAGCACCCCGCGGCGACGCCGCGCCTGCGCCAGGAGGCCAACCAGCAGCTGGCAGCGGCGCACTTCAACAGCGGTGCGTATGATGAAGCCCGGCAGATCTACGAGGACCTGCTCGCCCAGGGAGACCTGCCGCCAGAGCAGGTCTCCGACCTGCGACACGAGGTCGTGCAGGCCCTGCTCAAGGCCGGCCGCTTCGCCCAGGCGCGGACGGAGCTGCTCAAGGGGGGCCCCCCGCGGGAGGCTGACCAGGCCACGTGGCTCGACATCGCGCGAGGCCAGCGGGACCAGCGGGCCTGGGACGAGGTGATCGAGACCCAGCGCAGCTGTGGCGAGGCAAGCCCCCCACAGCTGCGCCTGTGGGCAGGGCAGGCCCTCGTCGAGAAGAAAAATTGGGCCGACGCGCGGGCCGTGCTGGGCCCCCTGCGGGCGAGCGGCGACGCCGAGGTGCGGACCCTGGCTCAGCTTCACCTCGCGCAGGCCGCGCGTGGCGCTGGAGACCTGGCAGAGGCGCGGAGCCAGCTGGTGGCGCTGGCCGACAGCCAGCCGGCCGCCGAGGTCGGGGCCCAGGCCCTGCGAGAAGCCGCCGAGGTGGCCCGTGAGCAACAGGAGACCGCCGTCGCCCAGACGCTGCTGCGACGACTCGCCGAGACCCGCGCCTACCCGGCGGAGCGCCGCCAACAGGCGTGGATGGACCTCGGAGACGCGCACCGGGCGGCCAAGCAGTGGGGCCTGGCGCTCCTCGCCTACAGGGGGGCGCGAGGCCTCGGGCAGCCTGGCACCCTGGGAGTGGCGCTGGGCGGCTACTGGGCGGGGAGCGTGCTCGTCGAGATGCGGCAGTTCAAGGAGGCCGTGCGCGAGCTGTCGAGCATCCGAGTGCCGGAGGGCGCCGAGCCCCTTCCTGCCCTCGTCGGGCTGAAGCAGGGAGAGGCCCTGGAGCAACTCGAACGCTGGCGCGAGGCCGCCGACCTCTATGCCAGGCTGGCGCGCGGACCAGCCTCTCCCGAGAGCAAGGACGCCAAGGACCGGCTCGCGTGGATCCTGGAGCACGTCCCCCCGGAGAGCCGCCGATGATCCGCTTGCTCCACCCCAGGATCGCCCTGGCCCTTGTGGCCGCAACCTTGGCGCTCCCGGCCCAGGCCCAGGAGCCAGCCCCCGGCGAGGGCAAGCAGCCGGTGCAGCTGCCCACCGTCACCGTCCAGGGGGACGATCGCTCGCGCCCGGACGCCAGCGGCGCGGGGCGGGTGACGCCGGCAAGCGACACCCGCGAGTCGAGCGTGCGGCTGCCGGACCCGGCCCAACGGCGGGCCACCGCGGAGGAGGCCAAGGGCCTCATGGTCTCGGTCACCCCCTCAACGGTGGAGCCCCCCCCGCCCCTGCCCCTGCCCCGCCTGCCCTTCACCAGCGTCACAGGGGGCTGGGGACCGGTCCTGCAGTACCGGGCAGGCCTTTACGATGCGCGATGGCTCGGCCCCGTGCTCGCCCTCAGCGAGCTGGAGAGCCAGGCGGGGCTCGGCTGGGTCGGCCTGCGGGGACGCGAGTGGCTCGATTGGCCGGGGGTGGGTCGTGTCGGCGGCCTCGGGGAGACCTTCGGCTGGGAGCTCGAAGGGCTGAGGGGCGGGCAGTCGGCCTGGGCCGCCGCGGTGGACCTGGGGCATTCCAGCACGTGGACGGGAACGCTCCGGCACGACCGCGGCGCCGTGAGCGTGGCAGGCGCCCAGGATCTGCTCGTGGCACGCACCGGGGCCCACACCGAGTGGCGCCCCTCAGGGCTCGCCAGCGACCACCAGCCGCTGGTGACGCTCACAGCCCAGCACCGCGTCTGGGGACGTCAGCAAGGGCCCGAGGCCTATCTCCGGCTGGCCGACCACTGGACGCTGACGGACCACCTGGCGATGGAGTGGGGGCTCGGCGGCGGCTACTGGGGACGAGAACCCATCCTCGATCCGGCCTTCACCTTCCACTACCGCCCCTCCGTCCTCACGCACGTGTTCGCGGGCTTGAGAGCGGCCAGCGAGCTGCCGGACTTCGACGGGCTGTACCTGCGCCGGCCGGCCGCAGGCCCCAACGACGACCTCGCCGCGGAGCGCGTCGAGGGCTGGGCCGAGCTCGGTGGCAGCCATCGCTTCTCCGAGCGCCTCTGGGCTCGTGTCACGGCGGATTTGCGTCGCAGCTGGCGCCACGTGTACTGGGCTGACCCGGAGGCCGATGGGCTCTGGGTGCCGCTCAACGCACCGGGCGAGCAGTGGTCCCCGCGCCTCGACGCCCAGCTCCAGCTGGAGTGGCAGCCCCACGTGCAGCAAACGCTTCGCTACAGGGGACGAACCACGCTGCCGCTCGGCACCACCGAGCACCGCCTGTCCACAGGCGTGGAAGCAGCCCTGCCGGGCCCGACGGCACCCATCTCGGCCTCGGCACATCTCACGTGGCAACGGGCAACGCTCGCGCCTGTCCAGGTGCCCGGAGGCGCTGCGGCCACTGGCCTCTTCGCAGAGGCGGATCTGCGCTACCCCCTCACACCGGACCTCGGGATCGGGCTGCGGGCAGCGGACCTGCCCCTCCTGCTGCAGCAGCCCGACGCGCGGAACTACTTTGCCCCCGCACCGTTGCTGACGGCGTATGCCCAGTACCTCTTCTGAGGCCACCAGGCCTGGGAGGCTCCCATGACCCCTTTCGAGCGCCGGGCCCGCCCCGCCCCCCCCGCCAGCGCCTATGCACGCCGGAGAGGCCACTCGGGGTACGGCGCGGCCTCTGGACGCCCTCGCCGGAAGGCTCCCGTGGCGCGCGGGGCGGCCGCCCGGGAACGCTGGATCGCCAGGGGGCTTTCGGCCGGCCTGCACGCGCTGGCGGTGGCTGTGCTGCTGGCCCTGGGGCCGCTTCCACCAGCCCCGCCGGTGCGGCCGCCGGAACCCGTCCGGGTGATCGCGGTGGAGTTTGTGGACGTGCCAGCGCCCCGGCCGGCAAAGGCTGCCGCGCCGGCCCCCGCTCCGAAGGTCGCGCAGGCCCCTCAGCCCGAGGCCCCGGTCCGGCCGGCCCCCCGGCCCCGGCCGGTGGAGGCCGCCAGGCCGAGGCCTGCGGCCCCCCGGGTGGCCCGGCCCGTGCCGCGAACCCAGCCCCGTCGCATCCAGCCAGCACCGCAGGTGGTGTCACGTCCTGCACCGCCCAAGCCGGACCTCCGCCAGCTGGCAGCGGCCCGTTACCGAGGCGCCGAGGCAGAGGCGGCCCGCCTGGCAGCCCTGCGGCAAGGCGTGGCCGACCCGCAGGATGCCCCGGCAGCGGGACGACCCGGTGGGCGGCCTTCAATCAGACAGGCCGCCCCCTACGGAGACCTGGCCGGACGCGGTGTCACCTACGCGCCGCGTCCACTCTACCCGCCTGGCGCCCAGGAACAGGCCCTGGAGGGCAGGGTCAGCGTCCAGGTGTTCGTGAGCCCCGAGGGCCGCGTGCTCGAGGCCCGGGTCACAGAGTCGTCGGGCTACCCCTCCATCGACCGCGCAGCCCTCACGGCAGCCCGACGGTACCGCTTCACGCCTCGCGAAGGCACCCAGACCGAACAGGGCGTCATTCCGTTCGACTTCCGGATCGACTGACCCGGGCGAGCTACATCTCTTCTTCGCCCTCCGCCCCCTCGTCGGGAGCGGCGGCCTGCTGGATGCCCAGCATCTTGCGGGTCTCAGACACCGTCTGCGAGACGCCCTTGGGATCAGACATGTACACCAGGTAACCGCTGCCACCACACACGCCCAGCCCGAACGTGATCACCAGCAATGCCCCGAGCCACGAGGGGCCCGCGTCGTCATTCGCCGAAGCCATGGATGAACCTCTGGAAGCGCATCAATCGCCAAGGCTCTTGTACCCAGCAAGCCCAACCGAGAACAGAGCGACCGCTCAGGTCACCAGGCGGCGCAGGCGGGCGCTCAGGTAGTCGACCGCCATCACCAGCACGATGAGCACGAGCACCGTCATCGAGGCCTGCTGATACTGGAACATGCGGAAGTCGCTCACCATCAGGAAGCCGATGCCCCCCGCGCCGATCATGCCCAGCACAGCCGCCGCCCGGATGTTCGTCTCGAAGCGGTACAGCAGGAAAGAGATGAACGCCGGCATGACCTGCGGCAGCACGGCAAAGCCCACCACCTGACCGTAGCCCGCCCCGGTCGCTCGCAGGGCCTCCACCACCCCGTCGTCGATGCCCTCGATCGCCTCCGCGAACAGCTTGGTGAGCACCGTCGCGGTGTGGAAGGCCAGCGCGAGGGTGCCCGCAAAGGGCCCCAACCCGATGGCCGCCACCAGGACCAAGGCCACCGCAAAGTCCGGCACCGTGCGCAGGAAGTTGGCGACAAACTTGATGCCGTGGTACACGGCGATGTGGGGCGTGGTGTTGCGGGCGCCGAGGAACGCCAGCGGGAAGGCCACGAACACGGCCAGAACGGTGCCAGCGAGAGCCATCTGGATGGTCTGCAGGGTCGCCCCCACGATGGTCTGGGGGAAGGTGTTTTCCCACCAGTAAGCCTTCGCCTGGGCCCGCTCGGCATCGAGCGGGAGCGGCAGCAACAGCTCACGGAAACGCACCTCGGAGGGCTTGTCGTACACGTCCGGGTCCGTGACCCGCGAGACGTCGGGTGGGAGCATCCGCCCCAGGGTCTCCATCATCTGCGGCGCGCCCTGGATCAGCTCGGGCACGTTGGCCCTGACCCCGGAGAAGGCCCAGGAAACGATCCCCAGGCAAACCAGGGCCAGCAGCACCTGCCGCACGAGCCCCCCCACGGGGGAACGAGGGGCCGCCTCGCGCTCGGGCAAGGAAGCAACGCGCTCAGCCATGGCTGGCCCCTCCGGCTGCGATGGCGGGCGCATCCTCGGCCCGTCGATAGATGGCCTCCACGACCTCGTCCGTGAGCCCCTCCGGGGGCCCGTCAAACACCACGCGGCCGCCCTGGAAGCCCACGATCCGGTCCGCATAGCGCCGGGCAAGCTCCAGCACGTGCAGGCTGACCAGGACGGTGATGTGATCCTCCTGCGCCACGCGCCGGAGGGTGTCGAGCACCACCACCGACAGCTTGGGATCGAGCGACGCCACTGGCTCGTCGGCAAGGATGACGGCCGGCTCCTGCATCAGGGCCCGGGCGATCGCCACGCGCTGCTGCTGGCCGCCGGAAAGCCTGTCCGCGCGCTGATGCGCCTGGGCTAGCAGCCCCACGCGCTGCAGGTTCGCCAGCGCCCGGTCCCGGTCCCGGGCCGGAAACCAGCGCAGCAGGCTGAGGGGCCCCTGGTAGCCCAGGCTTCCCGACAACACGTTCTGGAGCACGGACAGCCGCTTGACCAGGTTGAACTGCTGGAAGATCATGCCCACGCGGCGGCGCCAGAGCCGCAGCTCCCGGTCGCTCATGGTGGCAACATCGAGGGTGCCCTCCCCGGCCCCAAGCAGGACCTCGCGGGGCACCTCGATGCGACCAGCCGAGGGCTCGACGAGGCGGTTGATGCACCGCAAGAACGTCGATTTGCCCGCCCCCGACAGCCCGAGGATCACCACGAACTCCCCGCGTCGAAACGAAAGATCGACGTCCGTGAGGATGGCCGGCCCGGCGCCATAGGCCTTGCGGAGGCCTTGAACCTCCAGGCAGGCGGGCGGCAAGGGAGCAGATTGGACCCGGGAGGTGGACACGGAACGAGGTTCTCCGGCTCTCAGTTCACCGTCAAGCCGACCTTGCCGAAGGCCTCACGCACAGGCTCGAAGTCAGCCGGGGCAGAGTCCACGAAGGCGTCAATGCGGTAGAGGTCCCAGAGCTGCTTGCGCCCCTGGGGCGTCGCACTCATCTGGGTGAAGACGCGCTTGATCTTCTGGATCGTGGGCGCATCAAGCTGGCTGTGTACCGCGATCAGATCGCTCGGGATCGGCTTGCTGAAGGCGATGGGCACGATGGCCTGGGCGTCTGCAGGGCGCGTCAGAAACTGGGTCCAGGCGGAGTCATCCCCCCGGGTATCGTTGGAGAAGGTCGCGGCCGCGTCGACCTTCTTGTTGAGGACCGCCAGCACCGCCGCGTCGTGGCCCCCGGCGTAGATCACCCGCGTGAAGTCCCGATCGGGGTTGATGCCCGCGTTCAGGAACATCACCTTGGGGTAGATGCCCCCCGAGGTAGAGGCGGGGTCCACGAAGGCGAAGGTCTTGCCTTTGAGATCGGTGAGCTTCTTGATGCCGGAGTCCCGGTGCGCGATGACGGAGGCGTAGAAGAAGGCCTTGCCCTTGCGCTGAGCCTTCAGGATCACGAGCGCGTGGGCTTTCTTCTCGGCCAGCACGTAAGCCCCCGGGGCGAAGAAGGCCACGTCCAGCTTGCCAGCCCTCATTGCCTCGATGATGCCGGTGTAGTCCGTCGCCACGAACGGCACAACCTTGACCTTGAGTTCCCGATGGAGCGCATCGATGACCGGGCGGGTCTTTTTGAGGATGTTCTGCAGGTTCTCGGAGGGCACGAAGCCGACACGCAGCACCTTCGGCACGTACGCCTCGGCGGGCGAGGCCACCAAGGTGACCGCCGCGAGCGCCGCCCCGACCCGGGTGCGCAGGGCCTTCAGCATCGGAACCAACCTCCTGACGGGCACCGGACGTGGACCTGACCAGGGTCGGGTGCAGCAGATGCACCGGCCGGGCAGGTTCGCAGGGATTATACCCGACGCCCGGACATTTTGGCCCGGCGGGGTTCTGGCCCGAGCAAGGCAGCAGCGACCGCGGCGAGGCGGAGATCTCCCCGCAGGCGCCACCGGCGCGTCACGCGAGGTGGTAGCCCAGGTGGCCGGCGATGGCGCGCACGAGGCCCTCCGAGCGCCGGTCGGGCCCCGCGTACCGCAGGGCCCGACGCCAGGCGGCCTCCGCCTCCTCAGCATGGGCCTCGGTGTGGCAGGCGAGGGCCACCTTGATGAGGGTCATCGGCTCGATCGCGCTTGCAACGGCCCGACGGAACGCCAGCAAGGCCTGGTCCCCGTGCCCGTGCAACAGGTGGATCGTGGCCTTCTCGAGGTGCCGGCACGTCAGCGTCGGCATCGGGGCCTCCACCACATAGGCGGGAAGGTGGTACTCGGCCCGGCGGTAGAACAGCGGGAGCACCGCGCCGTGGTCGCCCCCGAGCCTGAAGCGGGTGACGTTGCCTTCGACGGAGATCTGAACGGCCACCGGAGGCTCGACGGCGGCGGCACGCAGGCGCTTGGTCACCATTGGGGAAACCTCGTAGACACGACCCTTCACACGCCCCCATCATATACCGAACGCCTCCGCGCCCGGTGCGGCGATTGATGAGCATTTGCCGAAGAATTAATGAGCCATTAACATGCTCCCCATGGCCCCCGCCGTGCGTCCAGCCTCCTCCCTGCGTGAGCTGGCAGAACATGTCCCCACGGCTCGCCTGCTCGCGGCAGCGAGCCGGGCCCTCGGCCTTCCGGTGTATCTGGTGGGCGGGGGCGTTCGAGACTGGCTGCTGGGCCGCACGCCCCTCGACTGGGACGTCATCGTGCCGGGTGACCCGGCGCCGCTGCTGACCTGGCTGCGCGGCAAGGTGGGCGTGCGCGGGGCGGTGGTGCTCGACGCCGCCCTCTCCATCCACCGGCTCCATCTGGCCGGCGGGGAGGTGGTGGACGTGGCTCGGATGGCGCAAGACCAGCTGGAGCCCGACCTCACCCGCCGCGACCTGACGGTCAACGCCATGGCGGTCAGCGTGACGACGGGAGACCTCGCCGATCCCCTCGCGGGCTATGCCGATCTCGAGGCAGGCGTGATCCGGGTCCCGACCCGCGACAACCTCGCCTCGGACCCGGTGCGGCTGCTGCGCGTCTTCCGCTTCGCCTCGGCCTTGCAGTTCGAGGTGGCGCCCGCCACCCTCGGGTGGGTCGGGGCGCTGGCGCCGATGCTCGCCCAGGCTGCGGGCGAGCGGCTGCTGCAGGAGTGGCAGAAGCTGCTCGTGGGCCCGGCCAGACACCGGGCGCTGGCTCAGATGGGGCAGCTCGGCGTGCTGGGGCCGGCGCTGGCGACCGCGGCCGGGGACCTCCCCGTGGGGCGGGCGCGTCTCGCGGCCCTCGACGCCTGGCTCGACGCCGCGCCGGGGCCAGCCTGGAAGCGGCTCGTGGGCTGGCTGGACGAGCCGGTGGCGGGCGATCGCAGCAGGCGCACGGCGCTGTCGCTCGCCACGCTGTGCCTGGACCCCCTCGCGGCCGGCCCGGAGGCACTGGGGGAACGGCTCCGCTGGAGCCGACGGGAGCAACGGCTGGCAGCCGCCTGGTCCACCTCCGCAGCGCCCCTGGAGGGGATGCTGGCCTCGGGCCGGCCTCCGCGGGACTGGCACCGCCTGTCCCGGGCAGCAGGAGAGGCTCTGCCCGCGCTGCCCGCCCTGGTTGCAAGCCATGCGCCCGACCTCCGAGGGGCGGCGACCGCGGCCCTGGAGGCTTGCTGGGACAGGCTGGACCACCCGCTGCCCCGCCACCTCGATGGCCGGGACCTGATGGCGGCCCTGGACCTTCCTCCAGGCCCTCACCTTGCCGCCCTGCTGGCGGCCCTGGAGGAGGAGACGGCCCTGGGCACGGTGACCGACCGCGACTCCGCGCTGCGCTGGGCCCAGACGGCCTGGCGGAGCGGGGTATAGACCGGGCGCAAGCCCACCCGAAGGTGAAGGCGTCCGTTGGCCGACGAGGACAAGAAACACGACCCCACCCCTCACAAGCTCGACGAGGAGCGCAAGAAGGGGAACGTGCTCAAGGTCCAGGACGCGATGGTGGCAGCCACCATCCTGGTCTCGGCCTATGCCCTGGCCTGGACGGCGCCCATTGTCTTCGAGTACGTGTTCGCGTTCATCGATGAGATCCTGCACAACATCCCGGAGCTGCGGCACCTGACAGAGGCCCAGGCCCGTTGGCTGCTGTGGCGGATGTTCCTGATCGTCTTCATCACGACGGCCCCCTTCGTGGCCATCGTGGTGTTGACGGTGCTCGTGGTGCTCTACGCCCAGGTGGGTGTGCTGATCACCTTCAAGCCGCTCGAGCCCAAGTTCGAGAAGATTGACCCGGTGAAGGGCTTCAAGAACAAGATCAACCCGTTCAAGCTCAAGCAGCTGTTCAACCTGGCCAAGACCCTCATCGTCTCCCTCGTGATCGGCTACCTGGTCTATACGGTCATCCGGGACAACATGGGCCCCATCCTGCAAAGCGGCACGCTGAGCACCGGCGGGGCGCTCGGGCTCATCGGCTACCTGATTTTGCAGGTGGCGAAGAAGGTGACGCTGTTCATGCTCGCGGTGGCCTTCGTCTCCTACCTGTTCGAGCGCTGGCAATGGTGGAA
>JAYKHL010000160.1:0-4227 GCA_035284865.1 Candidatus Sericytochromatia bacterium | reverse complement strand
ACGTCGAAGGGCGCCAGGGCCCGCTCCAGCTTCAACCCGCCGCGGCTGACGTAGGGGTGGACCTCCCCGGCAACCGTGAGCTTGGCGTCCGAACCGACCTGCAGGCCGGCCTTGGAGACCACGAGGTCGCCCACCCGCACGAGGCCCGCCATGATGGCGGCCTGCGCGCGTTCCCGCGTCGCGTAGTGCCCGCGTTCCACCAGCAACTGATCCAGCCGACGCTTGCCGCTCATCCGAGCCTCACCCTCCACGGCGGCCGGTCCGGCCGCGTTCAAGCCGCCTGGACCGCCACGTGACGCGCCAGCGCCCGCAGCGGCTCGGCGCCAGGCCCCCACGCGGCCAGGGCGTGGAGTGCCCCCTGCACCTCGGCCTCCAGGCGCTCCCGCGCGGCCACCAGGCCATATTGCGCCACGTAAGTCGCCTTGCCGGCGGCCGCATCCTTGCCGGGCGTCTTGCCGAGCTGCGCCGCGGTGCGGGTGCAATCGAGGATGTCGTCGGCGATCTGGAAGGCCAGCCCGACGGCCTCGCCGTAGCGATCGAGGTCGGCCCGCTGGGCCTCCGAGGCCCCTGCCAGCAACGCCCCGATGCGCACAGCCGCCAGGATGAGGCAGCCGGTCTTGTGGCGGTGGATGAAGGCGAGGGTCGCGGGGGAGACGGCCTGGCCCTCGGAGGCCAGGTCCACCACCTGCCCCCCGATCATCCCGACGGTGGCGGTGGCCAGCTCTGCCACCGCCGCAAGCCGAGCCTCGGCGGGGTAGGCCGCCCCGCCGGCCCTCGCCAGCACCCCGAAGGCCCAGGCCAGCAGGGCGTCCCCGGCCAGGATCGCGTTGCCCTCGCCGTACACCACGTGGTTGGTGGGCTTGCCGCGCCGCAGGGCGTCGTCGTCCATCGCCGGCAGGTCATCGTGGACCAGGCTCTGGGTGTGGATGAGCTCCAGCGCGCAGGCCGCGGGCAGGGCCGGCGCGGCCTCCCGCCCCAGCGCCTCGAGGACGGCCAGCATGAGCATGGGGCGCAGCCGCTTGCCGCCTGCAAGGAGGCTGTACCGCATCGCCTCCCACAGCAGGGACGGCTCCCCGACGGGGGTCTGGCGATCCAGTTCCCGCTCCAGCCGGGCCCGCCAGCCGTCCCAGTAGGTGTCGAGGTCGAAGGCAGGCGCAGGCATCACGGCGGTCGTCCAGGAGGGCGCGGCAGGGGATTCATGATGCCGGTCCTGGCGGCCGTTGGCAACCCGCCGGGGCCGCTGCCGGTGCGGGGGTCACTGCGTTTGGCGCCGACACCCGGTACCAAGGGGGATGGCCCGCTGGCCCCAGGAGGTTCCCTTGCCCCGCCCCCCCCTCGCCTACCCGTTGCTCGCCAGCCTCGCCCTCGGCGCGGCCGGCGGAGCCCTGCCGGCCCAGGCCGCCACGCCGGTGGCCGAGCTGCGGGACGTGGGCCCCGACCACTGGGCGTACCAGGCCATCCAGGCGCTGGTCGAGCGCTACGGCGTGATGGAGGGGTTCCCGGACAAGAAGTTCCACGGCAGCCGGCTCGTCAGCCGGAACCAGCTCGCCGCAGCCCTCGCCAAGCTGCTGGCCACCGTGGAAAAGCGCATCGCCATCGCCACCGGGCAGCCGTTGCCGGAGCCCGGCATCAGCCCGGAGGACCTGCGAACCATCGCGCGCCTGCAGCGGGAGTTTCGCGAGGAGCTCGACGCCCTCAAGGAGCGGCAAGACAGCCTGGAGGGAAGGCTCGCTGGCCTCGAGAAGCGCGTCCGGCTCGGCGGCGAGCTGCGCTTCGATCACCGCGACTGGTTGGCGGACCCCCGCGGCACGCTGACGGGGGCCCCCGCTGGCGACGTGCGCGTCCGCCAGGCGCTGACGCTGGAGGCCCCCTTGCCGAGGGGGCTCACGTTCACTGGCGTGCTGAACGCGGATCTGTACGCGCCAAGCCCGGCGGGCAACGCTTTCCTGCGAGGCGTGGGGGCCACGCCCGTGATGGACGTGTACCTCGCCGAGGCGCTGCTGCGGAGCGCAGAGGGCCAGCGGCAGGCCGCCGCCGGGCTCGGGGCGCTGCGCGATCACCTGCCGCTCGGCGCCTCCGGCCCCGACCCCTTCCGCGCACCGACCTGGACCAACGGCACGGGGGGGTTCGGCTTCGTGGGCACCCCCGGGCTGGCGTTCGACCCCACCGGCGCGCTCACCGCCGCCACCACCGCCGTGGGCGCCCCGGTCTGGCTTGCCGGCACCTCCCCGACGGCGGACTGGGTGGATCCGGCCAACAGCTCCCTGTACGCCCCCCACGGCTCCCTGCTGGCCGCCGGGCACGGGCTGATCGGCCCGGTGCGGCTCGGCCTGGGCCTCAGCCGAGGCGTGCTCAGTGGACCACTGATGCAAGGCGGGACGCCCCTGACGGCAGCCTCACTGCCCGGCCTGCCCACCTGGGCGGACGGCACCCGTGCGACCGCCACCGCCGGTGCGGAGCTGGGCCCCCTGTCGGTCTCCGCGGTGGCCTCCGGCGGCTCTGACCGTGGGCTTGAGCCAGCTGCGCGCAACAAGCTGCTCGGCGCCTCCTTTGACCTCGGCGACGAGGCCCTCTCCCTGGCGGGCGAATTCCTGGCGTTCGGCAGCCTGACGCCCGGGGACTGGAGCCCCGGCAGGGCCTCCCTGCGGCTGGGCTCGAGCGACCTCCTGGGGCTGGGCCTCGGGGCGCATGTCGGCTGGCTGGCCGGGCAGGTCGCCCCGTTGACCCCGGGCGCCTCCGGCACCCCGGAGTTCACGCGCAGGGCCGTCGCCGGCCACTGGTCGGAGTTCGACTCGCTCGGGCTCGTGCTGCGCACCCCGGCCCTGTTCATCCTCCCGAGCGTGACGCTCGCCTTCCAGCAGACGGGGCTTGGCGGAGGTCCAACCGCTGCCCTCAGCCGAGCCACCGCCTCAGGCTTCACGCTGCAGACGGACCTCTCCCTGTTCAACTGGCCGCAGGTGACGGCCTCCTGGTCTCGCGGCAAGTTCGGGACAGGGCCCCAGGGGCTGCTGGACGCGGCCCCCTTCACCCACGACCAGCTGGCGATTTCCACCGGGGTGAAGTTCTAGAGCACCGATCAAGTGCGCCCGGCGGCTGGCTCGTTCTGACGCCCAGGGACGTCGTCACGCCTCCGTCACGTGCCTCCGGGCACGCTCCCTCGTCGTTTCTGGCCCCTGGACGCTAGCCCGTCGCCATCCACTCGCGCTCACGGCTTGATCGGTGCTCTGGCCCCTCACCCGGCCTGCGGCCACCCTCTCCGTGAGGGAGCGGGGAGCGAGATCCTGTTTCACCCAAAGGGTGCGGACGTCCCCCCCTTCTCCCACGGGGAGGCGGGGAGAAGGGGTAATGCGGACTCAGGGGTGTTGCTGAATCCGGGGCGACAGCCCCTCACCGGGAAGCGGCCGGTGTACCGGAAGCCTGTGGCGAGGTGCGGCTGGGTCAGACGGCGGTGCGGGCCATCGTCAGGGGTCGCCAGGTCATATGCAGCTCGACGTCGGTGACGGCCAACCGACCGACGACCTCCTCGAGTCGCACCTTGAGAAACGTGTCCCGCTCCCGAATCAATCGCAGGTCGCAGTCGTGGCAGTGGTACCGTTCCCCGTGCGGTGCAAGGTTGACCAGGTGAGTTTGACAATCCGGGCAGATCAGGGCAATCTGCCCGGAGAACGTGCTGGGCATCGACCAAACCTCCGTGACGGACCGCCTGCCAGGGGCACAAGGTCCCCCGTTGCGGCGGCAGTTGGGCGCTCGGGCCGGGCTTCGGCCGGATGGTTCGTTGCCCCTCCCCGGGAACAGGACATCGGTGTGGTGCCCGCCCACTGGACACGCCCTCACTGACGACCTGCACGAACCCTGGTCCTTTCGCCCGACCCCCCGGCCGTACGTCAGGAGCTTCTATCAAGTCGAAGACAAAGCGGCCAACCGACCGGCCTGTCCTCTGCCGTTGCGTCCGCCCCATTTCGGGGGGCACCGGCACCCTCAAACTCAGAGCGAGTCCCTGAGGCCCACCAGTCCCCTCAACCGATCCAGCCGAGCACCCGAGGGCCTGCAACCAAAGACAAGGACTCTTTTGAAAGAGTACACCAGATCGCCCAGGTGGTCAAGGGGGGGAACGCTCGGCTGCGTGCCACGAGGCGTGGGCTGTGCCTCGGGGCGCGTGGTATCCTGGGGATTCCCGGCATTGTCAGGCAGCCCCACGCCCATGGCCCAAGCGTCCCCCAAGCTGAT
>JAYKHL010000159.1:0-3632 GCA_035284865.1 Candidatus Sericytochromatia bacterium | reverse complement strand
ACTCGGCGAGAGGGCCCGCAGCTGAGAAAACCCCATCTGGGTGTACAGGCTGTCAGGGCGGGAAAGGCCTCCCGCTACCATGGCATCGGCCCGGCCCGCGGCCAGCTCAGCACAGGCCAGCTTGATGGCATACAGCGACGAGGCGCAGGCTGCGTCGAGCGCGACCCCACCGAGCCCGAAGCCAAGCACACGCGCGATCAGGCCGGCAGCCAGGCCTGCGCCTCGGTAGGAGGCGGGTCGCAGGGTGCCGGCCTCATCGAGCAGCGCCACCGCATCGTCGGCCGCCGTGCTGTCGGGCAGCACAATGTTGCCCATGACCAACCCGACCCGCCGGCGGTCCAGGCCTGCGACGCGCACCCCTTGCCAGGCCTGGCGGGCAGCCTCCCAGCCCAGCACGTAGAGGGGGTCGAGCCCCTCGAAGGCCTCGGGCCACGGGCCGGCCGGCAGCTCCCGGATCAGGCAGGCGCTGCCACTTGCCACGCGATCGGAGGCCCCCGGCGCGGGATCGACGACGTCCTCGGGGGACAAGGCCCAGCGACCCGGCGGGACGGGCCCCGCGGCGGATCGCCCCGCGAGCACGTTGGCCCAGAGCGCGTCCAAGCCGGAGGCGTCCGGGAAGACCCCGCCCGCCCCGACGATAGCGACAGGCACCCACGCAGCGGTCATGGCGACGACGGGGCGGCCAGCTGGTTGCGGCGGAAGGCCTCGACCAGCCCGACGTTGAAGGTGCACTCCGCACCCCGCAACTCCGCCAACAGCAGGCCGTCGGCATCTCGCAGGGCGACGTTGGCAAGCAAGGTCCCCACCCGCCTGGCCGTGACGTGAACGGCCAGCGTGATGGGGCCCTCGCCGAAGGCGCGGTACTGCCGGTAGGCCCCGATGCGGCAGGGCAGACAAGGCGCACCCAGCGTCTCAACGCTCCAGAGGATCAGCATCTGGAAGGCACAGTCGAGGGCCAGTGGCTCCAGCAGCCAGTGTTCCCTCAGCGGGTCGGCCATCCACGCCGAGGGCGGCGCGGCCGCTCGCACCTGACCCAACACCCCTTCGGGGCCGAGGGCATCGACGCCGATGAGGCCCTGGAAGCGGGGACCGTGGAAAAGCACGCTGCGGTAGGCCTCGTCAATGCCCCGGAAGTAGGGCCAGGCCTCGTTCCCACCACTCCAGCCTTCCGACCAGTGCGACCCAGGGGCCTGAAGGGGCTGGTCCGCCAGCAGCACCGTGGCATGAGCCAGCGGCCGCTCCCGGCCGTCGCCAAACGCCTGAACCGGAAGCTGCCTGTGCCCTTCCGCCGTGGCCGTGGCCGGGCCGACGTCGACGCGAAGGCCGAAGGGCTCCGTCTCGAGCACGACCCCCTTGAGCAGGGTGTAGTCATCGATGCCGATCAAGGTGGCGCCAGGTCGCGTGGTCTGTGCCGCGTGCGCCATCCACTCGAGCATCACCACCACAGGCAGGACAGCCTTGCCGCTCAGCACGTGATCCACCAGGAAGGGGTGGGTGCGAAGGGTGAGGTCTCGACGCAACACGGGCGTCAGGAGCCCGGCAGGCGGAAGCTCCGCGGCCTGCTCCAAGGGCTCTGAGGCCGCCGCAGGCGCGGCAGGCCCAGAGACGGGCGCATCGCCCCAGTCGTCCTCACCATCCTCCCCGGAACCCTCGAGGGGGGGGCCGGAAGGGGGCTCGTTCTCCGGCCCATCGGCGCGGCTCGTCGCGCCTCGAGGCAGGCCTGGCCGCTCCCACCCCGGTGGGGGCTCGACCTCTGGCCCACCGGCGCGGACGACGAGCTCGTGGATGCCCGGCCTGTCCCGACCGAGCTCCGCCACCAGCCACGACGCCCCGGCCTCGAGGGGCAACAGGCCAACGCCCTCCGCGAGGAACACCCCCCGCAGCCCGGGCGTGACCATGCCACCGTCCCAGGGGCCCCAGCCCACCGACACGATGCGGGCGCTGAGCCGCGAGCCAGCCAGCCGGTGAGCGGCCTTGTTGAGCAGCTCGTTGGCCATCGCATAGTCCGCCTGCCCCACCCGGCCCACGCGGGCGGTGATGGAGGAGAACAGGACGATCGCGGGCGACTCTCCCGGCTCCAACCCGGCCAGCAGGGCGCGGAAGCCCCGGACCTTGGTGTCGAAGACGGCGTCAAAGGCCGCCGCCGTCTTGTCGACAAGGTACTTGTCAGCCAGGACCCCGGCCCCGTGCACGACCAGCCGGACCGGGCCGTGGGCTTCCCTCAGGGAGGCAAAGCAGGCCTGCACCGCCGCGGCGTCTCGAACGTCCACCGCCCGGTACACGGCCGTCACCCCTGCAGCGGCCAGGCGCTCGAGCGTGCGCCGGATCTCCCGGGCCGCCGCCACCTGCTGCCAGCCAGCCTGCAGCTCCCGCGGGGCCAGTGGCGTCTCCGAGTGGGCCGCCAGGGCGCGCTTCACGGCAGCCTCATCCTCTGCCGCAGCCAGCCAAGCCGGCTCAGGGGCAGGTGCAGGGGAGCGCCCGAGCAAGGCCACCACGGGCCCGTAGGCCTCGGCGAGGGCCACGGCGACCTCGGCTGTGACGCCCCGCGCGCCGCCCGTGAGCACCACGAGCTCCCCACGCCGACACGGGGGCGCGCCGGCGCCTGCCGGCCCCACAGGCCGCGAGAAGACCCCCACGCGTCCGAGGGGCCCGAGGCCCACCTCCGTCGGGCCATCGAGGAAGAGCTCCTCGACAATGGCTTCAGCCGCCCGGGCAGGGGCCCACCCGCTGTGCACGTCGAAGGCCTGGCAGACGACCCCCGGCCACTCGTGACCCGCGGTCTTCGCCAACCCGGACAGGCTTCCCGCGGCGGGGTTGTACGCCGCCGCAGGATCGGCAAGGCCGAAGGCACCATCCAGCCGCCCGACCGTGGCGAACCACGCCCCCCCCGCAGCCTGCAGGCTCCTGCCGCAACGCGCTGTGAGCAGAAAAACGCTCCGGAGGTAGGCCTCGTCTGCCTCGGACCACAAGGGGCCGTCCCCGTCCGGCGCGAGCAGCAGCAAGCCCCCCAACCGCTCCGGCACCGGGGGCACCTCGTCAGCCCGCACCTCGACTGGCAAGGCCGCCACCCCCGCGGCCTGGAACAGCTCGGCCAGCGCCACCGCCATCGGATCCCCCGGACGGGAGACAACCCAGAGGTCAAGCCCCTCCCTGACCTTGGGCGCGCCCAAGCGAGTCGCCGGCTCCAGCGGTTCCGGCGTCGGCGCCTCGGCGAACAGACCAAGAGCCCGCGCCGGGTCCGGCGCCTCAGCCACCGCCGCCCACGCAGCGATGCGCGGCGACGGCGCCGTGGTGCCCGGAGGCGGCGCCACCGGAGCAGGCGCCTCGCCACCAGCCTCGGCGACCGCCGGGCTCGAAGCCGAGGCCCCGAGGGCCTTGACGACGTCTCGCAAGGTGGCCAGGGAGCCCGCCTGCTCAGCCCCGAGGGGCGCCAGGCCCGGCACCCGTTCAGTCAACGCCGAGAGGATCTCCACGCGCTTGATGGAGTCGATGCCCAGGTCGCCTTCGAGCGCCATATCGAGTTCCAGCGTCTCGGGCGGGTACCCCGTCTTCTCCGAGACCACAGCCACCAGGGCTGCGGCCACCTCAGCCTCGCCCACCGCGCCCGTGCCAGCCCCCTCAGGCGCGGCAGT
>JAYKHL010000158.1:0-17941 GCA_035284865.1 Candidatus Sericytochromatia bacterium | reverse complement strand
ATCGAGCGCGCCTGGGCCCACTTCGAGGACTTCCAGTGGTACCCCGGCCTGCCCCGGACCCAGAACTTCATCCAGTTCAGCCGGATGATCGACGTGGTCATGGCGAGCTCCTCGTTCCCACTCGCCTTCTCGCCCATGCGGCTGACGCTCCCTGGGGCAAGCTCCCACGGCCTGTTCATCGACGGCGGCATGACCGACAACGCCCCCATCGGGAAGGCCATCAAGCTGGACCCGGAGGTCGACACCATCCTGGTCGTGATGGCCACCACCCTGGTGCCGCCGCCCGAGACCGAGCCGGACAACATCACCCGGGTCTTCAACCGCATGGCCGAGATCCTGGCGGGCAAATTCATCATCAACAACTACCACCAGGTGCTGAAGACCAACCGCCAGATCCAGGCGCTGCAGCGCCTGATGGAACGCACCCCGGAGGGCGCCATCCGGCACAGCGCCTACAACCAGGAGCTTGCGATCGCCGCTGGCTTCCGCGACCTCGAGGACTTCCTGGGGCGTCGCGTGGTGCGGCTCATCCCGCTCACGCCGTCCACGCCCCTGGCGGGGGATCTGTTCGCGGGCTTTCAGGATCGGAGGTTGATGCAGAGCTACATCGATCTCGGGCTCGCTGACGGGCGCAGCGTGCTCGAGGCGCGGCTGCCAGCCCACCCCGGCGACGTGCCTGACGGGGTGACCGCGCCGTGACCTGGCCGGGCGGGGGCGCTATACTGACCCGGTGGAGGTGCTGACGCCATGACCCGTGCCCTGTTGTCGATGCTTTGCCTGGCCGCCGTGTCCACGGCTGGTTGCTCCGATCTTGCCGCCCTCGGCGGCCTGCCCTTGCCCCTGGGAGGTGGAGGGGGGCCGACGGTCTCGGGCACGGTGAAGGGCATGAGCGGTGCCGGGGTGCGAGTTGGCGTCCTCGGGAGCAGCACGGCCGGGGGCAAGCAGCGGGAGATTGCCTCCACGGAAGTGACGGACGGGGCGTTCACCCTGACCCTGCCCGGGCGGGCGCCTGTCGATATGATGGAGCAGCCGGCTGAGACCCGGTCGGTCGTCTTCACGCTCCGGGCCTACGCGGATGCGAACCGCAACGGCCGCTACGACGACGGAGAGACGCTCTGCGAGTGCTCCTCGGGGCAGTTCCGCTACGTCGAGTCGGACGGCCCGGTGGGAAGCTACAAGGCCGGCTGGAACGTTGTCTCGGGGGGCCGCTTCACGCAGAACTTCACCACGGCCTTTGTAATCTAGAGCCCCGATCAAGTCTTCGCCCGGCGGCTGGCTCGTTCGGACGCCCAGGGACGTCGTCACGCCTCGGTCACGTGCCTCCGGGCACGCCCCCTCGTGGTTCCTGGCCCCGGGACGCCGGCCCATCGCCATCCACTCGCGCTCATGACCTGATCGGTGCTCTGGAGCCCCCTTCAGGGCTCTGGCCCGCGGCTGGCACGGGCCTGGGCCTGGACGACGCGGTCGCGGCCAGCCCGCTTGGCTCGGTACATGGCCCGGTCGGCATCGGGCAGCAGCTCCGTCGCCGAGGCGGTGTCCGCGGGCCACGTCGCCAGCCCGATGCTGGCTGACACGGGCTCCCCACGCCCCTCGGGCAGCGCCGAGACGCCTCGGACGGCCTCCAGGAGCTTGGTGGCCGCCCGCAACCCGCCCTCGCGGTCGGTGTGCGGTAGCAGCACCACGAACTCCTCGCCGCCGTAGCGGGCCACGAAGTCCGTGGTTCGCCCGGCGCTTCGGAGCTGCCGGGCGATGGCCTTGAGCAGCGCGTCGCCTGCGGCGTGGCCGTGGTGGTCGTTGAACTGCTTGAAGTGGTCCACGTCCAGCACCAGCACCGTGAGGGGCACGCCGTGCCGCTCGGCGAGCCGCATCTCCCGCCCCAGCATCGCCTCCCAGCCCCGTCGGTTCGGCAGCGTCGTGAGGGGGTCATGCCCGGCCTCCCAGCGCAGCCGCTCCAGCCGCTCGGCGTGCTTGAGCCCCATCGCGACCAGGCCCAGGGCCACCTCCAGCTGCCAGGCCAGGGCGGGCTCGAAGCCGGGCGCGGGAGGGACCACCTGCAGGAGCCCGGCGAGGGTCTGGTCACACCACACGGCGCCCACCAGGCAGGTGCGCAGCGTGCCCGCTGGCCCGGGCACGGCCACGGTGCGGGGGGCCCTCGCCGCGCCCAGCTCTCGAAGCAGGCTCATGGCAAGCGGGAGCACCGGCGTGGGCGGCGCCGGGTGGGTGGGCGTGAAGCCCGTGCCGTCCGCGTCGGCTGCCCAGAAGACCACCTGTGAGGCCTGCAGGAGCTCGCGCAGCCGGGAGGTGGCCTGCGCGAGGAAGGCCTCGGCGGTGCGCGCCTGAAGCCCGATGCTCGACAGCTCGGCCCTCAGACGCCAGCACTCGGCCCCCTCCGGGCCGATCTCGATCGGGCTTGCCACCCTGTCACCTCCCCCACATACGGGCCTCAGGGGCCCCAGCTGGGCGATGGTGTCAGAAGTCCGGTCGGGCGGCCAAGGTCAGGTGGCACGAACCCGATCGTGCCCACCAGCCGACGGCACTCTCATCATCAGCTGCGCCCGTAGAGGCGCTGGTAGTTCCAGTAGCTGGCGAAGACCTTCTTCACGTAAAGGCGCGTCTCCGTGTACGGAATGCTCTCCACCCACTCGTCCAGGTCCCCCTGCCAGCCCCGGCGCCACCGCGCCACGGCCCCGGGGCCCCCGTTGTAGGCCGCCACGGCGAAGACCGAGGCGCCCGCAAAGGTCCGGTGGGTGTGACCGAGGTACCAGGCCCCCAGCTGGAGGTTGGCGTGGGGGTCGGTGAGGGGGCGGCCCGCCACGTCAGGCACCTGCTTGACCACCCACTCGGCCGTGAAGGGCATCAGCTGGGCCAGGCCGGTGGCGCCCACCCAGCTCTTGGCGCGCGGGTTGAAGCGGCTCTCCTCCCGCACGAGGGCCGCGAGCAGCAAGGGATCGACGCCATGCCTGCGGGCTGCCGGCAGCAGCAGGGGGGCGTACCCGAGGGGGTAGGACAGCCTCGGCTCGCCCCGTTCCTGACGGATGGCCTCCGGGTAGCGGTGCTGCAGCAAGCTGAGCCAGGCTCGCAAGTTGGGCGAGGCCCCTGCCCCCACGTTCGCCTCCGCGAGCTCGAACTGCCGCAAGAAGAGCAGCTCGCGGACGGGCTCCGGCCACTCGCGCACCTCCCTGGGGAGGGGGCTGCCGCCGACGCCGCCGGCCAGGGCCCGTTCCTCGGGGCCGAGCAGGTCCGTGTAACGGACGGGCAGGTCCGAGACGACGCGCCCCGGCCTCGTGGCGAACCACGGATCGGCGCCCCGCCCCGTGAGGGCGCCCTCCCGGAACGTGGCACGCCAGCCGTAGTAGCTGGTCGGGGACCGCCCGATGAGCGCCCTGTAGGTGGCCAGGGCCTGCTGCCGCTGGCCCGTCCGCTCGTGGATGCGGCCCAGCCAGTAGGTGGCGGCCAGGCCGTAGGCGTGGTGAGGGTTGTGGGTGGCGAGGCGGCGGCCGGCCACCCGGGCGTCCTGGAAGCGGCGGCCCCGGATGGCGGCGATGAAGTCGGCCCAGGCGATGTTGGTGGCCTCCTCGCTCCAGGGGTACTGCTGCAGGATGCTGCGCTCGAGGGCCCGCGCGCGGGCGGTGTTGCCCTGTTCCCGGTACGCCCGGGCCAGCTTGCCACGGGCCGTGACGCCGGCCTCACCCCCGAAGGAGGCAGCCTTGTGGTAGGCCGCGGCCGCCGCCCCCCAGCGCTTGCGCTGGCCCTCGATCTGTCCGATTGTCAGCCAGGCCTTGCCCGTCAGAGAGCGGTCGCGTCCCACCACCGCCTTCAGCGTGGCCACGGCCTTGTCCAGCTGGTTCAGGCCCCAGTAGGAGCGGCCGCGACGGTAGTCCGCCATCGGGCTGTGCACCTGGGCGAAGTGCTCCGCGGCACGGCGGTAGTCGCTGTTGAAGAAGTAGTAGCTGCCGATGCGGTACCGCGTGTCCGCGCTGAGCCCGGGACGGCTCGCGAGGTCGTTCACCACGTCGTCGAGCCAGCGTCCCTCGGGGTACGTGTTCCAGTAGCGCTGCAGCAGGGCCTGGCGTCCCCCGTTCTGTTGGGAGAGCAGGTACAGCGCTCGCTCGGCGGCGGGCTTGCGGCCTCCGTCCATGACGACGGCCTCCAGGATGCGCCGCGCACGGACCGGGTCGGCAGTGCGCTCGGCCAGCAGCACCCGGGCCTCCAGGCGCAGCGGGCTGTCGGGATGCTGGTCAATCAGGGTGGTGAGGTGCTGCGCGGCCTGGCCCTCGTCGAGGGCTGCCAGGCGCCATAGCACCCACCCGGCGATGGCGGGGTGGCGTCCCACCTGCGCCTCGAAGCGGGCGATCGCCGCCCGCGTCTCCCCGGCGTGGGCAAGGGCGTCCGCCGCCAGCAGGGCCGCCCGCCGGCCGACGAGGCTGTCCCCGCCGGCCTCGGCGAGGCCATCGAACTCGGCCGCCAGCGCCTGCCAGGCCTCAGGGGTGGCGCCAGGCCCCCCGTCTCCCGCCAGGCGCAGGGCGCCGTAGCGCTCCAGCAGCGCAGCCAGGGCCAGCAGCTGGTCCCGCGCGGAGGCGAGCTCGCCCTCGGCCTCGTCCAGGGTGTCCGAGGCTGCCGCCGCGACGCGCCAGGCCTCGAGCGCCGCCTCGCTGTGGCCCGCCCGCCAGGCGGCCCGGCCTTGCCAGAGGGGGGCGTCGGGCGCCGTGCCCTGCTCGGAGGCCCTCGCGAACAGCCGCTCGGCCTGCGCGTAACGGCCAAGGCCATAGGCGAGACGGCCCTCGGTCATCGGCGAGAGGGGCGCCAGGGCGCTGAGGGACGCGCAACCAGCGAGGGCGAACAGGGGGGGGATCCAGCGACGGACCGGAGCCATGGGGCACCATCGGGGCAGGCGGGACGCGGCGCATGATAACACACGGGGCCCGTTCGACGTGCTAGCATGGAGACCCCGCCATGACGCTCGCTGCTGCCTCGGATGCCCCCTTGTTGCCCCCCTCGCGCCGCCGGCCCCCGGTGGCTGCTTGGGGTTGGGGAGGTCTGCTCGCCGTGGTCCTGGCAACCTCCCTGGGGGCCGGGGTGGTGGCCCCCTTTGACCCGTTGCTGCAGCTGCCGGACGGGGTCACGGGCCTCGGCGCGCCACTGGCACCTTCCACGGCCCACTGGCTCGGCACCGACGAGCTGGGCCGGGATGTCTTCTCCCGGCTGCTGCACGGCGGCCGCGTCTCGCTGCTGGTGGCAGGCACGGCAACCAGCCTGGCAGGCCTCATTGGCATCAGCCTCGGGCTGCTGGCGGGGTACGCGGGGGGGCTCGTCGACCAGCTGGTGATGCGGCTGACCGAGGTCGTGATGGCCTTCCCCGCGCTCTTGCTGGCCATCGCCCTGGCGGCCGTGCTGCCGCCGGGCGCGGGCTCCGCGATCCTGACGCTGGGCCTGGTCGGCTGGCCGAGCCTGGCCAGGATGGTGCGCGGAAGCGTCCTGAGCCTGCGGGAGCAGGAGTTCGTGGAGGCCGGGCGGGCCCTGGGCGCGGGCCATCGCTGGTTGCTGTGGCGCCACATCTGGCCGAACGTGCAATCGCTGGCGCTGACCCTGCTCGCCTTGAAGTTCGCGGACATGCTCTTGATGGAGGCGGCCCTGGGGTTCCTGGGGCTCGGGGTGCCGCCGCCGACACCCTCCTGGGGGGCGATGATCGGCGACGCGCGCGGCTACTTCTACCACGCGCCCTGGCTCGGGCTGCCGGCGGGCGTCGCGATCTTCGGGGTGGTGCTGGCCGTCAACCAGCTGGCGGACCGCAGCGCCAGGCTGCGTCGATGAGAGCAAGGTTAGAGCAAACTTAACCGGCCCTTAGAAGCTGCCCCGCAAGGGGGCTCGGTGGAGCCGGGATAAGGCGGGTGTGCCGACTCAGCCCTCGCTCCCGGCGAGGCTCGCCGAGGACCCTCCGATGACCCAGCCCGTCATCCCGCCCCTGCCTCCCGCCGGCTACGTGCCGCCGGTGGCTCCGGCCCTGCCTGCGACGCCGGCCCCTCCGGCAGCCCCCGGGGCGGCGTTCGGGTCGGATCAGTTTGGCGCCCCCCCCGTCGTGACGGTGCATGTTGGCACGCCGGTCGCCCCCACCGCGCCGGGTCCGGCCTCGCCCTGGGGGGCTGCGCCCGTGCCACAGCCTCAGGTGGCGGCCACGCCTTGGGGCCCGAGCCCGGCCCCCCAGGTCCAGACGGCGGTGGCGCCCGGCGTGACGGCCGCCCGGGTCGCCAGCCTGGGGCAAGGCCCGATCGCCCAGACGGGCGTGGCTGGCCTGGCCCAGCTCGGCGCCCGGGTGGTGCCGGCCGGAACTGCTGCGGCCGTGGGCGCCGCCCAGGCGATCGCGGCCAACACCAACGGCACGATGGTGAAGGGCGTTGCCAAGATCGTCGAGGCCGCCGGAGAGCCGCTCCTGAGGTTGAGCTGGGCCCTGGTAGGCAACGTGCTCGAGGCCGCGGGCAGCCTGCTGACCCTGCAGGTTGGCAGGGCCTTCCAGGCCCTCGGGCGCGTCTTCTCCGAGGGCGCCGTCAGCCTGGGGGCGCTGGGCAAGAAGCTGGCCCAGCCTTTCACCCTGACGGCGGCCACCAGCGGCGGCCAGAAGCTCGGCCTCGGCCAGGCGATCGGCGCCGGGCTGTCCGGCGGCCTGAAGGCCCTGAAGTCCTCGGCCGTCTGGGCCATCCCGGCCTCCGCGATCAACGCCTTCATCGACTACAAGTACCGCGACCAGGCTGACGTGAAGCGCCTCGGCACCAACTTCGCCGCCGACGTGGTGGGCTACACGGCCACCGGCATGGCCGGTGCCGCCGTGGGGGCCGCCATCGGCTCGATGACGGCCCCGTTGGTGGGCACCATCGTCGGCGCGGTGGTCGGCATCGGCCTCGGCTTCCTGCACGACCAGATCTCGCGGCCTATGATCTCCGACACCCTCTACGACATGGTCTAGGCCTGGCTGGTCCTGCCCCCCGATAGCGGCGTCGGCCTGAGCTCACATAGGCCTCTTTGCTCTCGGGGCGCAGTCCTGCGCCATCCCTTGGCTGGTCCTGGCTCAGGCCTTGGCCGTTCGGCTAACCAGTGCCCCTCGCGGTGGGGCTCACTCGAGCAGGCTGCGCAGCATCCAGGCCGTCTTCTCGTGCACCTGCATGCGCTGGGTGAGGAGGTCGCACGTGGGCTGGTCGTCAGCGCCCGCCGCGAGGCGAAACACCTCGCGGGCCGTCCGGGCCACCGTTTCGTGCCCCTGGACCAGGGTGCGGATCATGTCCTCGGCCTTGGGGATGCCCTCAGGCTCGTGGATTGACGACAGCGCGATGAACTGCTGGTACGTGCCCGGCGCGGGGACGCCCAGCGCCCGGATCCGCTCCGCGATGAGGTCCACGGCGAGCGCCAGCTCGTTGTAGTGCACCTCGAACATGGTGTGCAGGGTCTGGAACATGGGGCCGGTGACGTTCCAGTGGTAGTTGTGGGTCATCAGGTAGAGCGTGTAGGAGTCGGCCAGGACGCGGGAGAGCCCGGTGGCGATTGACTCGCGGGTCGCTTTCTCGATGCCGATGTTGATGTTCATGGTGGTTCCCTCCGAATCGTGTGCCCGTTGGCCCCGGCTGGGCGGCCAGGGCCATCTTCGGACGGCGTGAAGCCCGGCGAGTGTAATCCTGGCGGAGGCGGCGTGCTACGGCCAGGACGGCTGAAGGGGTTCTCAGGGACGGCTCGTCTGGCGGCCTGACACCGCATCCCGCTCTCGACGCTGTGAAGCGGGCTTCTTGCCTGCCTGCTGTGGCCGATCATCAGCGGGCCACCCGCGCTCTGCGCCGCTCGGCCGTCGCGCGCGGATCTGTACCCGTGGCACCTCGCCTGTCCCCGGGCACCCGTGGTTGTCAACCTGGCCTCAGCTCGCCGATGCCCACCCCCACCCTGGTCCCGGATTCGCCTGGCGTATCCTGGACGGCCCAGCGCAGCCCCCAAAACGCCTGCGCGAGCGCGACCTCGACCGCCGCCACCGCCGAGACGTCGCGCGACGACCTCGCCTTCTTCCCCACCTTCGAGCGGGCCTGAGGCCAACGGGGTGGAAGATCTCGCTGGACCGGGGGTTGGATGTGTTCGGGTACCACGAGATGACGAAGGCCTTTGCGTTCAGCAACCGGAGGCAGGAATTTCGGGCCTGCAAGGCCTTCGAGATCACCTACTTGCGCCTCTGAGGCCCCGGCCTGGCGACCCCGCCGCTGCCCTTGCGCGCCTTTTTGCGCCGCTGCACCAGCAACGTTTCGGCCAGCGAGGGGCCCGCGGGTGGGAGGTCGGCAGCGGCCACGAGCCGATCGAGCAGGGGGTGGTTGCCCGGGTCGCAGAACTGCTTCATCAGGGGCAGGTTCACCACCTGGACGATCGGCACCCACGGCGCGTTGTCACTGCCCAGGCGGATCTTTAGCTGGGGGTTCAGCTGGTACCAGCCCTGTTTCAGCCGGAGGAACAGGCGGCGGTTGTAGGCGTAGTCGCGGTCGACCTCGTTGCGGGAGAGCACGGCCGAGAGGAAGCTGCGCTGGCGGCGCTGCTCGCGCAGCACGGAGAGGGGGACGAACCCGTAGGCGGCGAGCAGCTCCGCGGTGCTGAAGCCGGCCGGCTCGCCCAGGCTCCCGTCGGTCGAGAAGCGTTCCCGGTTGAGCGCCCACATGGCCTGGAACAGGAAGTACTCGCTGAGGTGGCGGTCGATCCGCACCAGGCGATCGCCGGCCAGCAGATCGATCGAGGCCGGGGCCAGCCGCTCGTAGAGCGCAGGCAGCACCTCTTCCGCATAGTCGGGATCGTCGAAGGCCTGGCGCAGCAGCCAGTGCAGGGCGTTGCAGCCGAAGATGTCGCGCGCCTCGCAGTTTGCGCCGCGCTCCAGCAGGGTCTCGACCAGGGGCACGTTCCCCTCGATGGTGGCGGTCATCAGCGGCGTCAGCCCCATGGGCGTGCGGTGGTCGATGCCGTGTCGGTCGCACTCCTTGAGCACGTCCTTCGAGACGCCCGCCGCGTAGCGCGCAAAGTGCTTGCGGCGCAGGGCTGGAAACTGTTTGAAGAAGGTCTGGGCCGGCTCGTAGCCCACGGCCCGCCACAGCTGCGTCGCCGCGGCGTCGTAGCCCTGGCAGGCGGCGAACTCGAAGAGCTGGTGGCGGAATTTGGGTGAGGGCACCTGCTCCTGATAGACCTTGGTGAGGGCCTCCCGGACCTTGGGCTCGTCGAAGACGGGCCAGGGCACGGGGGACTGACGCAGCACCGTCTTGCGGATGGCCTCGGCTTGCTCGAGCTTGCCCTGCAGCTCCAGCTTGCGGGCCTCGCGCTGCCACTCCTCGGACGTGGAGGCCCGGGCGTCGAGCTGGACCTGCTCGGCGCCGGCTGCGAGCCCCAGCAGCTCGAGCAACGGGTGCCTCAGGTCCGACTCGACGACGTACAGGTGCTTCACGGCGCGCGTCAGCGCCACGTACAGCGCGTTCACGAAGAACTTGTAGGCCTCGAGCGACTTGTCCGTCTTGTCGGCGGCGCGGCGGTACGCCAGCTCGTCCACGGCTAGGTCCTCGGGCCGCACGTCCACGGCGAGCTCGGCGTAGGCCTGACGCTGGCCCGAGACGAAGCGGTAGAGCACGATGCCCTCGTATTCCAGGCCCTTGGCCTCGTGGATCGAGAAGACCAGCGGCGTCTTGAAGTGCCGCGCGGCCTCCGGCTTGTCCTCGTCGCGCAGCACCAGCACGGCGAAGCGCGTCGAGCCCCGCGTCTGCTCGTCGAGCCGGCGCTTGACGGCGTCCTTGTCGGGCAGCAGGACGGCGGTGCCCGGCTCCGCGCTGACGGCCTCCACCAGGTAGTTGGTCTCACGGTCGATCGAGCCGAAGCGGGCGTGCTTGATCTTGAGCAGGGTGTTGGCGATGCGCGTGACCTCGGTGCCGTTGCGGAAGTTGGTGCGGAGCACGTGCAGCGTCTGGCGCTCGGCCAGCTTGGGGTCCTGCCAGAAGAGGGACTTGACGGCGCTCCAGGCGAAAAAGTTGGGGTGCACGATCTGGTTGGAGTCGCCGCACAGCAGGAAGTGGCCGCGCTTCCGCAGGCCGGCCAGCACCAGGGCGAGCTGGGCGTTCGTGAGGTCCTGGACCTCGTCGACCACCACGAAGTCGTAGCGGGGCGTGGTGTGGGGGCGCCAGTCGTGGGCCAGCAGCCCCAGGTCGTAGAGGCCCGCTTCACCGAGCCAGGTGCGGTACTTCTCGAACACGTCGTAGAGGGCGTCGCGCTGATCGGCCAGGAAGATCGACTGGCGCACGCCCAGCATGCGGTACTGCTCACGGGACAGCACGCCCGCCGCGTTGGCGGCGATCACGCCGCGGATCTCTTCGAAGGCCTGGTGGGGGTCGAGGCCCTTGAAGGCCTGGTGCTGGCGCTGGAACCAGCCGGCAAAGTCGCGCCACGTCGCCTCCCGGCCGGCAGGCACCCGGATCGTCTCGACGAGCTCGCGATAAGACAGGAACGATGCGTCCTGCCCCTCTCGCTCGAAGCCGTGGGCGTAGTAGAGATCGCGCGCGCTCTGGGCCAGGTAGGCCGAGAGCGTCACGTACAGCACCTCGCCCTCGGCGTGCTTGAGCTTCTCGAGCGTCAGCGCCGTCTTGCCGCTGCCCGCGCTGCCCACCACGATCGCCGGGGGCGGCACGCGGTAGACCGCCTCCTGGGCGTCGTCGAAGGAGATCACCTTGTCGAGGAGGTGGATCTCCGTGCGGCGCGGGTGCACGTAGCGCACGGGCTCAGCCTCGAGGGCGGCCGTAGCAGCTTCCACGGCCGGGATCTTGGCCTCGTCGACGCGGGCGCCCCGGAGGAAGCGGGCCTGCTCGTAGGCATGGTTGTGCACCACCTCGAGCGCTAGCACGCAGATCTCATCGGCGTGACGCACCAGGGTAAAGATCAGGCGGTTGGCGTGGTCGAGCCTGGCGCGAAAGAACTTGCCGTGCGTGACGCCCGCCAGCTTCTTGACCTCGGCCGAGCGGAAGTCGTCGCGCTCGAGCGCGGTCACGACCTTCTGGTAGGCTGCGTGGACGCGGCGGGTGTCCAGGCCGCTGTACTCCAGGACCCGCAAGGTTGTCAGCCCACCCGCCGGTGCAGCACGATGCTGGAGCGCTTCTCCGTGAAGCCGACCTTCGCGTAGAGCTGGAGGCCAGCCTGGCTCTGGGCGTCCGTCACGAGGTCCACGGCCCCGAAGCCGCGCGCGGACGCGTAGGCCAGGCCTGTCTGGAGCATCACGTAGCCCAGGCCGCGCCGACGCTGGGCCGGCACGACCCCCATCTCGAAGATGCGGGCCACCGGTGGCTGCGCGTCGGGGTCGGCCTGGTGCAGGACGGTGACGAAGGCCGCGACCTCGCCCGTGGCGTCGTCCGTCAGCAGCAGGCACCCCTCCGGGTCGAAGGTGGCGCGCCGGTTCCAGCGCTGCACCTCCGGGGCCTCGAGGGGCACGAAGTCCCAGTGGTCCGCGAAGGCGGCGTTGAAGGCCGCCACGAAGGCGGCCTCGTCGCCCGCGTGGAAGGCGCGTAACGAGAAGCCTGCCGGAGAGGGGGGCGTCGCCAGCCCGGGCTGAACGGCCAGCCGCATCAGGTCGAAGCGGCGCACGCGCTCGAAGCCGTGACGCTCGAGGAAGCCGAGGCTCCGGGGGCTGGCCTCGGGTATGGCGGTGGAGACGTACCGCGCTCCCCAGCCCCGGGCCGTGTCGGCCACGGACGCGATCAGCGCGGCGCCCAACCCGGCCCCGCGGTGATCGGGGGCGACATGGATGGAGTCGATGTTGGAGCGCCCCCGCGCCAGGAGGCGCTCGTCGGTGTAGAGGTGGTAGAACCCTGCCACCTTGTCGTCCACCTCCGCCACGACGATGCGGCTCGTCAGCGGGAAATCCGCGCCGTAGAAGTCGTACCGGAAGCGGTCGAGCGTCATCGAGTAGAAGTCGGGGCTCAGCTCGATCGAGGCGTTGCGGATCGCGGCGATCGCCGGGATGTCCCCCATCTGGAACTCACGCAGCAGCATGGCACCCTCGCTGGCGCGACGCCGCCCTCACGCCCGGCCGGGCGCCCCGCGTCGCCTGGCCTTCATCATAACAGAATGAGGCAGCCACATCGCGGGTAAACAACGGGAGCCGCCCGGCGGCACGCCACGCGTGCGCCACGAGCACCGAGGAGGAAGCGGATGAGCCTGTTGATCAAGAACGGCCGGGTGGTCACGGCCGTGGACGACTACTTCGCGGACGTGTACGTGGCGGACGAGCGCGTGGCGATGATCGGCGAGGACCTTGCGGTCGAAGGCGCGCACGTCGTCGATGCGGCTGGCAAGCTGGTGATCCCGGGGGGCGTCGATCCCCACACGCACTTCGACATGCCGTTCGGGGGCACCACGAGCGCCGACGATTTCGAGTCCGGCACCATCGCCGCCGCCCACGGTGGCACCACCACCGTCATCGACTTTGCGGTCCAGGTGAAGGGACGCTCGACCCTGGAGGCGCTCGAGACGTGGCATGAGAAGGCGCAGGGTCGGGCCGCCATCGACTACGGCTTCCACATGATCGTCACGGACATGCCGGACGCGCGCCTGGGCGAGATGTCGCGCCTCGCCGACGAGGGCATCACCAGCTACAAGCTCTTTATGGCGTACCCGGGCGTGCTGTACGCCGACGACGGCACGATCTTCCGCGCCATGCGCAAGGCGGGGGAGGACGGCACGCTGGTGTGCATGCACGCCGAGAACGGCATCGTCATCGACGAGATCGTCAAGCGGGCGCTCGCCGAGGGCAAGACCGCGCCGCGCTGGCACGCCCACACCCGCCCCACCCGGATGGAGGGCGAGGGCGTCCACCGGGCGATCGCCATCGCCGAGGTGGCGCATTGCCCCGTGTACATCGTGCACATGTCGAGCGAGGACGCGCTCACGGAGCTCAAGCGCGCCCGGGACCGCGGGGCGCCGGCCTTTGCGGAGACCTGTCCGCAGTACCTCTTCCTCGATGAGAGCTACTACGACCGCCCGGGCTTCGAGGGGGCCAAGTACGTCATGACCCCGGCGCTCCGCCACCATGCCAACCAGGAGGCGCTGTGGCGGGGGTTGCGGATGGGGGACCTCTCGGCCATCGCCACGGACCACTGCCCGTTCTGCCTCACGGGCCAGAAGGAGCTGGGCCGGGACAGCTTCGCCCAGATCCCGAACGGCGCACCGGGCGTGGAGAACAGGTTGGCCCTGATCTACAACGGCGGCGTGCGCCAGGGGCGAATCTCGCTGAACCGCTTCGTGGAGCTGACGTCGACGGCGGCCGCCAAGCTGTTCGGGCTGTTTCCACGCAAGGGCACGATCGCCGTCGGCTCCGACGCGGACCTCGTCGTCTTCGACCCCGCGCGCAAGGAGGTCATCAGCGTCGACAACCCCAACACGCACCACATGCGCGTCGACTACAGCACCTACGAGGGCTTCGAGGTGCAGGGCTACCCGGATGTGGTCATCTCCCGCGGCCGGGTGATCGTCGATCGCAACGTCTTCAAGGGCCGGGCCGGGGGCGGCCGCTTCATCAAGCGGGCGCGCTTCAACGATCTGCTCCGGGCCAGCCAGGCGTAAGGCAGGTCTCCGTGGGCGTCAGGGCGGCTCAGCCCTCGAGGTACACGTCGCAGAACTGGCTCCACCAGGCTGCCGGGGCCCGCACGGGCACAGGCGCGTCGGCCGTGCTCGCCTCGGGGCTGGGGTTGACGCCCTCGGGCAGCGCATACGCCTCGGGCGCGTAGCCCAGGCTGCCCTCCTCGCCGGGAGCCGCCAGGTTCGTGGCGAGCACCTCGGCCCGGGTGGCCTCCTGGCCGAGCAGGCGCAGGAGGTGGGCCAGGGCGGGCGTGATGCGGGGGTGGAGGACGGCCTCGTGGAGCTGCTGGTGGTCCTGGTAAACCCGCTCGGGCGTGTCCCGGGCGATGAGGCCGAAGGCCAGCGGGGCGTCGCCGTCCGGTCCCGGGCGCTGGACGAGCAGCCGGTGGCGCGCCACCTGCCAGATGTGCTCGAGCTCGCGCCGGGTGAACACGTCCTCGCCCAGCCAGGCGGCGGCCTCCACGCCGGCAGCTGAGGGCGTGCCATCGATCCGACGGTCGAGGGTCGCGACGTTGAAGACGTACCTGGCGTGGTCATTCCAGAACACCCCCCGGTACGCCGTTCGGGCTGCCTCCTCGACCTCCTGGAGCTCTCTGAGCCAGTCCGCCGCGCCGGCCTCCCCGGCCAGCCTGAGGCCGGCCTTCAGGGCCCGCAGCCACATCGCGTTCAGCTCGGGCAGGTAGAACGTCGGGTACTGGTATTGCTCCCACGTGTGGTGGCTGTCCTTGAAGTCGGCGATGTCCTGCAGCTGCCACGTCACCGGGCAGCGCACCGGGAGGTCGGCCACCGTCAGCCGCTCGGAGAACACGACCCGCCGGCTGTCCATCCACCCCTCGTGCGGCAAGGAGAGCAGCAGCCCGTTCTCCAGCAGCACCGGCAGGCCTTGCCGCCGCGTGATGCGCGACCCCCTGAAGCCGTCGAACATGCGCTTGAAGCACCCGAACAGCTCGGCCCGCAGGGCCGGGTCCGCGAGAGATGCCCCGAGCTCGTCCACCCACGCGAACAGCAAGATGGCGAGGTCGGAGGCGGTGTAGTGCTCGGCGGGCAGCGAGCCCGTGGCTTCGAAGCGGCGCCTGGCCTCAGCCGAGGGGGCGAGGTGGTGAGGCAGCCGGCCCGAGCGAGGGTCCTGCCACCGGATGACGGCCCGGAGGATGTCCGCCACCCGGCCGCCGTGCCCGACGGCCTCCAAGGTCCGCCAGTTGTGCCGCAGGCCGTCCAGCACCTGCCGCGTCTGCGGCACGCGCTTGCCCGTGAGATCGGCGTCCGGCAGCACGTCGCCCTCCGTCCTCACCCAGAGCTTCTCCGCCATGAGGTAAGCCCGCCGGAGCAGCCCCTCGGAGGCCTGGGGCAGCCGGTCGGCGTAGCCCTCCCAGCGCGCCCGCTGGGCCTCCAGGCGGGTGTCTGCCTCGCTCTCGCTGGCCTCCAGGGCCTCGAGCAACGCACCCTCGCTGACCCCTGGTTGCACGAGCAGCCGCACCGTGCAGCCCGTCGGCAGGCGCCAGTAGCCCGGCGAGAAGACCCGCCCCTCCGTGGCCTTGAACCGCACCCCATCCTCCCGCGCGAGGCGCTCGCCGCGGCCGAGCGGGTACGTGAGGTCGCGCTGCTCCCGCCCCGGCTCGAACGGGCACGGCTCGCTCCAGCGGAAGGCCAGCCAGCGGTTGGCGTTCACGACGGTGAGCGCGCGGTCGTCGATGGGGTTCACCCGGTGGCGGGCCGTGTCCCCGGTGCGCCCCACGGGCCGGATGTCCAGCACGGGCTTCACGCGGAGCTCGGTGCCGGGCGCGAGGCCCGTCGAGGTGACCGCCACGGAAAGCAGCCCCGCTTCGCCGGGGCGGGCCTCCAGCAGCGCGTAGCGCACCTCGAGCCGGGCGCCACCGGGGGCCGTGTAGGCGTAGGTCACCTCCTCGGGGCTCACCGTCACCACCTCAGGGGTCAACGGCAGCGCAGCTTCACCGTCGTGAAGCTGGAGGGCCAGGCGGTCGAGGAGCCGGTGGTTCGTGCCCGCGATCAGGCCCCGAAGCCCATCGCTGCGGCGGCTGCATCCCGGCGCCCAGTAGCCGTCGGGATCGGGCTCGCTGACGGTCGAAGCGCTCCATTCGGCTTCCAGCGTGCGCAGCGTCGCCCGCCGGGTGCGGGCGTGTCCCCAGTCGGGCGACGGGGTGGGCGCGAGGAGAAGGGCGACGGGGCGGGTGAGCGGTGTGCGGGGCAAGGGAGGTCCTCAGATGCTCGGCCCATCATACCGTCCGGCCTCGGGGCGGGGCAAACGGTTGCTTGACCTCGCGACGCTGCCCACCTAAGATAACGGGTTCTTGTGGGCCCCCCCAGCAGCGTCGCCATGCCGCCCTCCCTCACGCGCACCTCCGCGAAGCTCGCCCGGGCCCTGTTCGGGGCCATTGGGCTGTCGCCCGCGGTCGTGGTGGCGGTCGCGGTGGCGCCTGCCGACGCGCAACCCAGGCCCTGGGTGTTTCGCTACGAGCCCTCGCTGGAGTCCACCACGAACCTCCAGCAGCAGGCGGGCGGCACGCCGGACCTCGTGCTTCGCAACAACCTGGACGCCTCCTGGATGCCGCTGTCGGGGCCCGACCGCTCCGTGCTGGTGCGGCTCTCGGCCCTGAGCTCCCGGTTTCAGTACAACGGCGACTACGACTCGACCTTCCTGAGTGGCACGGGCATCGGCTCCCTCAGGTTCGGAGGCCCGGTTTATGGGTACGCGGGCTACCAGGTGCTCTACAAGCAAGGCGTGCGGCCCGGCACCACCAACCGGCTCGATGGCGATGCGTTCGGCGGGATCGTCTCCTACTGGCCCCTGGCGGAGTGGCTGCTGGTGTTCCACGGCTACCAGGCGGACGTGCTGCGGGCAGCCGTGGTGGAGACGGGGTACCTCGGCCACTCCATCTACCTGTCGGCGCGGCTGGCGACCACGCCTGCCTGGACCCACGGCGTCTCGCTGCGGTCCCAGCTCCGGCTCTACGACGCGATCGGCGAGCTCGAGTGGCGCAACCAGCTGACGGGCGAGACGGCCTATCGCTTTACCGACTGGTTCAGCCTCGTGCTGGAGGGCTTCGTCGTCAACGCCACGGCCTCCCAGCCCGGCCTCAGCTTCCTCGGCTCCAACCTGGGGCTCTTCTCCCGCTTCACGTTCTGACCCGTCACCGATCTGGAGGATCCATGGGGGCTCCCGTCACCATCCACATCTCGGCCAGGTCCGTGGTCACTGCACTGGCGGTGCTGGCGCTGGCAGCGGCCCTGGCTCGCATCCCGGACATCCTCGTGATGATCCTGGTGGCGGCCATCCTGGCGTCGGGGCTTTACCCGGGCGTCCGGTTGATGCACCGGGGTTGGGGGTGGCCGTACCCGATGGCGATCGCGGGCATGTTCGGGGCCGTGTTCGGGACCTTGCTGCTGCTGCTGGCGGCGATGGCGCCGACCTTTGTCGAGCAGGCGCAGCAGCTGGCGGCCCAGGCCCCCGGCTACGTCAAGCAGGTCCAGGCCTCTTATGCCTGGCTGCAGGGGCTCGACCAGCGCTACGGGATGCTGCCGAGCCTCGATGAGGTGACGCGCACCGTGGCCGACCAGCTCGGGCGGTGGCTGGCCTCCACGCTGGGCTGGGCCACGGCGCTCGTCGGCGGGGTCGCCACCGTGGCGATGGTGCTGGTCCTGACCTACTTCCTGCTGCTCGACGCCGAGGCCCTGAAGCGCGGCGTCCTCGCCCTGACGCCGCCGGCGCATCGGGCGCTGCTGGCGGCCCAGTTCGAGCCGGTGGCCCTGAAGCTCGGTGGCTACGTGCAGGGGGTGCTGACCAGCATCGGCTTCCTGACGGCCTACCTGGCGATCGCGCTCACGGTGGCTGGCGTGCCTTTCAGCCTGGCGCTGGCGCTGCTGGCCGGCTGCTGCGAGCTGATCCCCCTGGTGGGCTCCCTGCTGGGGGCCGTGCCCGCCATCCTCGTGGCCCTGACCGTGGGCTGGAAGACGGCGCTCGCCACGGCGGCCATCTTCGGGGTGGGCAACGTCATCCAGGGCAACGTCGTGGCGCCGATGGTCTTCGCCCGCGCCGTGGCGGTCTCGCCCATCGGGGTGATGCTGGCGTTGCTGGTGGGGGCAGCGCTGTATGGCTTTGCCGGCGCCCTCATCGCCGTGCCGATGCTGGCGATGGTGCAGGTGCTGGTGCAGAACCTGTACATCGAGCCGATGGAGCGGGCGTGGGCCGCCGTCCAGCCGGTGGAGCCGCCGGTCGGCTCACCAGCGGCCGGCGAGCCCGTCGGGAGCGTGGAGCTGCCCTTCGACCCGCCGCCCACTTGAGGCCCGGGTGGCCCCCACGCTACACTGGCAA
>JAYKHL010000157.1:0-6050 GCA_035284865.1 Candidatus Sericytochromatia bacterium | reverse complement strand
TCGTCCGTGGTGCGGTAGTTGACCTTCAGCGTCACGGAGCGCCCGCGCACGTTCACGCCGCAGCGGGAGAGCACCACGGGCTGGCCGTAGATGCGCTGGTGCGCGTCGCCCACGATGAACATGTCGTGGGCGCGCTCCGGGCCCGCGATCTGCCGCAGCAAGCGGAAGGCCTGCGGGCCCAGGTCCTGGGCCTCGTCGACCACCACGGCCCGGTAGGGCAGGAGGTCGCCCTGCCGCTCCAGCAGCAGCCGCGCCTCCCGCATCGCATCCCCGATCTCGATGGCGCGTGCCTCGGCGAGCCGACGCCTGTAGTCCTCGAAGACGGGCCAGATGGCGGCGCGCTCCTTGCGGCTCAGCGCGGTGCCACGGCCGAGCCGCGGGGCCGCGAAGTAGTCAGCCGCCGTCAGCACCCCCTGGGGGACCACGACCTTGTCGAACTCCTCCCGCAGGAAGGCGGGGGAGAGCCCCAGCCCGGCGGGCATCAGGTCCAACGCCGCCTCCCAGCACCGGGGCCTGGGCTCCATGTCGTTGTAGACGACGGTGTAGGGGAAGCCCTGGCGGGCCAGGAAGTCCCGCACCCACTGGTCGAAGTGGACCACCTCGATGCGCGCGCGGGCCTCGGCCGGGCAGATGGCTCCCAGCTGCTGCCCGATGTCGGCGGCGAGGTTGCGCGTGAAGGTCGTGAACAGGATGCGGTCCGTGGGGCTCGTGAACACCCTCGTCGCCAGGTGGACCGCCCGGTGCATGGCCACGACGGTCTTGCCGGTGCCGGCGCCGCCGAGCACGCGCACGGGGCCGGAGCGGGCGAACTCCACAAGCCGCCGCTGGGAGGGGTGCAGGAACACGCGCCACTTCGCGAGCGGCGCGTCGAGGATCTCGGCCAACGCCGCGTCGTCCTCCACCACGACGAAGCGGCGCAGCGTCTGGGCGTTGGCAAAGGCCGCCGCGAAGTCCGTCGGGTCGGCCGGCGGGGTGGGGCGCGCGTCGCCCGCGAGGTGCTCGCGCACCTCCTCCGGCGGGAAGCCCGCGAACAGGTAGGTCAGGGCCTCGTAGGCCTCGGCGGGCAACACCCCGGCCAGGGCGTCGAGCGCCGCCTCCGAGGTCACGGCCCGGACGGCGGGCAGGAAGGCCTCGGGCAACCCGAAGCCGAGCAGCACGGCGTCGCTGTGGGCCTTGAAGAGGGGGGCGCGGCCCTCCGGGGCAGCAGCCTCCTCCTGGCCGTCTTCGCGCGCCTGTGCCAGAGCCTCTGCGGGTGGCGTCACGTGACGCCGGGGCTCGGGCACCACCTCGGGGGCGGCGACCTCGACGGGCACGACCTGCAGGGCGCCCGTCGCCACGTCGATGCGCACGCGCCGGTTGCGGGCCCACGCGTAGGCGTCGTCGTGGTGGTCCACCCAGAGCATCGCGTAGACGTTGCCCGTCTCCGGCTTGAGCACGATGGCCCGGTAGGTGCCGTCGATGCGCACGGAGCGGAGGTTCGGGTCTCGGGAGTCCCGGATGACCTCGTAGTTGTGGCTGCTCGCCGTCGGGTTCCGGCGGAAGCCGTCCAGGAACCTCCGCACGTGCGCCTGCTGGCGCTTCGGGATCTCCGAGAACGCCTCCAGGAAGTCGATCGAGAGGGCGACCTTGATGTCAGGCAGCTTCGTGGACACGGGTCAGGACCTCCTCCAGGGGCGAGGTGGGGGGGAGCAACGGGGCGAGGGGGAGGGTCTGCCAGCCGGCCGCCGCGAAGGCCGCGGCCCCGTCGGCCTCCGCCTCCGTCAGCAGGGCCAGGCGCGCGGCGGGCCAGGCGAGCTCCGCCGAGGCGACCACGCGCCCGCGCTCCCCGGCGAGCTCGAAGCCGGGCTCGGGGGCGGGCAAGCCGGCCTCGCGGAGGCGGTCCAGCAGGGGGCGGCAGGCAGAGGCCAACGTGAGGGCATCCAACCACGCCGGGTCGTCGGGCGGCGGGACAGGCGGGGCTGGCAGCGACCACACCTGCTCCGGCGCCAGCCAGGCGAAGCCGGGCAGGAACTGCAGCACGTTCGCCGCTCGCAGGGCCGTGTTCCAGGCGGCCTCGTCGTCGGGCGAGGGGGCCGGGAGCGCCGCGGGGGTGGCGAGGATGGCGACGACGTGGTTCGCCTGCCCGGCCTTCACCGCCTCGTGCGGCACGCGCAGGCTGAGCCGCCCCAGCCCAGCTGGCCGCTGGACCAGGAAGGCGGCGTCCGTGAACCCTGCCGCGATGGCGGCCGGCATCCTGCCGTCGAGGGCCTGCAGCCAGGCTGCCGGCGCAGGCTCCGGGGGGCCATAGGCTGCAACGGCCAGCGCCAGCGCCTGCGCCGCCCAGGCCGCGGGGTCGGGCGCCTGCAGGTGGGTCAGCAGGAGCTCCAGGCTGCTGCCGGTGGGGGCCGCCACCGGGGCTGCGACGCCGGCCTGCGCCGCCAACTTCGCGAACGACTTCGAGAAGTTGCCGCCGCCGGGCAGCCCGCCGGGCGCCAGGGCGTCCTCGCCGAGGGGCCGGGTGGGGTCCTCGACGTCCCGGTAGGAGAGCGAGAACACGCGGTAGCCCGCCCGCAGCAGGGCCGTGCGCTGCGCGGCGTCGGTGCCGAGGCGATCGCGGTGGTAAGAGAAGCCGTCCGTGAACACCACCACGGGCGGGACGTCTCCGGCACCGGGCGTGAGCACGAAGTCGGCCCGGCAAGGCGTGGTGACCCCCTCACGGGCCCCGAGCGACACCTGCTGGGCGACCTCCCACACGCGCCGGCCGAAGGTGCCCGTGTAGCCTGCCCGGCCGCCCACGACGTCCTGCCGCCAGCTCCCGCCCGCCGCGTCGCGCAGCCTGGCGAGGAACAGGTCCTCCAGCACGGACTCCGAGAGCGACGAGAGCCCGATCCCCGACAGGGCCGGCACGGCCTCCCAGGCGTCCGCATGCGCCAGGATGCGGCCCAGCAAGGTCAGGGCCAGCTGCCGCGAGATGTGCACCATGTCGCGGCTGTTGCCATACATCAACACGCAGCGGTAGCACCCATCGGCCGGGCTGGCGTGGTCCTCATCACCGGGGGGCGCCTGGCCACAGGCGCAGGCCCGGATGTGGTCGCGCGCGAGCCGGAAGACCTCCGTCAGCGCCTCCGGGGCGGCTGCCAGCTGCTTGAGGTAGCCCGTGCCGCCCGGCACCGTGTCATACACCACGAGGTACTGGCGCGTGAGGCCCGTCTCGCGGTCAGGCTCCGCCATGCGCGTGATCCGCAGGTGGTCGATCGCGCCGCGGTAGAAGCGGGAGAGGCCCAGGTGGAGGGCGGCCGCCAGCGACTTCACCTCCGCCTCGCCCCCGCCGAGGCTCGCGACGGGCAGCAGCAGGCGCACGGCCTCGGAGTGGAACTCCCGGTAGAGGTGCAGGGCGGGCACGATGGCGCCGGCCACGTCCTTGGCGCGGGCCGGGCAGGTGAAGGTGTGGTGGCTCCTGGCGTCGCCCCTGTCGGCCTGCGTCGGCTGCACCTTGCCGCAGTGCCGGCAGAGCCGGAAGCCCTTGCCCTGGACCGCCTCGCCCGCCTGGGGCCAGCCTGGCAGGGTGCGATCCCGTTCGCCGAAGTTCACGTCCCGGAGAGCCACGCGCCCGAGGAACTCGAACGCGAAGGGGAAGGTCGGTGCCTTCAGCCGGAAGGCCGCCCGGACGGTCTCGGGCGGGGCGTCGATGAGCAGGTTGCGCACGAAGAAGCTCCGCTCGCGCTCGTCGAGGGCATCCGCGGCGCGGCTCGCGCGGGCCTCCGTGGTGGCGAACACCTGCCGCAGCCGCAGCATCGTCTGGCGCTGGCCGGCATCCGCCCACATGGGGGCGCCACAGCGCGGGCAGGCGGGCTCCGGCTGCTCGCCGACGGCCTCGGGCCGGGCGTAGGAGCAGTCCGGACAGAAGCGCCACGGCTCCGGCTCCGTGACGCCCATGTCGACCTGATCGATCTCCACGCGGCGGCCCTCGGCGTAGAAAACGCTGCCCGGCGCGAGCTCCCCGAGGGCGGCCCCCGCGGGACGTCCGTACTTGAACACCCGGCGCTCGTAGCCGCCCGTCGGCTTGCCCCCGGCGCCGGGGCGCGGCTTCTCGCCGTCGTCACGCTTGCGGTAGATGATCGAGTGCAGCGCGATGCCCGCCTCCGGGAAGGCGTAGTTGGGCAGGAGGCCCTCGTCCGTCAGGAAGGCGTAGAGGTTCTGGCCGAGCATCGCCTGCGAGAGCTGCTGCAGGTCCGTGCGCTCGTCCGCCAGCTCCTCGAGGCGGGCCTCGTGGTCCAGGGCCTTCACGGGGGCTTCCTCCGCCTTCTTGATGGCGGCCGACAGCCCCTCGATGCGCTTCTGGAGGCTCGAGACCTGTGCGGCGAGCTGCGTGAAGGCGACCAGCAGCTTGTGCCGCATCGCCCCCCCCGTCATCTCACGACCGCCCATGAAGCCCGTGAGGTAGCCCCGCGGCTCTGGCGCCAGGGGCGGATCGAACAACGCGAAGAAGCCCGTCAGCAGGTGCTCATCGCGGGCCTGCACCCAGCTGAGGAAGTTGAACGGGAAGCGCTCGGGAGCCTCGGTCTTGAGCGCGGCGACGACGGCCCGCACGTCCCGTGGCACAGCCGTCGCCGGCACGCCCGAGGCCACCCACTGGTCGAGGCAGTAGGCCGTGAGCTGGCGCTCCAGCACGGCTGCCGCCCCCAGGAACACGCCCGGCGGGTCGATCCGGCCCTGGATCATCTCCAGGGGCTCAGCGAAGAAGTACAGGTCGTGCGCGCGCGCGTTGGCGACCGTCAGCGTGAGCGCGTTGCCGTCCCGCCGGCCCGCGCGGCCGATGCGCTGGAGGTAGCTGGCCTGCCGGGGGGGCACGGAGCACAGCAGCACCGTGGAGAGATCCCCGATGTCGATGCCCATCTCCAGCGTGGGGGTGCAGGAGAGCACGTTGAGGTCCCAGGGCCTGCGGGCGCGCGGGGCCTGCTCGCCCGGCTCTCCCGCCGGCTGACCCGGCACGCTCATGAACGAGGCCTCGATGGCCTCCCGCACCGGACGCTCGAGCAAGCCCGTGTGCTCGGCGGCGTGGATGCGCGCCAGCTCCCCGTCGCGGTAGAGGCGCGCGTAGTAGTCCTCGCGGGCCGGCGCGAGGGCCCCGCGCCCCCGGCAGCGCCGCCTGGGGCACGGCGCGCCCTCCCAGGCCGCCGCCTCGGACGCCGGCACCGTGAAGCCCTGGCCGCAGGCGCCGCACCGGATAGCGGCGGTGCTGGCGTGAACGGCGAGGGCCTCGGGCGCCAGGCCCCAGATCGTCGTGTCCTTGAACAGCACGGGCCGCACGATTCCTGCCTGCTCCAGCGCCGTGCAAGCCGCCGCCAGCACCTCGGGGACGCTGGCGGCCAGCAGCGGGCGGTCCGGGTGGGCGAGGCAGCGCTCGGCCCAGGCCTGGAACCAGGTGCCGCTGGCCCCGGGGGCCTTCGCCAGGGGCTCCAGATGCCGCGTGGCGCGGGAGGCGACGAAGCGCGGCCGCTTGGCCGGGCCGAGGGGTGGCAGGTGGCGCAGCAGCTTGAGCTTGAACGGCGCGCACCCGGCCTCGACGTAGGCCTCCGTGGACGGGCCATGCACCGCCCCCATCGTCCGCAGCTGCCGCACGACCCCGAGCAGCAACCGGCGAAGCTCCACCGCCTCGAGGCCAGCCAGCGCGGGCTGCTCCTCCGGGAGGCGCTGCAGCAGGAGGCCCGTCGCCGCCTCCAGGGCCTCCGCCACCGGTCCGACGGCCGCGAGGCCGCTCTTCTCGAGGGTGCGTCCGACCTGCGCCCGCCAGGCCAGCTCGCTCGTGAGGTCCCAGGCCAGGCGCTTGCGCATGTAGTCGGGCAGGGGGTGCGGGTCGGCAGGAAGCGCGCCGGTGGCGAGCAGGTGCTCGTAGGGGCGCAGCCAGGCGAGGTCGGCGGGCAGGAACTGCGTGATGAAGGGATGCTCGCCGAGCCGCTCGCGCCAGTAGGCCGTGAAGGCCGCCGGCAGCGCCGCCAGCGTGAGGGCCGGCGTGGCCGGGTCGTGCAGCAGCCCCGCGAGCGCCGTGCGCAGCCCGAAGGCGTGGGTGC
>JAYKHL010000156.1:0-2683 GCA_035284865.1 Candidatus Sericytochromatia bacterium | reverse complement strand
GACGCAGGACGGATCTACCAGCTGAATGACGAGCGCACGGCAATCGTCTCCGAGGTCGTGGAGCGCGTCCTGCGGCGTGTGGGCGGCGACGAGTCCGCCATTGAGCTGGCAGTCAATGACGTGGCCTTTCACGAGATCGCCAGGCTCGAGCCGGATCCCCGACGGGCCGAGGCGCTGCGCGGCTGGCTGGACCTGTACCGGACGCTGGGACGGCGCAGCGCGGCGGAGAAGCAGGCCAAGCTACGGGCGCTGACCGAGGGGTACGGGCTGGACATCGCGGGCCACTTCACGCCGTGGGTGTACCGCTTCGCCACGGGCGTGATCCCGCGCGGCCTGAGCCTGTTGTTCCGGCGGCGCTCTCTGAGCAACGTGCCCCGCCTCGAAGAGCTCGAGCGAAGAATCTCGGTGCAGGGCCAGACTGACGCGTTGAAGCGGCTGGCACGGCGTGGCACGGTGATCCTCGCGCCGACGCATTCGTCCAACCTGGACTCCATCGTGGTGGGGTTTGCGCTGGACCGGATGGGCTTGCCCCCTTTCACCTATGGCGCCGGCAAGAACCTCTTCGCCAACCCGCTGGTCGGCTTCTTCATGCACAACCTGGGGGCCTACCGCGTCGATCGACGGTTGCGGAACACGCTGTACAAGGAGGTTCTCAAAACCTACTCCACCGTCGTGCTGGAGCGGGGCTACCACAGCTTGTTCTTTCCAGGCGGGACCCGCTCCCGGTCCGGGGCGGTCGAGCGCAGGCTCAAGCTCGGGCTCCTGGGAACGGGGCTGGCCGCCTACACCAACAACGTCCTCGAAGGCCGGGCAAACCCGAACGTCTACATCGTGCCGATGACCATCAACTACCCCCTTGTGCTGGAGGGAGCGACCCAGATCGAGGACCACCTCAGGGCGCAGGGAAAAAGCCGCTACATCATCGAGGATGACGAGTTCGCGCGCTGGGAGCGCTGGCTGGCCTATGCCCGCTCGGTGATGAACTTCGAGGGGCAGATGGTGTTGAGGTTTGGCGAGGCCCTCGATCCGTTCGGGAACCCGGTCGACGCGGAGGGTACCTCTCGGGATCCGCACGGTCGGCCCATCGAGCTGTCTCGTTATTTGACCCATCGGGGGGTCGTGGCGCCCCTCCGCGCCCGGGATGACGCGTACACCCGCCAGCTCGGCGAGGCCGTGCAGGCCTCATTCCTCGCCAACAACGTCGTGTTGAGCACCCACCTGGTGGCTTTCACGCTGTACGAGCTGGCGCGTACGCAGCACCCGACGGCGGACCTGTACCACCTGATGCGGCTGCCTGGGGACACCACGTTGCCCATAACAGGCGTGATGCTGGGCCTCGCCCGGTTGCGGGAGCGGTTGCTGACGCTTGCGGCCTCCGCGCGCATCCACCTGTCGGAGACGGTGGCTAGCCAGCCCTACGAGGAAGTCTTTCGGGTGGCGATGGCCTACTTCCAGATGTACCACACCCGCCCCCTGGCGATGACGGACGGGCGGGTGGTCGCGTTGACGGACATGAAGCTGCTTTTTTACTATCACAATCGGCTCACCGGCTACGGCCTGGAGCGCCTCTTCTCCCCCCCTTGCCCGGAGGTTTGGCTGGATGACCTCGCCTGAGAACGCCCAGGCCCAACCGGTGGGCATCGTTGGAGGCGGCAGCTGGGGCACGGCACTGGCCCACCTCATCGGTTCCAACGGCCATCCCGTGTTGCACTGGATGCGGGATGCCGGCTCGGTGAACGAGGTGAATGAGGCGCGGACGAATGCCCGGTATCTACCCGGGCTGCGGTTGCCGGCCAGCGTCCGGGCCACGACCTCGCTCGCTGCCGTGGGCGAGCGCTGCCGCCTGATCCTGCTGGTGGTTCCTTCCGGCAGCCTGCGCGCGGTGGTCTCCGACCTCGGGGCGCATCTGGACGGCGGCCACCAGGTGATCCACGCGGTGAAAGGCTTTGAGGGAAGCACCCTCAAGCGGATGTCCGAGGTGATCCGGGAGGAGACCTGCGTGCGTCAACTGGGCGTGCTGTCCGGGCCCAACCTGGCGCGGGAGGTCGCCGCGGGCCAGCCGAGCGCGACGGTGGTCGCCAGCCACTTTCCGGCCGTGATCGATGCGGCGCGTTCGGTCCTGGCTGGCCCCACGTTTCGCGTGTACGGCAACACCGACGTCGTGGGCGCCGAGGTGGGGGGAGCGGTGAAGAACATCATGGCCATCGCGGCCGGCATCGCGACGGGGCTGTCCTTCGGGGACAACACCCGCGCCCTGTTGCTGACTCGGGGCCTGGCCGAGATCGCCCGGCTGGGGCAGCGCCTCGGGGCACGGCCGGAGACCTTCAGCGGGCTGTCCGGCATCGGAGACCTGATGGCGACTTGTTTCTCTCCGCTGTCGCGAAACTTCCAGGTCGGGCAGCGGCTGGCGCGAGGGGAGTCACTTGCGACGGTCACGGCGGACATGCGGCAGGTGGCCGAAGGGGTGAAGACGGCGCGCACCGTGCACGAGTACGCCATCGCCGAGGACGTTCACATGCCCATCACGGAGGGCGTGTACCGCATCGTCCACGAGGGTGTGGAGCCCCGCCAGGTGATAGCGGGGCTCATGAACATCACCCGCTACACCTATGAACAGAGCCCCGAGTCAAGCGGCGACTAGTGCACCAATCAAGTCTTCGCCCGGCGGCTGGCTCGTTCTGAC
>JAYKHL010000155.1:0-2682 GCA_035284865.1 Candidatus Sericytochromatia bacterium | reverse complement strand
TCTGGAGCTACCAGCACGTCATCGTGCTCGGCTACACGGAGCTGCTCGGCCAGCACCAGGCCGACGCCCGGACGCTGGAGACGCTGCTCTACCTGCGCACGCTGGTCGAGCGGACGGGGGCGCGCGTGAACATCGTCTCGGAGATGCTGCACGCCCGCAACCGTGACCTCGCGCGGGCCACGCGCGTCGACGACTTCATCGTCAGCCACACGCTGATCAGCCTGATGCTCGCCCAGGTGTCGGAGAACAAGCACCTCAACGCCGTGTTCACGGACCTGCTCGACACGCAGGGGATGGAGATCTACCTCCGGCCCGTGGCCGACTATGTCGCCCTCGCGCAGCCCGTGACCTTCTACACCGTCGTGGCGGCCGCGGCCCGGCGCGGGGAGGTCGCGATCGGGCACAGGCTGGCAGCCGACCAGGCGACCCCGCACGGCGGCATCCGCCTCAACCCGCCCAAGGGCGACGCCGTGCGCTACGCCGCCGAGGACCGGATCATCGTCATCGCGGCCGACTGAAGTTGCTATAATGGCGGCCGCCTCGCGAGCGTCGCCCGGTCGGGCCGCGCGCACCACGACATCGAGCACGCAGATGACACATCGGCTCCCGGGAGTCTTGCTGGCAGCCCTCGTCGGCCTCCTCGGCCAGGGGGCCCTGGCCGCCCCGCCCGCCCTGCGGGTGGGCTTCGCGCCCTTCGAGAACCAGAAGGAGGTGCTGCGCAAGGCTGCCCCCATCGTCGGGTACCTCTCGAAGCGGCTCGGGCGACCCGTCACGCCGTTTGTCGCGGGAGACTACCCGGGCATCGTCGAGGCGATGAAGGGCGGCAAGCTCGACGTGGCGTTCCTGTCGCCTGCCGCGCTGGTGCTCGCCGAGAAGGTGGCGGGCGTGCGCGTGGTGCTGAAATCAGCCTACAAGGGCCGCACGCACTACCACTCGGCCATCATCACCCACGTGAACAGCGGCGTGACGAGCCTGCAAGACCTCAAGGGGCGGAGCTTCGCCTTCGTGGACCCGGGCTCCACCACCGGGGGCGTGTACCCGAAGCTGATGTTGCTCAATGCGGGGCTCAACCCCGCCACGGACTTCAGCACGGTGATCAACGCGGGGGGCCACGACGCCTCGATCCTGGCGGTGGTCAACCGCAAGGTGGATGCGGCTGCCACCTTCGCCAACGACGCGCGAGGCGAGGACGTGCCCTGGAAGCACATCCTGGGCGAGCGCGCCGGGCTGATCCGGGTGCTGGGTTACTCGAAGCCGATCCCCAACGGCGCCGTGGCCGTGGGCAAGCACCTGCCTGCGGCCACCACCGAGGCCATCCGGCGCGCCTTCCTGGACCTCAGCGCGTCCGGGGAGGGCCGTGGCATCCTGAAGCAGATGTACCTGATCGAGCGGTTCGTGCCGGCGAGCTCGGCCGACTACGACCCCGTGCGGGAGGCGTTCTCTCGCGTCGGGCTGTCGTTGAACTGAGCGAGGGCCCCCGATGCCGATCCAGCTCCACCTGCTGCCAGACGCCACCGCCGTCGCCCAGGCGCTGGCCGAGCGGCTGACGACCCGCCTGCGGGAGCAGCCGGCCTCGGTGCTGGCCTTGCCGAGCGGCCAGACGCCCATCGCGGCCTATGCGCGGCTCGCGATGGAGCCAGGCCTGTTCGCGCAGGCCACCGTGTTCGCCCTCGACGAGTTCGTGGGGCTCGGCCCGAACGATCCCCGCTCCTTCGCGGCCTTCTTCCGGACCCACCTGTTCGGGCCCTGCGGCATCCCGGCGAGCCGGGCCCACGTGCTCGACGGGCTGGCCCCCGACCTCGACGCCGAGGCGCGTCGGTACGAGGCCGCGATCGCGGCCGCCGGGGGTCTCGACCTGACGCTGCTCGGCCTTGGAGCGAACGGCCACATCGCCTTCAACGAACCCGCGCAGGCCCTCGGCGTCCGAACCCACGTGGTCGACCTGGCCGCTCCCTCGTCGGCGATCGCCCCGCGAGGCATCACGATGGGGGTGGGCACGCTGCTCGCGGCTCCCAGCGTGTGGCTCGTCGCCACGGGCCCCGCCAAGGCCAAGGCGGTGCGCCGCATGACCTGCGGGCAGGTCGACCCGACCTGCCCCGCCTCGCTCCTCCAGCTTCACCCCGAGGCCCATGTGTTTCTGGACACAGCAGCAGCTTCCGAGATTGCGGGTATATAGGGGGGGGGCGCCTCGAGGGAGCCCCGGGGGAGTGCATGCCCACCATCCAGACGATCATCTTTGAAGACATCGACGTGGATGTGCAGTCCAACAAGCAGCTCTGCATCCACCCGATCCATCGCTGCCTGGTGGCCTCACCCTTTCCCATCAAGTTCAACTTCGCCGTCCTCTCCAGCGCCTACGACCTGCCGGCCGGGGCGCACGTCTGCCGGCACACGCTGGTGGCGGAGGGGGCCAGGAAGGAGCTCGCCGCGCTGACCCACAAGCCGGCCACCCTGGACAAGCCAGGGGGCATTGGCTTCCGCTCGAGCTTCGAAAACGTGGAAATCCCGGCCCCCGGCCGGTACGTCCTGCGCACGGAAGTCGGTCGCTTCAAGGGAGAAGAAATCTCCATCCGCTTCGAAGCCGTGGCCGAACGCAAACCGGCGCCCCCCCCCAGGGCTCCCCAGCCACCGCGGCGCTGAGCCCGCCTGCCCAGAGGAGGATTCAATGGCGAATTCCCCCCC
>JAYKHL010000154.1:0-37284 GCA_035284865.1 Candidatus Sericytochromatia bacterium | reverse complement strand
AGATGGTCTACCACGCCGCCTGGCTGATGGAGCAGGGCGAGGACATCACGATGGAGGGCTCGATGATCAAGCTCTTCTGCACCGAGCACTCCAGCTGGATCATCAACAAGTCGCTCCAGATCCACGGCGGCATGGGCTACTCGTCCGAGCTGCCGATCGAGCGGATGTTCCGCGACGCCCGCATCTTCGAGATCTTCGAGGGCACCAACGAGATCCAGAAGGTCGTCATCGCCCGCGAGCTGCTCAAGGACAAGAAGAAGGAGCTGGCCCGCGTGTAGGTCCGCCCTGGGGCCGGCCGCCAGGCCGGCCCCAGCCGCGTCAGAGGAACCCCCATGGACATCGTCGTTTGCATCAAACAGGTCCCGGAGACCGCCACCGTCGGCCTCGACCGGGACACCGGCTTCGCCCGCCGTGGTGAGGCCAAGGGCATCGTCAACCTCGCCGACCGCCACGCCCTCGAGCTCGCGCTGGCGCTCAAGGCCGCCGCTGGCGGCAAGCTCGTCGCGCTCGCGATGGGCCCGGCCGGCGCCGATCAGGCCCTGCGCCATGCGCTCGCAGCCGGGGCGGACGAGGCCGTGCTCGTGAGCGACGCCGCGCTCGCGGGCTCGGACACCGGCGCCACGGCTGCCGTGCTCGCCGCGGCCCTGCGCCGGCTGCCCGACGTGGGCCTCGTGCTCACGGGCGAGGCCTCCAGCGACGGGGCCACCGGGCAGCTCGCCCCGCGGCTCGCCGAGGCGCTCGGCCAGCCCGTCGTGACGGGCGTGGTGGAGGCCACCCTGGCGGGCGAGGCCGTCACGGCCCTGCGCCACGGCGAGGGCCGGCGCGAGCGCGTGGAGGTCGCCACCCCGGTGGTGCTCACGGCCTCGCTCGACGGCCCGAAGCCGCGCATCCCCAACGCGATGGGCGTGATGAAGGCGGCCAAGAAACCGCTCACCACCTGGAGCCTGGCCGACCTCGGGCTCTCGCCCGAGGCGGTGGGCGCGGCGGGCTCCCACACGGCCATCCGGCGGGCCTACAAGCCCGAGAAGCGGGCGCAGGGGGAGATCCTGACGGGCACCCCGGAGGCCCTGGCCCAGGGGCTGCTGGAGCGCCTGGCCCGCAAGCACATGATCGAGGTGTAGCCATGGATCTCGATGATCTCGCATTCCTGATGGGTGGCGACCTGCCCGAGGAGGGCGCCGCCGACTGGCGGGGCATCTGGGTCGTGGCCGAGGCCGGGCCCCAGGGCGTCACGCGCCTCACGCGGCAGGCGCTCGGGCGGGCCCGGGAGCTCGGCGATCGCCTCGGCACGCGCGTGGAGGCCGTGCTGCTCGGCGGCCGCGAGGCCGACGCGGAGGCGCTCGGCCGCCTCGGCGCGGACATCGTGCGCTGGGCGGACGACGCGGGCTTCGCGGAGCCGTGCGGCGACGCGTGGGTGGAGGCCCTCGCGGGGCTCGTGGGCGAGCACCGCCCCGAGATCCTGCTGCTGCCCTTCAGCGTGCGCGGGCGGGAGGTGGCGCCTCGCCTCGCCGAGCGCCTGCAGACGGGCCTGGTGGCCGACTGCTCGGGGCTCGACATCGACGAGGCCGAGCGGTTGCTCGTCGCCACGCGGCAGAGCTTCGGCGGGCGGGCGCTGGCGGACGTGGCCATCCCCAGGGCCCGCCCGCAGATGGCCACGCTGCACCCCAACGCCTTCCGCGAGGCGGAGCCCGACGCGGGCCGGAGCTACGAGGTCGAGCGCCTCGGGCTCACGGCCGCGAGCCCGCGCGTGCGGGTGGTCGGCAGCGAGCCTGCGCCTGTCGCCGTGCCGCTCGACCGGGCGCGCGTCGTGGTGTGTGGCGGCAAGGGGCTCGGTGGGCCGGAGGGGGCCGCGCTGGTCCGGCAGCTCGCCGAGGCGCTCGGCGGGCAGGTGGCCGGCACGCGGGGGGCCGTCGAGGCTGGCTACGTGGAGGCGGCCGCGGAGGTCTCCGCCCGTGGCGCCACCATCGCGCCCGACCTCTACGTGGGCGTCGGCGTCGGCGGCTCGAGGGACCACACGGACGCGATGCGGCAGGCCCGCTTCATCGTCGCCCTCAACCAGAACCCGGACGCGCCCCTGATGGGCCTCGCGGACGTGGCGCTGGTGGGGGACCTGCACCAGGTGGTGCCGGCCCTGCTTGCGGCCCTCGAGGCGGCCCGCAAGCGCCGGGCGCCGGTCGGGGTCTGAGGCACCCGATGGCCGACATCCCGCTGCCCTTGATCCTCGAGCGCCTCGAGGCGCTTGTGGAGCCTGCCCGGGCGTCCGAGCTGCTGGCGACGGTGCTGACCCACCTCGAGCTGCCGGTGCGGGAGGCTTACACGCCGGCCGAGGTCCTGGCGATCGGCACGGCGATCGCCGACGCGCAGCGGGCCGTGCTCGTCGCCAGCGACGTCCCTGTCGCCCGCGAGCTCGAGGCGGCGATGGGCCCCGTGCTGGACGCGCTCAAGGCCGATCTCGGCCTTCCCGGCTGATCGCGGCAGCCAAGCGAGCCTGGCCTGCATCGCTGGCCCTGAAGGCCGACCCGGCCTCGCTCGTCGGTTCCAGCCTGCACCCTGCTCGCTCCTTGCGCGCGGCGCTCAGGTCGTGGCGCTGCAAGGCCGGTCTCAGCTGCCTGCCGCGATGATGCGCCGTCAGAGCGTGACGGCCACGCGCCGCGTCGCCTTGCGGTAGCGGCCAGTGGGCTCGTAGCGAGCCGGCACCGGCCGGCCCGGCGTGGCCTGCAGGGCGGCAGGCAGGTCGGGCGCGTCCCAGGCGGTCAGCGTGAGGCTGTAGGTGCCAGCCGGGGGGCGTCCCTCCGAGAACACGAAGGGGGCCTCGTTGGTGACGCTCAGCGCCCGCCACACGTAGCCGGCGCCGTTGGTGAGCTCCAGCTCGTAGGCCTTGGCGCCCTCGATGGCGCCCCAGCGCAGCAGGGCGCCCGGCTGAAACGGCTGCTTGTCGGCGAAGGCCGGGGGGGCCAGCAGCGTGTCCCCGATGACGCTGAAGCCTGCTGACCACGTCAGCGGCACGTTGCGCACCCGCGACACCGTGGTCACGGCCTGATCGCCGCTGCTGGCCTCGATGCGCAGCTCGTAGCGGGCGCCCTCGAGGCGGGCCACGAGGTAACGCCCGTCGTCCGGCGCCACGGGCAGGCTGGCGCCGTTGGGGCCGACCAGATCGAGGTGCGCCGTGAAGGCCACGGGGGCCGCGCGGCCGTCGATGCTCAGGCGGACCTCATGGTCGGCCTCGACCAGCCGGACCGGGTCGAGCGCCGGGGTGCCAGGCAGCGCATCGAGGGCTGCCTCCGGGCCTTGCAGCTGCACCCCCGCCAGCAGGCCCATGAAGCGCCGCCGGCCATCCACGGCGAGCAGCGTGCCCTGCTCGACGCGGCGATCCGGCGCCGTCAAGACCAGCGAGAACCGGCCGTCGGCCTCGGTGGTAGCCGGGTTGCCCGCTGCCCCGCGGCCATCGGCGAGGGCGACCACCACGCCGCCCCGCCCCACGCCATCGGCCGTCGCGACGCGCCCCGTCACGACGATCGGGGCCCTCGCCGGGGCCTCGGTGGTGACGGGCTGGGTGCGGAGCACCACCGGCACGCCCGTGACGCCCGTGAGCGTCACGGAGACGTGGCCGGGCGCGCTGACGGTGTACACCCCGTCGGCCGGGGGCACCCCCGGCACCTCGAAACGCCCCTCGGCGTCGGTCGTGGCGCTGCGGCCATCGGTGGTGGCCACCAGGGCGCCCGCGAGGGGCCGGTCGGTGCCGGCCACGCGGCTGAGGACCTGCCCCTCGATGCGCGGGGTGGGCGTCGGGGTGGGCGTGGGCGGTGGCTCGGCCGTCGGCGTCGGCTCGGGTGTGGGCGTCGGCAGGGGTGTGCCGAGGGCCGGGTCGAGCCGGAAGGAGGGGATGCTCGGCGGCGGCGCTGGCGTCGGGACACACGCGGCAGCGAGCAGCGTGGCGATGAGGCAGGTGCCGCGAAGGGGGGGGGAGGGCCAGGGCATCAGGGCGGCAGCGGGCGGGGGGCTGCTCCAGCATACCCCTTGCTGGCGGCCCCGCGACGTGACGACCGTCAGCGCTGCACCTGAACCCGCCGGAAGGAGGCGCGCCAGCCCTCCCGCGACTGCCAGCTGCGCAGCCGCCGGGGCCCCACGGCTGCAAGGGCGCGGGTGCTGAGCCCTGGGGCGTCCAGGGCGCGCAGCGTGACGTCGAAGGCGCCGCGCGGCCAGGACGCCCCCCGCCAGAGGAAGGGCAGGCGCGTGTCCGTCGTGAAGGCCTCCCAGGGCAGCTCCGGCACGGCCTCGACGGCCTGCACCTCGAGCAGGTAGCCGCCCGCCCCGGCGACTGGCTGCCAGGCCAGCTCGAGGCCCGGGTAGAGGTCGGCCAGCGGGGCCGTCAGGCGGGGGATGGGGAGGAGGGCCTCGCGCCATGTGAAGGTGTCCTCGGACCAGTCCACGGGCAGGTCGGGGCGCTGGATCTCGCTCCTGATGGCTCCGGTGGCGTCCTCGGCCGTCACCCGCAGCGCGTACCGCACGCCCGGGAGCTGGGCCGCTCGCCCCGTCCCGTCGGGCCCGAAGAGGGGCAGGGACACCCCATCGTCCGTGACGGCCCGGAGCTCGACCCGGGTGGGCAGCTGCAGCTCGCCGGCGTCGAGCGCGACGGTGGCGGCGAGGCTGGTGGGCGTGAGGGTCAGCACGCCCAGGTCGCCGGCCCCCGCTGCGGCCTCGAGCCCCCGTGCGACGCCCAGCCCCTGGCCCTCCAGCCCGACCGCGAGCACGGTGGCCGCCGTGAGGCGCCCACCCGCAGCCAGCGTGCGGCTCGTCCAGCGTCCCTGGGGGTCCGTTCGCACCGGGATCCCCGCCACCAGCTCGGCGGCCCCCACCGCCACCAGCACGTTGGGGGCCGGCTGGCCCTGCGCGTCCCGCACCTCGCCCCGCAGCTCCAGCGGCTTCGCCGGGCCGAGGGCTTGCTGGGGGCGCGTGGTGGCCTGCTCCCGCAGGTGCAGCGTGGGCGGCGCCGGCAGGCCCGTCACGGCGGAGGTCACGTGGCCCGGGGCCGCCGCCACCCACGTCCCATCGGCGGGTGGCCCCCCCGGCAGCGCGAACCGGCCGTCGGCACCGGTGTGGGCAAGGCGGCCGTCGCTGGTGTACACGGTGGCGCCCACCAGCGGCCGCGCCCCCGCCGGGCCCTCCACGAGCACGGTGCCGGGCGTGAGGACGCCACCCCTGGTGGGTGGCGTGGCCCCCCGGGTCGGCGACGTCTCGGTCGCCCCGGCCACCTCCGGCGCGGTGGCTGGGCCCGGGTCGGGCGGCGCCAGGGCCTGGCCGTCTCCTTCCGGGCGCGGTGGCGTGGGGCTCATCGGGTCCGGGCGGCCTCCCTCGGGCGTCATCGGCAGCAGGAAGGCCGGCCCGACCGGGGCAGGGAGGCGCCCGTCACAGCCGGAGCCGAGGCCGAGGGCCACCAGGCCGGCCAGCGCGGTGTGTCTGGCCCGCACCATGGGTTTCAAGGCCGTCACTCCGTGCCGAGCCGCACCAGCACGTTCTCCGTCTGGGCCTGCAGCCCGAGGTACAGATCGCCCCCCGTCGTGAACACGTTGCTGTAGGGGTCGATCAGCATGTAGCGGGAGACGACGTTCGCCAGCGGGAAGGGGTTGGTGCCGTTGCCCAGCGTGCCGGCTCCCGGGTCGCCGGCGTTCGCCACCGTGCACACGGGCGAGGACGAATCTGCGGTGCCACGATCGGCGCCGGCGGCGGGCGAGTAGGTGCCACCGAGGTCGAGGCCCGTGGTCTGGTTGCCCGTCCGGTCGGGCTGGATGCGGGAGAGGGCGATCTCGCCGTTGGAGCTTCCACCGCCGCGCTGGGCGCGGCTCAGCACGTAGATGCTGGAGAAGTCGTAGGCCACGGCGGGGTTGGTCCAGGTGCGGTGGAACCCCACGTTGTTGCCTGCCGCCCCCTCCGTCCGTCCCCAGTAGGCCGCCTGGTAGCCCGTGTGCGGGGTGCCCGAGGTGTTCAGGTCGGTGCGGGTGGTGTCGGTCCAGGTCATGACGCTGGTGAAGTTGAGGCAGAACAGGTAGTTGTTGTCGTAGCAGTAGACCCGCTTGCGCGTCGCGTCGATGATCGGGTGGGTGGTCGGGGCCTGGCTCGGGGGCGTTTCCGTCAGCGTCTTGTAGGTGATCGTGAGCTTGGGGACGTTCGCGTTGCTGCCGTCCCGCGGGTTGTAGAACTCGGGGGCCGCGTAGTTGGTGCCTGAGACCGTGCCGCCCGGGTAGACGACGCTGTGGCCGGCTGGCAGGCCCTCGTAGGCGAGGGCGAAGGCCCACTGCCTCTGCTTGATGGGGCCTCCGAGCAGGGGGGTGACGTCGAAGGTGTAGGTGCTGCCTGCGGTGAAGGTCGTGGTGGAGGCCGTGGAGCCCCCGGTCATGGCCTCGGCCCGGGCTTCGTTGAACAGCACCGGCTGGGTGTCCGCGTCGAGCTGGTTGGTGGTGGTGGCGGTCCACGTGTTGGTCGTGCCTCGCTGGTAGACGCCGTCCGTGCCGGCGCCGTTGGCGGCGGTGCTGCCCACCCGGTAGACCCGCGGGGGGTAGGTGGTGACGGTCTCCGCGGCCGTCAGCGTCAGCGTGGCGCCCGTGATGATGGCCTTGTTCGGCAGTGAGGTGGACGAGAAGCGCAGGAACGCTCGCGTTGCCCCGCCTGAGCCCGTGGCGCCGGTGGTGGCGGGGATGAGCCGGTTGATGAAGAAGGGGTAGCCCCCCGGCAGGGTGTCCCCGCTGGTGGTCACGGTCGTCACGCCGTCGCCGCCCGAGGAGGCGTCCGCCTTGATCTCCAGGTCCGTGGTGGAGCCGAAGGCGTAGCCGTACTCGTGCGGGTTGCCGAAGACCTCCCGCGTGGAGGACGTGTCGCTGTCGTCCAGGAACAGAGGCCGGGAGAAGTTCACGGTGCGGGCGACCAGGTTCACCCAGGCGCACGTCGGGCCGCTGTCCCGCACCACGTTGACGAAGGCGTGGACGGGCTCGAAGTACGCGGGGCTGGTCGTCGTGTTCTCGTGCGTCCGCAGATCCTGGAAGTCCGCGCTGCCGTCCGAGACCTCGATGGCCGGGGGCGCCAGGATGCCCATCGTCTCCGAGAGCGGGTAGCTGCGGTCCGTGCTGGTGGTCGTGTCATAGTCGTGCAGGACGCCTGCGGTGTCGCCGGCGAACAAGCGCCCGTTGAGCCCCGTGATCGGGGCTGCCAGCCGCCAGCCGGACAGGATCTCGCTGTTGGTGATGAGCGGGGTCACGCCGTTGGGCACGACCTCGTAGAACGTCGGCGTCGGGTGGGTGCTCGTCGCCCCGGTGTTGGTGATGACGTACTTGTAGACCCGGCCGTTGTTCAGTGGCACCCAGACCACGTCCTTCGAGCCGTTCGTGGCGCTCAGGATCGGGTCGACGAGGGGGGCGAGGAACTTGGCCGTGGAGCCTGTCTCCACCTCGGTGTTGCCGGCGTTCAGGATGGGCAGCGTGTTCGAGCTCGCGTTGACGATGAAGAAGTGGCCCGAGTCGGAGAGGGCATAGAGCCGCGAACACGTCGGGTTCAGCGCCAGCGCGCTGCGGGTGAAGGCCCGGGAGTCGAGGTTCCGCGTGACGGCGGTGGCGACCGGATCGTTGGCGTCGACGCGGAGCAGCCGGCCGTTGTTGGTGACGGCGAAGATGTGCTGGTTGGCGTTCCAGTACGTCGACGCCGCCAGCCCGTTGGGGGGCGTCTCAGCGGTGGTGATGTTGGCGGTGAGGTAGTTGAGCCCCAGCCCCGGCCAGGTGTTCGAGCCCATCTTCCACCCCGCCGGGATGTTCGGGTAGGTGGTCAGCACCCGAAAGGTCGGCAGGCCGGCGGCCAGCTCGAGGAGGCCGGCGCGCCGGCGGCGGCCCGCCTCGACGTGGGCCTGGCGGGCCCGCGCGACCGCCGGAGAGGTCACCACGCCCGTCTGCCAGTCCTGGCCCCCGGCGGCGGCCAGGTTTTGCATCCCCGCCTCCACGACAAAGCGCGCCCCGAGGTCCGCGTGCAGGGGCGATGCGGCGTGGCAACCGGTGGCAAGGGCCAGGGCCCCGAGCAGGGGCGTTGGGCGGGAGAGGCGGGGCATAGGGTCAAGACCAACGAGCCGGGCGGGTGCTTCGTCCTTGCGGCATGTTCTCTCATCGTACCCCTGCCCGCCGGGCTTTAAGCCCGCGGCCCGCGGGTGATCGGCGGGCCCACGCAAGTTTCGGGTCCGGGCGCCCGACAAGGCAGCTGGAAGTTGCGGTTCGGACGCTGGCCCGACAAGGCCGCGCCGGTGGTGGGAGCTCACGGGCGATGCGGTTGAAGTCCTGGGGCGTGCGCCCCCGTCAGGAGGCCTGGGCCGTTGCGATCGGGGGGGCGGCCGGGCCGCCGACCGCGTTGCGGCTCGAGCTGGTCGCCATCCGGGCCGAGTTGCAGCGGCTGCAGGCGGAGCTGGGGTCGCTCACGGCCTCATCTGGCCTGCCGGCTCCTGCGGCCCCGGCGGCCCCGGGGCCCCCCCCGCCGGTGGCGCCTGCACCGCCTCCCCCACCCCCTCCCCCTCCAGCCGCGCCACGCCTCCCGCGCGATCAGCGCGTCGAGGCTCGCCCCGCGCCGTCAGCGGGCCAGGGGCCGCTGGTGCGGGAGGGGCTGCGGGGTGAGCCGGTCCGGGCCCTCCAGGCTCGACTCCGGGCCCTCGGGTTCGACGCAGGTCCCCGCGATGGCCTGTTCGGCCCGCGCACGCAGGCAGCCGTGCGGGCCTTCCAGCGTGCCCGGGGCCTGGAGGTTGACGGGGTGGTGGGGCCCCGCACGTGGGCAGCGCTCGGCATCGAGGTGACGGGCCAGGTCCGGGCATGGGGCAGCCGCGCCCCCGCGGGCCCCGGGCGCCGGGTGGACCCCGGGGCCCCGGTCCCGCTCGTGTCGCGCCAGGGCCACCAGATGCACGCGGCCCTCGCCCGTGACTGGGACCGCATGGTGGAGGCGGCGGCCCGCGATGGGGTCCGCCTCACCATCACCTCGGGCTACCGGAGTGTCGCCCACCAGCGGCGGCTCTGGGACGAGGCCCTGCGCAAGTACGGGTCAGCGTCGGCCGCGCGCAGGTGGGTGGCCCCACCGGGTCGCTCCAACCACCAGCAGGGCAAGGCGCTGGACATCGCCAACAGCGGCGGTGCGCACGCCTGGCTGCGCCGCAACGGGGCTCAGTTCGGCTTCTACCAGCCCATGAGCTGGGAGCCCTGGCACTGGGAACACGACCTCTGACGCCCGCGCCTCAGTGGGCGTGGGGCAAGAGGCGCTCGACGACCCCGAACAGCATGGCGCCGGCCAGCACCAGCGGCACGCCCGTCGGGGTCCTCAGCGCCACGGGCACGAGCTGGCCGAGCACCACGTAAAGCAGCACGCCCGCCGCGAGCGGCAGCGCGAAGCCGAGCGTCCCCGTCGCTCCGCCGAGGGCCAGCGGCAGCCCGAGCCCGAGCAGGAAGGCCGCGCCGGTGGCGATTGCGGCGCGGTGGGCGAGCCGCTTGGAGCGCCCCGCGGCCAGGACCACGGCCGCAGCCAGCATCCCCTCCGGAAGGATGTGGGCCAGCAGCCCGACCATCACCAGCAGGCCAATGCTGAAGTTCAGCGTGAAGCCCGCTGCCATCGCCACGCCATCGAAGAACGTGCAGACCATCAGGCAGCCAAGCGCGGAGCACGCCGCGCCGTGGCTGAGGAGGTGGGCGTGGGCCACCTCACCGTGGGCCACGCCCTCCTGGGCGTAGCCGTGGACGTGCCCGTGTCCGTGCGGCTCGTGGCCGGGCGCCCCGTGGCCGTGGGCACACGTCGCCTCGTCCTCGTCGCCGAGCAGGTCGAGGTGGGGGGCGAGGTAGCGCTCGAACACCATCACCGCGAGGATGCCACCGAACAGCCAGGACAACGCCCGGCCCTCGTCACCCTGGTGGAGGGAGGCCGGGAGCAGCTCGAAGAAGAGCACGGCGAGCAGCAACCCGGCCCCCAGTGCCATCATGGCGGAGAGACGTTCATGCGTCAGCCAGCGGCGGGGGCGGGACGCGATCCACATGCCGCCCGCCATGGTGGTCGAGGCGGTGACGAGGCCGTAGACGAGGGTGGAATCGAGGGTCATGGGGCCTCAGAGGGGATTAATGCAAGTAATTAAAATAAGCATACGGGGTCTGGTCGCCGGGGTCAAGGCCTCCCTGTCTGGCCATCTTTAACCATCTGGAGGGATGAAGCGCGGGCGGTTCGTGGCAGGTTTCGGGGGGCCGCTTGACGGATTTTATTGCAATTAAATAGCATTAGCTCTGCAGCCGTTCCCGGTGCCTCGGAGCCACCCTTGCCGCCTTTTCGTCCCGTCCTCCTCGCCCCCTTCCTGGCCGCGCTGCTGGCCGGGCCGGCCGCGGCGCACCCGGGCGACCCGGGCGCCGAGCCGGCACGCCTCGCAGCCGGGTCGCCCTCGCCGCGGCCGAGCCCCTCGCCGCGGCCGAGCCCCTTGCCAGCCGGCGTGTCGGCCGAGGACCTGGCGGACCTCGAGCGCCTGCTCGGGGAGGGCGCGGCTGCCCCCGCGCAGCCTCCTGGGGCCGCACCCGCGCCCACGGGTGGGCCTCTGGTGGCGGTGTCTCGCACCTTCCAGAACATGAACCCCGACATCTCCATCATTCTGGACGGGGCCGTCGCCGCCTTCAGCCGGTCGCCCGACCAGCGAGGGGGCCACGACCCCCGGGCCAACGGCTTCAACCTCCAGCAGCTGGAGCTCGCGATCGGGGCGCCCGTCGACCCTTTCTGGCGCTTCGACAGCAACCTCGTGTACGCCCAGTTCGGCGTCGAGATCGAGGAGGCCTATGCCACCTCGCTGCAGGCCCCGTTCGACCTGCAGGCCCGCGCGGGCCAGTTCCTCACGCGCTTCGGCCGCCTGAACGGGACCCACCCGCACACCTGGGAGTTCGTGGATCAGCCCCTCGCCAACGGCAAGTTCTTCGGGGGCGAGGGCAACCGGGGCCTTGGGGCGGAGCTCTCGTGGCTGGCGCCCACGCCCTGGTACATGGAGCTTGTCGGCTCGGCCACGGATGCCGCCGGCGGGGCCACCGCACGCAGCTTCTTCGGCAGCCAGAGCCTCGGCGTGCGCTCGCCCCTCGACACCCAGCTCACCACCGCGCTGCGGCAGTTCTTCCCGCTTGGCTCGGACTGGTCCCTGGCGTGGGGGCTCAGTGGTGCCACGGGCCCCAACGGCTCGGGGCGCACGAACCGCACGGACCTGCTCGGCACCGACGTCTACGTGAAATGGCGGCCCCTGACGGGGGCGACCTTCTACACCGTTACGTGGACGACGGAGGCCATGGCCCGCCGGCGTCAGGTCCCCGGGGCCTTGCTGGTCGACCATGGCGGCTACACCTCCCTGTTCTGGCGGTTCGCCCAGCAGTGGGGCGCGGCGCTGCGCTACGAGCTCGTCACGGGCCTCGCCGGGGATCCGCTGGATCCGGAGTGGACGGGTGACCGGGGCCGCTGGTCCGCCAATGTGACCTTCTGGCCCACCGAGTTCTCTCGCTTCCGGCTTCAGGCCAGCGTCGATCGCCCGAGCTGGCAGCCCGAGCCCGTGTATGCGACCTTCTTCACCGTGGAGACCGTCACCGGCGCCCACGGCGCCCACAAGTTCTAGGAGCCCAACCCCCATGACCTGGAAGCGTCTCTCGCTCGCCGTCCTTGCCGCCCTGGCGGCCTGCCTGCCCGCCCAGGCGGCCCTGGCCAGGGTCCGCGTCGTTGCCACCCTGCCAGACCTGGCCTGCGTCGCCCGGGAGGTGGGCGGCGACACCGTCGAGGTCACGGCCCTGGCCTACCCGACCCAGGATCCGCACTTCGTCGACGCCCGCCCCCACCTCGTGCTGGCCCTGAACCGGGCGGACATGCTGGTGCTGGCGGGCCTCGAGCTCGAGACGGGCTGGCTCCCCACCCTGATCACGGGCTCGCGCAACGCGCGCATCCAGCCGGGCGGGCCGGGCGGCCTCACGGGCTACTTCGACGCCTCCACCGTCGTGCCCCTCAAGCAGGTGCCGCAGCAGCGCATCGATCGCTCGATGGGCGACATCCACCCGGGTGGCAACCCGCATTACATGACGGATCCGCGCAACGGGGGGCTGGTCGCCGTCGCGCTGGCCGAGCGCCTGGCTGCCCTGGATCCCACCCACCGGGAGGCGTATCGCCAGCGCGCGGCCACCCTGAAGCGCACCCTCGACGCGCTCGCCAAGGCGGAGGTGCGGCGCTTCGCCGCCTTGCCCGCGAGGCGTCGGCAGGTGGTGGTGTACCACCAGTCGCTGGTGTACATGCTCGAGTTGCTGGGCCTGCAGCAGGTCAACACCCTGGAACCCAAGCCCGGCATCCCTCCGGCCCCGGGGCATGTCGCGACGGTGCTCGGCCAGATGCGGGCCCTCGGCGTCGAGGCGATCGTGCAGGAGGAGTACTGGCCGACCAGCATCGGTCGGTTGCTGGCCTCGAAGACGGGGGCTCGCCTCGTGACTCTGCCAGGTGGGCCCGCCTTCGAACAGGGGGAGACGTACGCGCACTACGTCAGTGAGCTGGCGGGACGCGTTTACAAGGGGCTCCAGCCGTGAGTCGTCGACCTCTGGCCGCCCTCGCCGCCGTGGCCGCGCTCACGGCCTGTGCCTGGGGCCCGGGCACGGGCTTCGCCACGCTGGGAGAAGCCCAGCTCGGGCTGGCTGCCGGGCTGCCCGCCGGGCGGCTCGACGAGGCGGGGCGCTGGAAGACCAACACGGGCTGGCGCGTCGCGCTTGACGCCGAGGGCCTGGCGCTGCAGCTGGGCGCGCTCGGGCTCGAGGGGGAGGGCGCGGCCCAGTCCCGGGCGGGCGGGGGCGGCGGCACCTTCGACCCGGCCAACCCTCCGCCCGGCTATGGCCTGTGCCACGGCGGCCACTGCCACCGCGACGACGGGGCGCTGGTGGACTATGCCGACATCCAGGCTGAGATGAACGGGCAAGGAGCGGTGGCCGCGCCCACGAGCCTCCTGCGTCTGGCTCCGCCTGCCGCGCCGCAGGCGCTGGCGCTGGGGGCGACGCGGGCCCTCACGCTCGCGACGTGTGAACCGCACTGCCACCTGCCCCAGACCACGGTGTCGGCCGTGGCCCTCAGCGCCAGCCTGCTGACGGCCACGGGTGCCGTGACGCCTGCCGCGGGGGGCTCGCCCCGGCGCTTCACGCTGCGGCTGCCGCTCGCGGGCCTCACGTGGCGTGCCCGTCTCGCGTCGCCGGTGTCCGTCTCGGTGGCGGGGCCGTCGCAGCTGCGCCTCGAGGCGAGCTGGGCGCTGCCCGACACCCTCTTCGACGATTTGCCCTGGGGGGCTTTGCTGGCGGGCGCCAGCGACGCGCCGGTGGCCCTCGAGGCCGACCGCACCACCCGGGACCTCCTCCAGGATCACCTGCGTGAGGGGGCGCTGCGCGCCACCTTGCGCCCCCTCGATTGACCCCAGAAAGGAACCCCAGGCCCGATGTTCAAGCTGTCTCTCAGAATGGGTGCCCCGGTGGCGCTGGCGGCGGTGCTGGCCGCGTGTACGGCCAACAGCACCTTCAACATCACCCCGCCGGACGGCGCCGCCACCGCCAGCAGCCCCGCCCTCGCCGCCTCGCCGGCCGCGAGCGCTTCGCCCCCGATGCCCGGGGCCTCGGCCTCGCCCATGACGCCCGGGGCGTCGGCCTCGCCGGCAGCCAAGCTTGCCGATGCCGAGGGCTGCGAGCACATGACGGGGGGCCCTGCCAGGGCCGTGACGGCCACCCTGGAAGCCGCCGGCCGGGGCCTGGTCGCCCCCGACCACCAGCGTTACGACGTCACGCTGGCGCCACAGGGGGCCCAGTTTGCCGGCAGCGTGACGCTCAACAGCGCCAAGGCCGGTGACCTGGTGGTCTACCTCGGCTTCGAGGGGCCCCCCTCCGAGGCGGTGCCCGTCGCCCTGTATCAGGACGGCAAGGCCCTCGCCTTCGAGTCCTCGGACGTGAAGGATGCCCACGACGCCTGCCCCGCGATCAAGCACAAGCACGTCGCGGAGGTGGGCGTGGGTCCGGTGGAGCTGCGCTTCGGGCCCACCGCCCAGGCCAAGGTCTCGGTGGTGCTGGAGAGCGGCGCGCACGGCGACGAGCACGGTGATGAGCACGGCGACGAGCACGGCGATGAGCACGGCGATGAGCACGGCGATGAGCACGGCGACGAGCACGGCGACGAGCACGGCGACGAGCATGGCGACGACCACGGCGACGACCACGGTGATGACCACGGCAGCAAGTGAGGCTGCGGGCGCGCGGGGAGGGCCCGCGCGCCACGTCCATCCCTGTTAAAATGGGCAGGGGCTGTCCGCCTCGGTCGCCCGCCTGGAGGAGTTGTGCATCCGGTCCCTGCGCCCCCCGTCGGGGAAGAGGCCCGCCCGCTGCTGGCGGCCCAGCACCTCGAGATCGGTCATGGGGGGCGCGCCCTGGTGCCTGCCATCAGCCTGGTGGTCCACCCGTCCGACAGCTGGGTGGTGGTGGGCCGCAATGGCGCGGGCAAGTCCACGCTGCTGCGCACGCTGCTCGGCCTGCTGTCGCCTGTGGCGGGTCGTGTCACGCGGGCCCCCGGCGCCACGGTGGTCTACGTGCCGCAGCGGGTGGAACTCGAGCCCACGGTGCCCATGCGTGGCGTCGACGTGGTCGCCATGGGCCTCGATGCTGGCTGGTCCTTCCTGCGTCCCTGGCGGCGGCGGGGGGATCGGGACGCGGTGGCAGCGGCGATCGCCGACGTGGGGGCCGAGGCCTTTGCCCACCAGCGCTTCGAGACGCTCTCCGTGGGCCAGCAGCAGCGGCTCATGCTCGCCCAGGCGCTGGTCGGCCAGCCAGCCCTGATCATCCTCGACGAGCCGACTGCCGCCATGGACCTGATCGCCGAGCGGGACACGCTCGCGGTGCTGGCCCGCGTGCGCGCGGCGCGTGGCTGCGCCACGATGCTGGTCACCCACCGGCTGTCCGCGGGGCTGCGGCAGGCGCAGCACGTGGTGTTCCTCGATGCCGAGAGCCAGACGGCCGTGGTGGGTGTGCCGGCCACGCTGCTCGCTCACCCCGTGTTCCAGCAACACTTCGGTGGGGTGCCGCTTGGCACCGCGCCCCTGCAGGAGGCCACGCGTGGCGGTTGACGCTGCCCCTCACCTCGCCCAGCTCCTGGATGGCTGGGAGCTGTTTCGGGACCCGATCCTCGTCGGGGCCACGTCCGGCGCGGTGCTCGGGGTGCTCGGGGTGTTCGTGGTGCTCCGCCGGATGGTCTTCGCGGCCGCAGCCCTCACCCAGGCGGCGGGCTGCGGCGTGGCACTGGCCTTCTTCCTGGAGATCCACGCGGGGCTGGCTGCGGGGCTGGCTGCGCCGCGGGCCTGGTCGCTGGGGCTGACGCTGCTGGCGACGCTGGCGCTGCAGTGGCCGGGCCGGCGCGTCGTGACGCGGGAGAGCCTGCTGGCCCTGGCCTACATGCTCGGGGGGGGCGGGGCCCTGCTGCTGGGCTCGCGCATCAGCCAGGAGGCCCACGACATCCAGGCCATTCTGTTCGGCACGGGGGTGGTGGTGGACGTCGCGGACCTCACGCTGGTGCTGGGGGTGGGTGGGCTCATCGCCGCCTGGCTGGCCTGGTGGCACCGGGGGTTCTGGTTCGCCACGCTCGACCCCGAGCGGGCCCGCGTCCGCGGCCTGCCCGTGGCCTGGCTGGATCTGGCGCTGCTGCTGATGCTGGCCGTGTACGTCTCCGTCACGACGCGCGCCCTCGGGGCCCTGCCCGTGTTCGCCTTCAGCGTGCTGCCCGCGGTCGGCGCCATTGCCGTCGCCAGCCGCCCCACGGTGGCCCTGGGGCTGGCGGCTGCCCTGGGGGCTTTGGCCGGGGGGGGCGGCTACGTGCTGGCGTTCCTCGGGGGGTTCCCCGTGGGGGCCAGCCAGACCGTCGTGGCGGCTGGCCTGGTCGGCGTCGCCCTCGCCTGGCGTGCGGCGGCAGCCTCCCTGGGGCCGCGGGGGCCGCTGGCCGGCGCGCGCGCTCAGGGCTGAGGACCGGCCCGGTGGCCTCGCGGCCCCGATTCCGGTATGCTGGCGAGCCCGTCCGTCGAGCCCCGTTCCCCATGCACCCGACCGGCCCCCTCTTGCTTGTTGCCGCCGCGCTGCCCGTGGTCGCCGCGCTGGTGAGCGGGGCGCGTGCCGACCGCGCTGCCCTGGTGGAGCGGCCCCGCTGGCTCCCGGCCGAGCAGGCGCTGCAGCTGCGCTACCATGGGGGCGCCCCGCGCTGGACCCAGGGCACCCTGACGGGCCCCCACCGGGTCTATGTCGACCTCGACGCGCGGTGCCGGGTGGTGGGCGTGCTCACGGAGGGGGTGGCCCGGCACCCGGCCCTGGTGGGGTGGGCCATGGCGCCGCGTGAGGGGACGCGCACGCGCATCACCATGCTCTTCCGGGTTCCCACCGCCGTCTCGATCCGGGTGGACCCAGGGAAGCGGATGCTCTGGCTGGTGCCGCGGCCGATGACCGCGGCCGCGCCGGCCTCGGCCCCTCCCGCTGTCCCTCCGCCGCCACGGGTCGCGCAGCTGCGGCTGCGGCCCAGCAGCTTTGGCCCCGCGCCGGACCTGCCCGCTCCCCGCGTCTCCCTGCCTCCGTCCCCCACTCCCACCCCGGTGCCCACCCCGGATCTGGAGGCCATCCTGGACGGCCTCGAGGCCCTCGACGGCCCCTCGCCGCTTCCCAGCGAGCCTGGCTCCGGCGTGTTGCCCGTGCCTCCGGCCTCCGCCGAGCCCGGCCCGGAGCCCTTGCCTGCGGCCTCCACGGCCCCCTTCCCGACGCCTCTGGCGCTGGCGCCAGGCAGCAGCCAGGCTCCCCCGTTCGATCTTCACCTCGCCACGGCCGGGATGCTGGGAGCCTACGAGCTCGACCTGCCCGTCGACGCGATGACGGCCCGGGCCGACAGCGCCAGCGTCGTGGGAGGTCGCCTGAACGGTCGCTGGGCCCTTGGCCCGCCGGCTGCCGCCGAGGTGGACGGGTGGCTGCCCTGGTGGAGCCTGCAGCTGGACGCCTGGGCCAGCAGCCTGGCCTACCTGGACCCGCGGATCGCCAACGGCCTGCACGCGCGTCAGGCCTGGCGGGCGCACGCGGCGGTGCTCAGGGGGGTGAGGCTCAGCCCCCTCGAGCTGCAGGGAGGGCTCGGCCTGCTGGCGCGCCACCAGCTCGACTGGCAGGCGGTCGTGCCGGTGGCGGGCGTTCCCCTGCTTGCCACCAGCCGGACCACGCTCGCGCCCGAGCTGGCGCTGTTTGCCCGCGTGCCCGTGGTGGCCGGCCTCGAGCTCTATGGCGAGGGCGCGCTGGCTCCCGTGGCCTGGGTGCTGGACGGCGCTGGCCTGGCCGAGCCAGCGCCGACCAGCGGTTCTCGCTGGGAGGCTGGCGTCGGCTGGGCGTGGGGCGGGCTGCGCGTGGCGGTCGGCTACCGGCGCTGGGGGCTTGGCGGGGTGGGGTATACTGAGGTGCTGTCGGGACCGGTGGTGACGGTGGGGGGCTGGCTGGCGCCGGGCCATCCGCAGGACCCTGGCCTTGAAGACGCGAGCCACCCTGAGGCGCGGCGCGCCGAGTAGAGAGAACCCAATGCCATGAAACACCTTGCGATGTTCGGGGCCCGGCTGGCAGCCGTGGCCCTGCTGCTTGGCGCCTGCCAGGCCACGGTGACCGGGGCGCCGCCCGCCGGCCAGGCCTCGGTCGGCCCCGAGGCCTCTCCCGCCGCCTTCGTGCCCGAGCGCCTGACGCCGGAACAGGTGACCGCCCGGCGGCAGGCGGGCGAGGCCTTCGTGGTGGTGGACGTCCGCTCGGCGGAGGCCTACGCCGTGGAGCACGTCGAGGGCGCCGTTCATGCCGCCTGGGCCGACATCGCCGCGGGGCGGGCCAGCCTCCCCAAGGACCAACCGTTGCTGCTTTACTGCACCTGACCGGACGAGCACAGCAGCGCCGGTGCGGCGCTGGATCTTCACAAGCAGGGCTACACGAAGCTCTTCGTGCTCAAGGGAGGCATGCAGGCCTGGAAGGCGCTCGGGTTGCCCCTGGCTGCTGCGGCCACCCCCCAGCCGTCCACGTCACCTCGGTAGCGGTGCGCGGCTGAGCCATCAGGGGCGAGGGGTCGGGGGCGGGTCGCCCCCGAGCACCTCGCCGTAGTACGCCTCGACCCAGGCGCGTAGCTGGCCTGGCTGGCCGTGGAAGGCCTCGTCCAGCCAGCCGCCGGCCACGCCGGGGGGCCTCGTCAGGGGCGCCAGGGTCACGGCTCGGTGGAAGGCCGCCCGTGCGCCGCGAGCGTCGCCGACGGCCGCGAGCGCCGCCCCGAGGTCGTAGTGCAGGCGGGGGCTCTCTGGCAGCGCCTGACAGGCGGCCGTCGCGGCCTCTTGGGCCCGGGCGGCATGGCCTGGCTCGCGTTCGGCCAGCTCCAGCCGGCCGAGCAGGGCGAGCGCGTAGGGCCAGCGGGGGTTGCGGGCCAGCGCCTCGTCGAGGGCCTGACGCACCGCTGCCGTGGCCCGGCCGGTGCGATGCATCGTCCAGGCCCGCCAGAAGGCCGGGGCGGGATCCCCGGGCGCGAGCCGGGCGGCCCGCTCCAGGTACAGCTCGGCGTTCAGCGCCGCCATGTCGCCCGTGTGGGTGCCCAGCAGGCCCTCGGCGCCCAGCCACGCGGGCTCGGCCATGCGCAGGCTGACGAGCCCGAGCCGGATCCAGTAGCTCGCATCCTCGTGGGCCCAGCGCTGGGCCTGGTACAGCAAGGCCAGCGCCTCGCTCCAGTGGGCCGTCGCTTCGCGGCCATCGGCCTGCTCGAAGAAGATGCTGTAGACCGAGTGTCGCATCGCCGCTGCGCTCAGCAGAGGCGCATGTTGAGCACCTTCCAGAGCTCGTCCTTGGCCGTGCGCAGGCGCCGGGACACCTGCATCTGGCTGATGCCCAGCTTCCGGGCGATCTCGGTCTGGGAGAGGTCCTCGTAGAACGCGAACTCGATCACCTCCCGCGACACGGCACGCAGCCGGCTCAGGGCTGCCTCGACCATGAGCCGGTCGTCCGTCGCCAGCTGGAAGCTCGCGTACCGGTTGTCGATCAGCTGGTAGCGGCCGGTGCCGCCCCCATCTTGCTCGAGCTCGGCGTCGAGCGAGGCCGGGGCACCCAGGGTCTCCAGCCGGAGCACGTCCGCCACCTTGTCCGGCGCCAACCCGGCCTGGCACGCGATGGCCTCGACGGTCGGGCTGGGCTCGCCTGCCTGCAGCAGCGCCTGATGGGCCTGCATCACGCGCGAGCGCAGCTCGACGAGCTCGCGCGGGGGCCGCACCAGCGGCGCCTGGTCACGCAGGTAGTGGCGGATCTCCCCCGCGATGCACGCGCTGGCGTAGGGCTCGAAGGCCCGCCCGCGGGCCGGGTCGTAGCGCTCGATGGCCCGCAGCAGCCCGATTGCCCCGACCTGTGCCAGGTCCTCCGTCAGGTGCGGCTGCCGGGCGGCCAGGTGGCGCGCGATCGGCACCACGAGATGGGCGTGGGCCTGGTAGCGCTCGGCGATGTCCGCCGGGGAGGGCGGGGCAGGTCCGGTGTTGTCTCGCATCGGTGGCCCTCCCCAAGCCAGCCTGTGGCCTACTTGATCTTGTTGACGATGTCGAAGATGGGCAGGTACATCCCCACGACGATGGAGCCGACGATGCCTCCGATCAGCACCATCATCAGGGGCTCCAGCATGGAGGTCAAGCCCTTGACTGCTGCCTCGACCTCCTCGTCGTAGAAGTCGGCGACCTTGTCCAGCATGGCGTCGATCGAGCCGGTTTCCTCGCCGATGGCCACCATCTGCGTCACCATGGATGGGAAGACGCCCGCCCGATCCAGTGGCTTGGCCAGGCCCTCGCCCTCTGACACGGAGAGCCGCAGGTCCTCCATGACCGCCGCCACCACCAGGTTGCCAATGGAGTCGCGGACGATCTCCAGCGCCGGCATCAGTGGCACGCCGGACTTCAGCAGGGTGCCCAGCGTGCGGGAGAACCGGGCCACCGAGACCTTGCGGATGAGGTCGCCGAAGATGGGCAGCTTCAGCTTGTACTGGTCCACGACGAAGGCGCCCTGCGGCGTGCTCTGGAAGGCCCGAAAGGCATAGCCGACCCCGGCGACGACCACCACGATGAGGAACGCGTAGGGGGAGGTCAGGAACTGGCTGAAGTCCACCAGGAACTGGGTGAAGGCCGGCAGCTTTGCCCCCATCTGCGCGAACATGCCCGCGAACATGGGCACGATGAACATCAGCATCACGGCCGAGATGACGAGCGCGAACACCATGACCGTCAGGGGGTAGGCCATCGCGCTCTTGACCTGGGTGTTGAGGCGGTTCTGGTTCTCGAGGAAGCCCGCCACGCGCAGCAGGACGTTGTCGAGCACACCGCCCGCCTCACCCGCCTTGATCATGCCGCAAAACAGGTTGTTGAAGGTGTCCGGGTACCTGCCCATCGAGTCGGAGAGCGACTGGCCCTGCTCGACCTGGTCCTTGACCTCGGCGAGGATGCGGCGCAGCTTGGCCGACTCCGACTGGTCCGCCAGGATGCCGAGCGAGCGCACCATCGAGACGCCCGCGTTGATCATCGTGGCGAACTGCCGGGCGAAGATGGTGAGGTCCTTGAGCTTGACCTTGCCCTCCGCGAACTTCGCCAGGGTGGCCGCCAGGTCGAAGCCCCCGCCCGACGCACCGAGGGTGGGGCCGGCGCCCTTTTCCTTGATGCCCACCACGGTCAGGTTCTTGGCCTTCAGGTCCTGCTTGACCGCGTTGGCGCTGGCGCCCTTCACGGTCCTCAGGGACGTCTTGCCCTTCTTGTCGCGGACCTTGACCTCGAAAACGGTGGCCATGCCGTTGCCTCGTCTGCTTGCCGGGGCGTGCGTGGCCCCAAGGTGTCCGTTCCCGGTTGGTTCCCCCATTAAACGGCGGCGCCGTGCCATCGGGCCGTGGCCGGGCACACAGGGACCCGACGGCCCCCCGCCTCCTCCCTCGCTTGGACCGTCTCCCAGCGACAGAAGGGGGCCGCAAGGGAACACCTCCTCGCGCAGCCGCCGGCCAACCCGCCCCCCACGAGGACCCCGCCTCCCGCGAGAGGGGGGGCCTCCTGGCAGGCAACAGGTGCGCCATCCATCCTCCCTCCGGGGGAGGGGCGGGGGCAGCCGTTACCGCTTGATGCCTGCCGGCGCGCCGTGTGCAGGAGGCGGCGCCGAGCCAGGCGTGCCGCCCAGCATCTTGGCGAGGTCGTCAGGCCGGGAGGATTTCGACAGGGCGTCCTCGTACGAGATCTGCTTCGACAGGTACAGGTCGCGCAGCGCCATCTCCAGCGTCTGCATGCCGAACTTGCCCCCCGTCTGGATCGAGGAGTAGACCTGCGCCGTCTTGCCCTCCCGGATCAGGTTCGCGATGGCGGGCGTCACCAGCATGATCTCCTGGGCCATGACCCGGCCCCGCTTGCCAGGCTCCACCTGCACCTTGGGCACCAGGGCCTGCGACAGCACCGCCACCAGCGAGTTGGAGAGCTGCACGCGGATCTGCGTCTGCTGGTGGGGCGGAAACACGTCCACGATGCGGTCCACGGTCTGCGAGGCCGAGCTCGTGTGAAGCGTGCCGAACACCAGGTGGCCCGTCTCGGCCGCGGAGAGCGCCAGGCGGATGGTCTCGAGGTCCCGCATCTCACCCACCAGGATGACGTCGGGGTCCTCGCGGAGGGCGGCCTTCAGCGCGTTGTCGAAGGAGCGGGTGTCGGCATGGAGCTCGCGCTGGTTCACCAGGCTCATCTTGGACTGGTGCACGAACTCGATCGGGTCCTCGATCGTCAGGATGTGCTCGGCGCGGTGCGAGTTGATGTGGTCGATCATGGCGGCGAGCGTCGTGGACTTGCCCGAGCCCGTGGGGCCCGTCACGAGCACCATGCCGCGCGGCTTGTGCGTCAGCTCCTGCACGATCGGGGGCATGTTGAGGTCTTCCATCTTGGGTGCCTTCGAGTTGATCGTCCGGAGCACGGCCGCGTAGTTGCCCTTGCTCTTGAAGGAGTTCACGCGGAAGCGGCCCAGGCCCACGACGCCGTAGGAGCAGTCGAGCTCGTAGGTCTGCTCGAGCTGCTTGCGCTGCTCGTTCGTGAGGATCGAGAAGATGAGGCGCTGCGTGTCTTCCCCCGTCAGCGGCTCGTAGTCGGTCTTGGTCAGCTTGCCGTTGATGCGGATGATGGGGGGCACGTTGGCCGCGATGTGGAGGTCCGACCCGTCCCGGTCGAACACCATCTGCAGCAGCTCTTCCAAGTACATGGAGGTGTCGGGACCTTTCGGTCAGGGCGTCGGGTGCGAGGCTTCAGGCGCCGGCCGCGCTCGGCGCGGGGGTGCCGCACAGCGCGCAGGCCATCCAGCCTTCCTCGATGCGGGAGTTGCACTTGAGGCAGACCATGCGCAGGTTGGTGGAGCAGAAGGGGCACTTGATGTAGTCGTCCCCCACCTCGTTGCGGCAGGTGGGGCAGAGCTTGGCCGAGCCCTCGTCCGAGAAGCAGACGCGGATGACCTCGTCGATGTCCGTGTGGCCGAGCAGCGCCAGCTTCAGGGCGTAGTCCTTGAGCTGGACCATCCCCGACTGCTTGGCCGCGTAGCGAATCAGGGCTGCGCCGCCGCCTCGGGCCACGACCTCGCGGATGCCATCCGTCATCTTCATGATCTCGTAGACGCCCATGCGGCCCGAGTAGCCCTTCACGCAATCCGGGCAGCCGTCGTGGTTGTGCTTGCGCATGACGAGCGGCTGGTTCGGGTCGTACTTCAACCCCACGAAATCGATGGTGGCCTGGTCCGGCGTGTACTCGACGGAGCACTTGCCGCACAGCCGACGCACGAGGCGTTGCGCGATCACGCCGATGGTGGCCGCCGCCGTGAGGAAGCCCTCCACGCCCATCTCGTCGAGCCGCATCATGGCGCCAGGCGCGTCGTTCGTGTGCAGCGAGGTGAACACGAGGTGGCCGGTCAGCGCGGCCTCGATGGCGATCTTGGCAAGCTCCTTGTCCCGGGTCTCGCCGATGAGCATGATGTCCGGGTCTTGCCGCAAGAAGGCCTTCAGGATGCGGGCGAACGTGTAGCCGACCTCCGGCTTGGCCTGGCACTGCGTGATGCCCGGGCAGTCGTACTCGATCGGGTCCTCGGCCGTCGAGATGTTCACGTCCGGCGTGTTGCGATCTGCGAGGATCGAGTAGAGGGTCGTGGTCTTGCCAGACCCCGTCGGGCCACACACGAAGATGATGCCGAACGGCCGGTTCACCATCTCCTTGACGACCTTGAAGTCGCTTTCGAAGATGAACAGCTTGTCCAGGGGCACGCCCGTGTTCGACTTGTCGAGGATCCGCATGCAGATCTTCTCGCCAAACTTCGAGGGGAGGGTGGAGACGCGGAAATCGATCTCCTTGTCCTTGAACTTCACGCTGATGCGGCCGTCCTGGGGCAGGCGCTTCTCGGCGATGTCGAGGTTGGACATGATCTTGAAGCGCGAGACGAGGGCGGGCAGGATCTTGCTTGGCAGGTCCATCTGCCTGTGCAGCACGCCGTCCTGCCGGAAGCGCACGACGATGCCCGTGGCCTGTGGCTCGATGTGGATGTCCGAGACCTTGCGGGCGGACCCGAGGGCGTTGGTGAGGATGGTGTTGGCGAGCCGGATGACGGGGGCGTCGTTGCCCTCTCGCTCGAGGTCGACGGCCGAGAGGTTGTTCTCCTCTGCGTCCTCGATGAACTCGACGTCGTCGTCCTCCGTCAGCGAGCTGATGAGGTCATCGAGGCCGGCCTTATTGAGGTCGTCCACCTGAACCTTGAACTGGCTCTCGAGGAACTCGTAGTACTCGTCTTCCGTGATGATGACGGGCTGCACCGCCACGCCCTTCAGCAGGAAGCGGACGTCGTCGATCGCGATGAGGTTCGTCGGGTCCACCATCGCGAGCGTGAGGCGGTTGTTGGCGAACTGAATCGGGATGATCAGGTGCTGCCGGATGAGGTTCTCCGGCACCATCTTGAGCACCTCCGGCGCGACCTTGATTTTCCGGAGGTTGACGTACCGCAGGCCGTACTGGAGTTCCAGCGCGTCCTTGATCGATGCCTCGGAGATGTAGCCCTGCTTGATGAGGATCATCCCGAGGGACTCTTTGGTCTCCTTCTGGATCTCGACGGCCTTCTTGAGCTGGTTCTCGGTGACGAGGTTGGCGTTGAGGAGGATCTCCCCCAACTTCATCTTTACCAGGGCCATCGAGTCTCTCCTCCACCGGGTTCACGGGTCGGGTCAGGCTGGGGGTCAGCGGGGGTCGGCTGCCCGGGCCGCCTCCGTGCGGGGTTCACGCGCCCTGGCCGAGGCTCGCGCGGATGGCTGCCACCACGGCGCCAAGGTCCATCTGCTGACCCTCCAGCGACGCCACGACTAAGATACCCATGTCGGCTGCGGTCAATAACATCGCGCCATTGGCCGTTTCCAGCAGCATCCGGCGCAGCCCACCCCGCCCGAGGCGACCCGCCTGCTCGTCCGCGCCCGTGAACAGGGCGCAGGCCTGGGCCCCGAGGCTCTCGGCGTCCACCCCGCCCGGCAGGCGCGCCGCGATGAGCAGCCCGTCGTGGCCGACGATCAGCGCGCCCCCGACGCCAGGGACGGCGGCCACCGCACCCAGCACCGCCTGGAGGTCCACGCCGCGCGAGAGGGGCAGCACGTCGCTGACCTGCCCCGACAACGCCGGGGCGGACCGCAAGGAGGGCGGCACCACGGGGGCGGCCGGCCGGGGCGGCGGGGGGGGGGCCGGGACCGGCGCCGGGGCCGGACCCGGCGCCACGATGGGGCTGTGGATCACCCGCGTGGAGCCAGGGGCCGGGGGCGTCGGAGCGGCGGCGCTGAGGGGCACGGGGGACGAGAGGCCGAACTCGTCGAACCGGGGCTCTCGGGCCGCCGGGGGAGCCTCCGCTGGGGCCTGCCCCGGCGCCACCTCTGGCTCCGGCGACGGGGGCGACGGCGCCAGCGCCGAGGCCTCGGGCGGCATCGTCACGGCGTTGCCCAGCCCGGACTCCAGGCCCGAGAACAGGGCGTCCAGCGAGCTGTCGAGGGCGGCCTCCTCGAACAGGCGTCCCCCTGCCGGGCGCTTCGCCTCTGGCTCCTCGGCAGGCGCCGGGGGAGGCTCCCAGGCCGGCTCCGGGGCGGTCTGGGCCGGATCCATCAGCCCGGGCTGGGCACCGAAGCCCGCGAAGGGTGAGTCCTCCTCCGCGGTGGCGGCCTGCACGTGGCCCTCGAAGCCCTCGGCGGCCTGCCGCTTGCGCCGCTTCTTGCGGGGGGGCGGGACGCTGCCCAGGCCCAGCTTGGCGAGCAGCATGGTCAGCAGGTTCTGCTCTGAGGGGGGTCTGCGCCCGGCCATGGGGTTCTCCTGTCGCCTCAGGCTCGCAGCACGGCACCGAAGCGGGCGTGCATGTGATCCACGATGGCCTGGTGCACCGGGTCCACCTCGGCGGTGCTGAGGGTCCGCCCTGCGGCCCGGTAGACCAGGCTGAAGCCGAGGCTCACCTGGCCCTCGGGGATGCCGGGCCCCGCATACCGGTCGAACATCGAGACGCGCTCGAGCAGGTCCCCGCCGACCTCCCGGATGGCCGCGAGGGCCTCCCCTGCAGGCAGCGTGGCCGGCACCAGCACGGCAAGGTCCCTCAGCATCGCGGGTTGCCGCGAGAACGCCTTGAACCGCCGGGCGGGCGCGGGCTGATCGGCCAGCGCCTCGAGGTCGAGCGCGAAGGCCGCGACGGCCTGCCCACCGGGCAGGTCGTAGTCCTGCGCCACGCGGGGATGCACCTCACCCACGACGCCCACCTCGCGCCCGCCGACCAGCACCCGTGCCGCCCGCCCGGGGTGCAGGCCCGGCAGGTCGCCCGCCGGGGCCAGCGTCAGGGCTTCCCCGAGCTCTAGCCGCTGCACCACCGCCTCGAGCAGCCCCTTGGCGTAGCTGAAGTCGGCGGCGAGCGTGGCGGGGACGTGCTCGGGCAGCCACAGGCCGCTCCAGAGCGAGCCCATCAAGGCGGCGCCCAGCCAGCGGCGCTCGCGGTGCGTCCCGTCTGGCTGCAGGTGGTAGGTCCGCCCGAGCTCGAACACGCCAAGCTGGGTGCAGCCCTGGTACCGGTTGTAGCGCAGCACCTCGAGCAGGCTCGGCAGGAGCGAGGTCCGCATCGCGGACATCTCCTTGAGGGGGTTGGAGAGGCGCACGTGGTCGCCTCCCTGCACCCCGGCCAGCGCCTCTGCCTCGGCCGTGGTGAGCGAGCGCGTCATGACCTCCGTGAGCCCCAGGGCCGTGGCGATCGCGCGGGCCCGACGCTCCAGGCCGAGCGAGGCAGGCTGCACCGGGCGCGGGGTGGCCTCGGGCAGCACGCTGGGGATGCGGTCGTAGCCCCAGTGGCGCGCGATTTCCTCGACGAGGTCCACCTCGCGGGTGGTGTCGTGCCAGCGCCAGCCGGGCGCCACGACGTCGTAGGCGTTCAGCTCGAACACCCCGTCCGTGTGGCGGTTCAGCTGGAAGCCGAGGCCCGTGAGGATCCGCTCGACCTCCGGGTTGGGCACCGTCAGGCCCAGCAGCCGCTCGATGGCGTCGAGGTGGAACGCGAAGGTGCGTGGGGCGGGGAACCCCGGGGCCTGCGCCGCGACGACCCCTCCGGCAGGTGCTCCCCCTGCCAGCTGCTTGATCAGCTCGACGAGCAGCGCCAGCGCCCGCGCCGTGCCCGCGGGGTCGACCCCCCGCTCGAAGCGGTAGGAGGAGTCGGTCGACAGGCCGAGCCGGCGCGCCGTCCGGCGCACGCCGGCGGGCGCGAAGCAGGCGCACTCGAGGAACAGGTCGGTGGTGTGCTCGCTGACCTCGGCCTGCTGGCCCCCCATGACGCCCGCCACCACCAGGGCGCGCTCGGCGTCGGCGATCACGAGGTCCTCGGGGAGCAGCCGCCGGGTGACACCGTCGAGCGTCTCGAGCGTCTCTCCCTCTGCGGCCGCCCGCACCGTGATCGCGCCGCCGGCGATGCGGCTGGCGTCGAAGGCGTGGGTCGGTTGCCCGGTGAGCAGCATGACGTAGTTCGTCGCGTCCACCACGTTGTTGATGCTGCGCAGGCCGCAGGCGACCAGCCGCTGCACCAGCCACTCGGGGGAGGGGCCGACCTTCACGCCCCGCAGCGTCAGGCCCATGTAGGCAGGGCAGCGCGCGAGGTCGACCGCGCCCAGCGTGATGCCTGCGCCGGCCTGCGCGGGCGGCAGCGCCGGCGCGGCCCGCCGCAGCGCCAGGCCCGGCGTGCCGACGGCGAGCTCGCGGGCCACGCCCTCCACGGCCAGCAGGTCGGGCCGGTTGGCCGTGATGGCGAGCTCCAGCACCGGCTCACCGAGCTCCATCGCCGCCGCGATGGGCAGCCCGATCGGGGTGTCCGCCGGCAGCACGTGGACGCCGTCCTCGCCGGGTGGCAGCCCGAGCTCGACCAGCGAGCAGTACATGCCGAAGGACTCGACGCCGCGGAGCTTGGCCGCCTCGATGCGCTTGTTGCCGGGCAGGTTGGAGCCCACGCGCGCGACGGGGACCTTGTCATGGAGCTGGACGTTGGGGGCGCCTGTCACGATCTGCAGCGGCGTTCCCTCGCCCACGTCCGTCTGGCAGACCCGCAGCTTGTCGGCGTTCGGGTGCCTGTCGATCGCGACGATCTGGCCCACCACCACCGTTTCCAGCCCGGGCGCCTGGTGCGCCAGCGAGTCGACCTCCAGCCCCACCCGCAGCAGGGTGTCGCGAACGACCTCCGGCGCGAGCGGGGCCGAGAGCAGCTCGTTGAGCCAGGTGAGAGGGATGCGCATGGGAAACTGGTCCTCGCGTCGGTCAGGTGGGTGGGCGCCCGGGCATCAGAACTGCTGCAGGAAGCGCACGTCGTTCTCCCACAGGTGCCGGATGTCGTTGAAGCCGTAGCGGAGCATGGCCACCCGGTCGATGCCGAGCCCGAAGGCGAGGCCGGTGACGGCCTGGGGGTCGTAGCCGACGGCCTGCAGCACGTTGGGGTCGACCAGGCCCGCGCCGCACAGCTCGATCCACCCGCTCTGGGAACAGGTGCCGCAGCCCGCACCGCCGCAGAAGGCGCACTGGACGTCCGCCTCCGCCGAGGGCTCGGTGAACGGGAAGAAGCTCGGCCGCAGGCGCACGGCCAGCTCGCGCCCGAAGAGCTCCTGCAGCATCGTCGTCAGCAGCCCCTTGAGGTGGCCCACGTGGACGCCCGGGCCGACCATCAGGCCTTCGAGCTGGTGGAAGATCGGGTAGTGGCGCTTGGTGACCTCGTCCCGGCGGTAGACCCGGCCGGGCATGATCAGCCGCAGCGGGGGCTGCTGGCTCATCATCGCGCGGATCTGCACCGAGGAGGTGTGCGTCCGCAGCAGCAGGCCGCCCGGCAGGTAGAAGGTGTCCTGCGCGTCGCGGGCGGGGTGGTCAGCCGGGGTGTTGAGCGCCGTGAAGTTGTGCCAGTCGTCCTCGATCTCCGGCCCCTCCACGAGGCTGAAGCCGAAGTGCTCGAAGATGGCCACCAGCTCATCCCGGACGGCCATGACCGGGTGCACGTGGCCCGTGGCGAGGCGGCGCGCAGGCAGCGTGACGTCGAGGCCCTCGGCGGCCAGCTGGGCGTCCAGCGCGGCCGCCGTCATCTCGGCATGGCGCCGCGTGTAGGCGGCCTCGAGGGCCTGCTTGCCCCGGTGCAAGGCCTTGCCGACGGTGCTGCGGTCGGCGGGCGGCAGCTGAGGGATGCGCCGCAGCAGCTCGGCGATCTCGCCGCGCTCCTTGCCGAAGAAGCGCACGTGCCAGGCCTCGAGCGCAGGCAGATCGGCCGCGGCGGCGAGCGCGTGCTCCGCCTCCTGGATGACTTGCTCCAGCATGGTGGGGTTCATGGCGCGTGGCGTCTCCTGCGGCGGGCTCAAAAGGAAGGGCGTCCTGCCCGCGGGAGGCAGGCAGGACGCCGGGCGATCACTCGATCACGTAGGGCATCAAGGCGATCTCGCGGGCGCGCTTGGTGGCGTCCGTGAGTGCGCGCTGGTGCTTGGCGCAGCTGCCCGTCACGCGGCGGGGCAGGATCTTGCCGCGCTCGGAGATGTACTTCTTCAGGCGCACGGTGTCCTTGTAGTCGATGAAGACGACCTTGTCGACGCAGAACGTGCACACCTTGCGGCGCTTCATGCGACCGCCGCCCTTGCCACCCTTGGCCATGGTTCGTTACCTCTCGTGTTGCGAGGCGGGATGGACCCGCGCTCTAGAAGGGAATCTCGTCGTCGAAGTCCGGCGCGGGAGCCGGGGCCGCCGCGGGGCGCGGTGGCGCCTGGCGCTGGCCCTGAGGCCTGGCCGCGGCCGGAGCGGGGGCTGCGGCCTCCAGATCGGCGAAGTCGTCATAGATGGGCCCATCAGGCTCCTGCGCCGTCGGGCGCGCGGGCGCCGCGACGGGGGCAGCAGCCCCCACGGGCGAGGCATTTGACGCCTCGACCTCCACCACCTTCCGGCGCTGGCCGTCCTGCGCCTCGTACGAGCGGGTCGTGAGCCGCCCCTCGACCACCACGAGGGTGTCGAGATGGAGCGCGTCCTTCAGCCGCTCGGCGAGCGCCCGCCAGGCCTTGACCCGGATGTAGTCGGACGCGCCTGGCGTGCCGTCCGGCCGGGCGGGACGCTGGACCTGCACGGTGAACGTGAGGTTGGCCACCCCGTCCGGCGTCATCCGGAACTCGGGGGCGCGGGAGATGGTGCCCAGCAGGGTGATGTGGTTGATGCCCATAAGCTCAAACGCCTCGGCAGAATCGGGAGGACCGATCGCCGGAGCGATCAGGCCTCTTCCAGCCGGACGATCAGGTGCCGGATCACGTCATCGTTCAGCTTGAACAGGCGATCGAGCTCCTTGATCTGACCGGGGTCGGCCTGGAAGTTGGTCAGGACGTAGAAGCCGTCCTTGAAGTCCTTGACCTCGTAGGCCAGGCGCTTGCGGCCCCGCTTCTCGGTCTTGTCGAGCGTGCCGAGCGCGCCGATCTGATCGTCGACCTTCTTGACGACGACGTCGATCGAATCTTCGTCGAGCGTCGGCTTGACGATGTACATCGTTTCGTAATTGCGAACCACGTGGGGTCCCTCCGGACATCGGTGAGATGGTTCCCCCGCCAGGCGCGGGAACAGGGATGCGTCGCGGGGCCGGGCTGCGGCGACCGCGGCTGCTCGGGGGCTCCAGAAAGCGCCACCGGGCCAGCGTTTCAGCCTATCACAGCCGGACCTTAACCGCAACCGCGGCCCTCGCCGTGCCCGGTTGCATCCTGGCGGCACCGGGGCGTACCCTTGGCGTGGAGGGTCCCTTCCCGATGTCCCACGCTGCCACCCGTCCCGTCTGCTGCCTGCTGGGGGTCGCCCTCGCCGTGGGGCTGCTCGGAGGCTGCGCCCTGCCGCTCGACGCCCTTGCCGGGGTGGTGGCGGGCCCAGGAGGGACGCTGGCCTTTGTCCGGACCAACCTGGACCCGGAGAAGGCCACGGTGGCCCCCGGCGAGGTGATCACCCTCTGGGTCGAGACCAACGTGCCGGAGCGCGAGCTGCGCCACGCCTGGAGCGCGACGGCGGGCGCGCTGTCCGCCACCACCGGGGCGCGGGTGCGCTGGACGGCGGGGGGCAGCGGCCGCGTCGTGGTGCGCTGCACGATCACCCACGGGGCCGAGAGCCGGCCGGCCGAGTACCTCTTCACCGTGCGCTGAGCGCGGGGGCCGCGCAGCGGTGGTATGATGGCGGGCCAGGGGGCCCCGAGGACGGGGCCGGGAGGCCAGGCCATGACGCAACTGACGACGCGGGTGCCCTTCGAGCTGGCCCGCGAGCTCGTGGAGCAGGTGCTCGACCGCGCGCTGTCGAACGGCGCCGATTTCGCCGAGATCTTCGCCGAGGACAAGGCGTACAGCACCATCCAGCTGCTCGATGGCCAGGTCACCTCGTGCCTGTCGGGGCGCGACTATGGCGCCGGGGTGCGGGTGCTGTACGGCACCGAGGCCGTGTACGCCTACACCAGCGACCTGAGCCTCGAGGGCCTGCTCGCGATCGCGACCCAGGTGGCCGCCGCGCAGGCCGGCCCCGACCGCCATGCCCGCGCCCCGTGGCGGCCCCAGACGGTCGCGCCGCGCCACAAGGGCGCCGTGCCCCCCGACGCGGTGCCCAAGGCCGACAAGGTCGCGGTGCTCCGGCGGGCCGACGCCGCGGCGCGGGCCGCCTCCGAGCAAATCACCCAGGTCGAGGCCATGGTGGCGGAAGAGGACCAGCGCGTCTTCATCGCGAACTCCGAGGGCCTCTGGCTCTCGGACGAGCGGCCCTACGTCCGGCTCATGATCAACGCCATCGCCAGCCAGGGCGACGAGAAGCAGAGCGGCCGCGAGACCCCCGGTGCGCTGGCCGGCTGGGAGTGGATCGCGGCGCTCGACGTCGAGGCCCTGGCCCGCTCGGCGGCCCACACGGCCGTCACGATGCTGCACGCCGACTACGCGCCTTCCGGCAAGATGCCCGTCGTCATCGAGAACGCCTTCGGTGGCGTGATCTTCCACGAGGCCTGCGGGCATTTGCTTGAGACCACCTCGGTGGCGAAGGGCGCCAGCATCTTCGCTGGCAAGCTCGGCGAGCAGATCGCCCACCCGTGCGTCACGGCCATCGACGATGGCACGATGGATGGCGAGTGGGGCTCGCTCGCCGTCGATGATGAGGGCCTGCCCACGCAGCGCACGGTGCTGATCGAGAATGGCGTCCTCAAAAGTTACATGGTCGACCGCCTCGGGGGCCGCAAGACGGGTTATGCGCCCACCGGCTCCGGCCGCCGCCAGAGCTACCGCTTCGCGCCCACCAGCCGCATGCGCAACACCTTCATCGCGCCCGGCCACGACACGGTCTACGACATGATCGGCTCGATCGACTACGGCCTCTACGCCAAGAAGATGGGCGGCGGCTCCGTGTCGCCGGGCACGGGCGACTTCAACTTTGCCGTGCTCGAGGGCTACATGATCCGCGATGGCCGCATCGCCGAGCCCGTCCGCGGCGCCACGCTCGTTGGCAACGGTGGGGACATCCTGCAGAAGATCGTGATGGTCGGCGACAACTTCGCGATGGCGGCCGGCCGCTGCGGCTCCATCTCGGGCTCGATCCCCACGAACGTCGGCCAGCCCGCCATCAAGGTCAGCGAGATCGTCGTTGGAGGCCGCAAGTAGATGTCCGCCCAGCCCACCGCCACCCCCCTTGCGCCGTTCGACGGCGAGGTCCACCTGCTGCTCGCCTCGGCGCGGGCCCGCGGCCTCACGGACGTCGAGGTGTACGCTCGGAGCGACGAGGCCCTCACGCTGCGCGCCAACCAGGGGGCGCTCGAGAGCTTCCAGCGCTCGCACTCCGTGGGCATCGGCGTCCGCGTCGTGCAGGGCGACCGCGTGGGCTACGCCTACAGCGAGAACCTCACGCCCGAGGCGCTGGACCGCTTGCTCTCCGAGGCCGCCGAGAACGCCACGATCGTGGCCGGCGAGCCGGGCGTCGGCCTGATTGATGAGGTGGGCGAGGCGTTCTCGCTGGAGGACCACTACAACCCCGCGCTCGGCGAGGTGCCGCTCGAGGCCAAGGTCACGGGCATCCTGCGCGCCGAGACCACGGCCCGCGCCTGCGACGCCCGCGTCAAGGCCGTGCCAGGCTGCGTCTACTCGGAGGGCATGAGCGTCGTGCGCGTGGCGAGCACCCACGGCCTCGACCGCCACCACCGCACCAACCAGGCCTACGCCGTGGTGTTCCCGCTGGTGTCGCAAGAGGGCGAGAACCGCACGGGCCTTCATATGCACCTCACGCGGCAGTTCGACGCCATCGACTTCGAGGCCGTCGCGCGCGAGGCCGTCGGCCATGCCTGCCGGCGCCTCGGGGCGCGCTCGCTGGCCTCGGGGACGTACCCCGTGGTCTTCACCCCCCGCGCCCTGACGGACCTGCTCTCGGCCTTCAGCGATGTGTTCTCGGCCAAGGCTGCGCGGGAGGGCAAGAGCCTGCTCGCCGGCAAGCTTGGCGAGGTCGTCGCCAGCGAGCTCGTGACCATCGTGGATGACGCCCTGCTGCCCGAGGGCTTCGCGTCGCGGCCCTTCGACGACGAGGGCACCTCGAGCCGTCGCTGTGCCCTGATCGAGCGGGGGGCCTTCCAGACCTTCCTGCACAACGCCCAGACGGCCCGCCAGCAGGGCGTGGCTTCCACCGGGCACGCGTCCCGCGGCGGCTACAAGGGCACGCTCGGCGTCGCGCCGACGAACCTCTTCGTGCAGCCCGGCGCCACGCCGGCGGCCGCGCTGGTGGCCGGGCCCGGCCCCGTCGTCGTGGTCGACGACCTGCAGGGCGTGCATGCCGGCACCAACGCCATCAGCGGCGACTTCTCGCTGCAGTGCCAGGGCTGGCTGTGGGTGGATGGCGTCGAGCAGCACGCCGTCGCGAACATCACGGTGGCGGGCAACTTCCTCACGATGCTCGCGGGCGTCGAGGCCGTCGGCGACGACCTCGAGTTCCACCCGCACGGGGCCTACATCGGCTCGCCGAGCGTGCGCATCGCGGGGCTGGCGATCGCGGGGGCGTAGGGGCGGGTGGACCAGGCGGCAGCGGTCGAGGCCTTGGCCCGGTTCGAAGCTGCGCTGGCTGCGTGGGAGGGCGGCCTTCGGGACAGCCCTCAGGCGGCCTTGGCTCAGTTTCGGGTCGTCTTCCGGGCGGCCCTGCAGGCCCTGGCGAAGGCGCTCAACCAGGAGGGCTTCGTGCTTGCTGGCGAGGACCCCAAGGACGTGCTCAAGAAGGCGTTCACGGCGCTCTGGCTCGAAGACGGCCAGCTCTGGCTCGACATGCTGGCAACGTGGGAGGGCCTGGATAGCCAGGCGCCGCCTGCGATCCCCCCCCATCGGCATGGCGCTTACTTCACGGAGCTGCACCGGATGGCCGAGCTTCTCAAGGCCCGGTCCAGCGTCCCACCCGCCATCCACGAGCTGGCCGCGCGCCTCGGTCGGTTGCCCAAGGTCAGGCGGGTCATTCTGTTTGGCTCGCGGGCGCGCGGTGATCACACGGAACGCTCGGACGTGGACCTCGCCGTCGACGCCGAGGACGAGGAGCCCAGGCTCCCCGCCGCCGCGCTGGTCGACGAAGCTCCGACCTTGCTGGAGATTGACCTCGTCTGGTGGCCTGAGGCGACCAGCGCCCTGCAGCAGGAGATCGCGCGGGAAGGCATCACGTTGTACGCGCGAGACGGCATCGATGCCGAGTAGGCAGCTCGCGAACTTCGAGCAGGCCCTCACGAAGCTGCGTGAGATGCTGGCCCGCGACGCCTCGGACGAGGCGGTGCGGGATGCCGCCATCCAGCGCTTCGAATTCACCTACGAGACCTGCTGGAAGGCTCTCAAGCACCATCTCACCGCGATCAACGTGGTCGCGGGCTCGCCCAGGGACGTGGTCCTCAAGGCCTCTCGCGAGGGGCTGGTGCCGGACCTGTCCGTGTGGCACACGATCATCCAGGACCGCAACCTGACGTCGCACGTCTACAATGAAGCGGTGGCCCAGGCCATCTTCGGGCGTCTGGCGAGTCACATGGCCGAATTCGAGCGTCTCCGCGCCGCTCTGCGGCAGGTGGAGGGGCTTTAGGTCAGCGCATGTCCTCCAGCCCGTCGAACCGCGCCACGAGGTCGTGCAGCGCGCGCGGCTGGGCCGTGAAGCCGCCGTGGGCGGCCCGGGCGGCCTGTGCCAGGGCGATCGCGATCTGGTCCTGCTCCGAGAGCAGCCCCACCAGCGTTGTCGCGCGCTCGCTCCGTCCGGCGCGGGCGGCCAGGCTCGCCCCGCGCGTCACGATCGCCACGCGCTCGGGCAGCGGCAGCCGCTCCCGGCGCGCCAGGGCGTCTTCCAGCGCGCCGAGGCCGGGCTGGACGTGCCCGAGCACCAGCAGCCGCTCGCTGACGTCGAGCAGCGTGCGCACCTCGGCGGCCACGGCGGGGGGGGCGTCGTCCGGCGCGATGGCGTCCGCGCGCGCGCGGGCCTGCGAGAGCGCGAACGCGCCCGGCTCGGCCTCGCCGAGCTTGGCCTGCACGTAGGCCAGGTTCGTCAGCCACGGCACCTCGTCCACCGGCAGGGCCCGCGACCCGGCCTCGATCTCCCGCAGGGCCCGGTGGACGTGCGCGAGCAGCCGCGCCTCGCCGCCGCCGGCGCGGTAGGCCTCGACGAGCCCGTCAAGCTCCTCGCGCGTGGCCGTCCGCAGCCCGTCCACCTGCGCGAGCCAGGCGTCGGCCTGCCCCAGCACCTGCTGCTGGGCGTACTGGCGCGCGAGCACGAGGCCCACGCGGGGCTGCATGTCAGGTGGCACGGCCTTGGCCTCGGCCTCGGCCTCCCCCATCAGGGCCTGTGCCGTGCCGGGGTCGCCCTCCTTCAGCAGGGCCGTCGCGATCGTCGCGCGGGCCTCGACGCGCGGCAGCGGCTCGCCGCCCATCGCGTGGGCCACCATGCCCGCCGCCCGGCGGGCCTGGCCCGTGCGGACGAGGGCCACGGCGAGGCGCTGCCAGGGGCCCTCGAAGCCGTGGGCGAGGATCAGGGTGCGGGCCGCCTCCAGCTCCCGCGTCACGATGAGGGCGTCCGCCACGGCCGCCCAGGCCGCGTCCTGCGCGTCGGAGCCCGCCGGCAGGCCCGCGGCCGTGGCCTGGGCGCGGGCGATCACGCGCTTCGCGATCGCGCCCTTGTCGAGCGCGCCAGCCGCCTCCGCCACGGCGGCCAGCGCCCGCACGCGGAGGGCCGGGGCGGGCACGGTCTCGGCCATCAGCGCGGCGCACGCGAGCGGGCTGCGCTCGGCCTCGGCGCGGCGGCGCACGCCCGGCAGGATCACGCCTTCCAGCACGCCGAGCGTCACGGGCCCGACGAAGGTGCTCGGCTTGGCGGCGAGCGCGCCCGCCACCGTGTCGGCGTACTCGGCGCGCACGCGCTCGACGGTGGCGAGGGCCTCGTCGTACTTGGCGAGGGCCTCGTCGTAGCTCTCGGCCTCCAGCCGCCGCGCCGCCGCGATCTCCAGCGCCGCGCCCGTCATGGCCTCACGCGCCTCGCCCTCGCGGTCGGCACAGGCCGGCGCGAGCAGGGCGAGCAGTAACAACAAGGTGAGGGGGGGCCGCATGGACGTCACGGGGGCTTCGCCTTACGGTACCACATGGCGCCTCGGGGGACCCGGGGGGCGGTAGGGGCGGGCATGGCCCGAGGCGAACCCGGTGGACCGGGGGGCATCCACGGACGAGCCCTGCGCCGACGGCGTCTACCGCGCCACGGCTGGGAACGACGACCTCCCCGCCGGGTCCCCCGCCTGCCGGCTCGCCAGGAAGGGCCTCGAGACCTCCGCGTCAGCGGCGGCGCAGCACGCGCAACACCGGGCTGCCCTCTTCCACGACGTAGACCGTGCCGGTCGCATCGACGGCGATGCCCTGCGGCCTCGAAAAGAGGGCACCAGCGCCGGGGCCGTTGCTGAAGCCCACGCTGCCGGTGCCGGCCAGGGTCGTGACCACCCCGAGTGGATCGACGACCCGGACGCGGTGGTTGTCCCGGTCTGCCACGTAAAGGTTGCCCGCGCCATCGACGGCCACCCCGACGGGGGTGGAGAAGCGGGCGGTGGCGCCGGGGCCATCTGAGAAGGCCGGGGAACCCTCGCCAGCCAGGGTCGAGACCACCCCCGCGGCGCTGATTTTACGGATGCGGTGGTTGCCGGCGTCCGCGACGTAGAGGTTGCCGGCGGTGTCGACGGCCACGCCTTGAGGGTTGGTGAAGCGGGCCGTGGCCCCAGGCCCGTCGGCGAACCCCGGCGTGCCGTCGCCTGCGAGGGTGGTGAGCTGACCCGTCGGCGTGAGCTTGCGAACCCGGTGGTTGCTCGTATCCGCGACGAAGACGTTGCCAGCGGCGTCGACGGCCACGCTGTAGGGGGCCGTGAGCTGCGGGCCGGGCCACTGCTCGGGGACACTCGAGACCCCGAGCTCGCCAAGCCCCGCGCTCGGGGTGACGGCGGTCGAGGCCTGCGGCGCGGTGGTGGGGGGCGGCCCCTGGGTGGCGGACGGTGCGGGGGAGGTCTGGGCCCCGGGCGTGGGTGTGGGCGTGGGGGTCGGCAGCGTGCCCTGCACCATCTCGCCGCCTCGCGTGCGGAAGGAGACGGCCCCATCGGTCACGGTGACGTCGCCGACGGGGAAGTCCTCCTGCGACAAGGCGACGGGCGAGGCGTCCGGGGCCTTGGGCTGGCCGGTCGCGGCCTGGAGCACCTC
>JAYKHL010000153.1:0-26179 GCA_035284865.1 Candidatus Sericytochromatia bacterium | reverse complement strand
CCAGAGCGAGGCCACAAGGGTGCCGAGCCGCGCGATGAAGGCGTCCTCGTCGAAGGTGGCGGCCCAGGCGCGCAGGGCCGCCGGGGGGGCGGCCAGCTGGTCGAGGGCCCGGATGGCCGCGGCGAAGGCCTCGGGGGTCTGGGCGTCCACCAGCAGCCCCGTCTCGCCGGGCCGCACCGTCTCCAGCGCCCCCCCCGCCCCGTAGGCGATCACGGGCGTGCCGCAGGCCATCGCCTCGAGGGGCGTGAGGCCGAAGTCCTCCAGGCCGGGGAACAGCAGGGCCCGGGCCCGGGCGAGCTCGGCCTGCACGTCGGCATCGGGCAGGTGGCCGAGGAAGGTGACCTCGGGCCCGGCCTCCCGCCGGAGGGCCTTGTAGAGGGGGCCATCGCCCACCACGCGCAGGCGCCGGCCGGCCAGCCGGGCGGCGGCGATCGCGACGTCGATGCGCTTGTAGGGGACGAGGCGCGACACCACCAGCAGGTGGTCCTCGCGCGGGTGGCTGTCGGAGGCCGGCAGCGCCGCCAGCCGGATGGGCGGGGGCAGCACGGTGGCCTGCCGGCGCCAGGTCTTCTTGATGCGCAGCGCGGTGTGGCGCGAGTTGGCGAGGTAGTGGTCGACGCGCAGGCTGCTCGCCACGTCCCAGGCGCGCAGGTACGCGAGCACGGGGGCCGCCAGTGCGCGCTGCCAGCGCGGCAGCGTGGCCTGGTAGGCGTGCGTCAGGTCCCAGGCGTAGCGCATCGGCGTGTGCACGTAGGCGAGGTGCAGCGCGTCGGCGTCCACGATGACGCCCTTGGCGCAGGCGTGGTGCGAGGTCAGCACGACGTCGAAGCCCCGCAGGTCCAGCTGCTCGAAGGCCAGCGGCAGCAGGGGCAGCAACGCGCGGTGGTGGCGCGCCGCCCCCGGCAGGCGCTGCAGGAACGAGGTCCGGATGTCCAGCTGCGCGAAGGCCGCCGGCAGCCCGGCCGGGTCGTGGACGCTCGTGAAGACGGGCGCGTCCGGGAAGCACCGGTGGAAGGCCAGCAACACGCGCTCGGAGCCGCCGAGCGTCGTCAGCCATTCGTGGACGAGGGCAACTTTCACGCGCGGGGATCGGGCAGGGGAGGGCGCCGGCCATGATACCACCTTGCGCCCCGGGCCGCCGGGCCCACCAGTCGGCCCTGATGCTGCGACATCCCCTCACCCGGCCTGCGGCCACCCGTCTCCCTGAGGGAGAGGGGAGCTGAATCGGGCTTCACCCAAGTGGGTTCCGGCTTCACCCAAGTGGGTTCCGGCTTCACCCAGTGGGTGCGAAGGCATTTCGCGCCCTTCTCCCACGGGGAGAAGGTCCGCGTCAGCGGGGATGAGGGGTCATGCGGAATCAGCCGCCGGCCAGCGCGGCTGCGTAGGTGGCGGCCGTCTCGGCCGCCACCGCCTCCCATGTGCGGGCGGCGGCCTGCACGCGGCCGCGCGCGACGAGCGCCGCCCGGCGGTCGGCGTCCGCCAGCAGGGTCTGCAGGGCCACGGCCCAGCCGTCCACGTCGTCGGGGGCCACCAGCCAGGCCGCCTCGCCCAGCACCTCCGGCAGGGGCACGGCGCTGCTGCTGACGACGGCCGTGCCCGCCGCCATCGCCTCCAGCGGGGGCAGCCCGAAGCCCTCGGCCCGCGAGGGGAAGGCGAAGACCGTCGCTGCCTGGAACAGGGCCACGAGCTCGGCGTCCTCCAGCCAGCCCGGGCGCACGACCCGCGCCGAGAGGCCGTGCGCCGCGATCGCGTCGGGGACGTGGGCGGCGCGGGGGTCCTCGCGGCCCGCGAGCACGAGCCGGGCCGCGGGGTGGGCCGGGGCCACCCGGGCGAAGGCGGCGATGAGCGTCTCCAGGTTCTTGTAGCGCTTCCACTGGCCGGCGTAGAGCACGAAGGGCCCGGGCAGGCCGAGGCGCGCCCGCAGCGCCTCCCGGGCCTCGGGCGGGGTGGGGGTGAGGAAGCGTGGGTCTGCCGCCAGCGGGACCACGTCGATGTGGCCCGGGGGCACGCCACACAGGCGCCCCAGCTCGGCGCGGGTGGCCGCCGCATGCGTCAGCACGCGGCGGGCGACGCGCGGGGCCAGGTGGGTCATCAGCCGCACGTAGGCCTCCCCGAGGCGGCGGCTGGTGGTGCCGGGGAAGCGCAGCGGGATGAGGTCGTGCAGCGTCACCACCAGCGGCACGCCGGGGCGCAGCGGGGCGTTCAGGTGGGGGGCGTGGAAGACGTCGAGCCCCAGGCCTGGCAGCGACGCCGCCCAGAACGCCTGCTCGCGGAGGGAGAACAGGGGGGCGGGGCAGGGCAGCACCCGCACGCCTGGCCAGGCCACCTGCGCCGCCGCCACGTCGGCGGGCGCGACCCAGGCCGTCAGGGCCACATGGGCCGGCAGCCGGGCCGCGAGGTTGCCAACGTAGCGGCCGATGCCCGTGTGGCGCCAGAGCCGGGCGTCGAGGCCGACCCTGAGGGGAGGCAAGCGGGCTAGCCGCCCGGCGTTGGGGCTGCCGGCGCGCCGCCTGCCGCCGGCACGACGCGCGAGAGGCCCGCCGCGGCCGCGTGGCGGGCGAGGTCGGCGTCCACCATCATGGCCACGAGCTCCGGCAGCCGCACCTGGGGCTCCCAGCCGAGCACGGTCCGCGCGCGCGAGGCGTCGCCGACGAGCAGGTCGACCTCGGCGGGCCGCATGAAGCGCGGGTCCTGGCGCACGAACTCGCGCCAGTCGAGGCCCACGTGCCCGAAGGCCAGCTCGCAGAAGGTCTGCACGCTGTGGGTCTCGCCCGTGGCGATCACGTAGTCGCCGGGCGTGTCTTGCTGCAGCATCAGCCACATCGCGCGGACGTAGTCGCCCGCGAAGCCCCAGTCCCGCCGGGCGTCCAAGTTGCCGAGCACGAGCTCCGTCGCCAGCCCGAGCTTGATGCGCGCCACGCCGTCCGTGATCTTGCGCGTCACGAACTCGAGGCCGCGGCGGGGGCTCTCGTGGTTGAAGAGGATGCCGGAGCTCGCGTGCAGGCCCCAGCTCTCCCGGTAGTTCACCGTCATCCAGTGGCCGTAGACCTTGGCCACGCCATAGGGGCTGCGGGGGTAGAAGGGGGTGGTCTCGGCCTGGGGCACGGCCTGCACCAGCCCGAACATCTCCGAGCTGCTGGCCTGGTAGAAGCGGGCCTGCGGCGTGACGCGGCGGACGGCGTCGAGCAGCCGCGTCACCCCCATGGCCGTGACCTCGCTGGTGAGCTGGGGCTGCTGCCAGCTGGTGGCGACGAAGCTCTGGGCCGCCAGGTTGTAGACCTCGTCGGGGCGGGCTTCTTCGAGGGCCGCCAGCAGGCTGGGGCTGTCGAGCATGTCGCCCCCCAGCAGGGTGACCCGGTCCTGGAAGGGGGCCAGCCGCTCGAGGTTGGGGCTGCTGGCCCGCCGCACCAGCCCGTATACGGCGTAGCCCTGCGCCAGCAGGTGCTCGGCCAGGTAGCTGCCGTCCTGGCCCGTGATGCCCGTGATCAAAGCGCGTCGTGTCATGCGGCCATCATACCCGGGGGCGGACGGCTCCGCACCGTGTCCGCGGGCCCCTGGGGCCGGTTCAGGGAGCCGTGGGGCCGGCCCGGGCCCGGGCCTCGGTGAGGGCCTCCCGGGAGGACGCGATCAAGGCCGCGTCGCCCCGGGCCTCGCGCAGCGTGAGGGCTTGCTCCAGCGCCGCGATCGCCTCGTCCCAGCGCCCCTGCTCGGCCAGGCTCTTGCCGTGGTGCTGCAGCGCGAAGTCCTCGAGCAGGCCCAGCTGACGCGCCAGCTGGCGGGCCTCGGCGAAGAGCGGCTCGGCGTCGGCGTGCGCCTGCCGGTACTGCAGGGCCGTCGCCAGCCGGATCAGGTTGCTCACGAGCGACTTCGGACGGTCGAGCGCGCGCGCCAGGTCCACGGCCTCCTCCCCGTGTCGGACGGCCTCGTCCAGCCGGCCGAGCAGCCTGTAGGCGTCCGCCAGCGCGCCCAGCGCTGCCAGCTCCGCGTCACGCTCGGCGCGCGTCCGGGCGTCGTGCAGGGCGGCGTGGTGGTCGCGGATGGCCTGCACGACGGGCAAGGCTCGCTCCGCGTAGTCCCGCAGGAAGGGTCGGTGGCGCCGGGTCATGGGGGCCATGCTACGGGCGCTCCGGCGTCCGCGCAACTGACATGTTCAGCCGCGCGGACGCCGGGGTGTCCCAGGGGCCTTCCACGCCGTGGAAGCCATCCCGCACCCCGTCCCGCACGGCTTCGAGGGCCTCGCGTCGGCTGGGGCCGCCCCCCAGCGCGATCCGCAGGACCTTCCGCGGGAGGCGCACCAGGCCCCACCAGGCCAGCGCGAGGAGTCGCCCCGCCCCGTGGCGGTGGCGCCGGATCACGGCCAGCCCGTTGCGTGTGTCGTGGTAGTCCACCAGCGGCGCCCTCCCGCCGCGGCCCCCGGTCGCCGCGCCCCCGACATGCCAGCCCTCCGCGGCGGGCACCCAGGCCAGCGACAGCCCGGCGGCCCGGGCCCGCAAGGAGGCGTCCACGTCCTCGTGGTACAGGAAGAACCCCTCCTCGAAGCCGCCGAGGCGCCGCCAGGCGGCAGCCGTGACGAGCCAGGCGCAGCCGGTGGCGAAGGTGACGGGGCGAGGGGCGGCCCCGGCGCGGGGTGGGCGCGTCTCGTGGTGAGGCTCCAGGCTCCAGCGCCCCAGGCGTCCGCCTGCGTACCAGCAACGCGTCCGGGCGGGCGCCCGGCCGTGCCAGAGCGTCGGCACGGCGACATCCGCCCCGGCGCTCAGCAGGGCGGCAATGGCCCCGGGGGCCAGCTCGCAGTCGTTGTTCAGCAGCAGCAGGTGGCTGCAGCCTCGCGCGAGGAGGGCCGCGGCGCCGGCGTTCATGCCACCGGCGAAGCCCCGGTTCTCGGCGAGCGCGAGCGTCGGGGCCAGGGCCTGCAGGCGCTCGGCCTCGTCCCGTCCCGAGCCGTTGTCGACGACCAGCACGTCGAGGGGCCCCCCCACCTGGCGCGCCAGCGCCGCCAGGCAGCGCCGGGTCTCGGCCTCGCCCCGCCAGTTCAGCACCACCACCCCCACCCGGGCCGCGGCGACCGTCACGCGGGCGGGTCCTTCGGCGTGTTCTCCAGCAGCAGCGCCCGCAGCGCCTCCTCGGCCGTGGCCTCCGCATCGGTCCCGGACGGCTGTGCCTCGAGCCCTGGCGCGGCTGCCTCGCCAGGGGGCTCGCCCGGCGGGGGGGAGGCCTGCGGGACCACCTGCACGGCCTCGGGGGGCGTCAGCTCCGGCCACGCCACGGGGTGTGCCTCCTGGGCCGCCTCGGGGCCCTCCGCGGGGGCCGCACCCCCGCGGAGGGCCCTCTCCGGGTCGGCGGGGGGGGCGAGGTCTCGCGGGTCGTTCGTGCGGGTCGGGGTGGGGGCTGGCGGGGCTTCCGCCTCGTCTTCTTCCGGAACGCCTGGCGCCCCCAGCACCTCCAGCATCGCGTCGAGGCGGGCCTCCCACCCGTTGACCTTGGCCAGCGCGTCCGCCACGGCCCCGTCGAGGGGGTGTGCCAGGGCCCGCCCGATCGCCGCGACGAAGGTGGCGGCGTCCGGGGCCACGTACAGGCCCGGCCAGCTCGTGCGCTCGGCATACGCCGTCGCCACCACGGGGCGGCCCAGGGCCAGGGCTGCAAGCACCAGCGGGGGCCGCGGTGCGGGACGTCCCGGGCGGGCCGTCACGGGGGCGAGCACCACGTCGGCGGCTGCCAGGTAGGCCGGCCAGGCCCGCCGCGGCCGGCTGCCCAGGAAGTGCAGCCCGGGGGGCGGTGGAAACGGGCACTGGTCCGTGTGGTCCCCGAGCAGGACCACCGTCGCGGCCGGGTGGGCCTCGACGACGCGCCGGAGCACCCCCCAGTCGAAGAAGGCGTCCCACAAAGGGCCCGCATACAGCAGCAGCGGCCGACCGGGCGGCAGATCGGTGGGGCGGACGTGGCGGGTGTGGCGGCTGTAGCGGACGCGGTCCACGCCATCGGGGATCACGTGCACGGTGCGCCCACAGCGTGCCTCCAGGACGGTGGCGATGCCGAGGCTGGGGGCCGTGAGGACCTCCGCCAGGCCGGCGAGCCGCGCCTCGAGGTGGGCATCCAGCCCCGAGCCCTCGGCGGCGGGGTCCACGTCCTCCGTCATGTCGAAGATCAGCTCCGCCCGCGCGGCCTCGAGGGCCTCCACCGGGCCGGCAAAGGCAGGGTGGGGGCCTGTCACGAGGGCGAGCAGCCGCCCCGGGGCGGGCTGGACGAGGTGGCCTGCGGCGTGGGCGTCGTCCAGCGCCAGCACCGAGAGCCGTGGGTGGCCGAGCTCCGGGGGCACGGCGAGGGGGCCTGGCTGGACATACACCACCTGCCAGCCGCGGGCGAGGAAGGCGTGGGCCAGCTGGGCGGCGCGGTGGTCCCCGTCCTGGCTCGCCAGGGGCCGCCGCGTCACCACCACCGCCACGTCCCCTGGCCCGCTCACGGCCTCGAGCAGGGCCTGCAGCGAGGTCGCCCGCAGCGGCCAGGTGTGCGCGTCGCACTCGCGGGCCCGGTGGGCGCGGGCTGCGGGCTGCGCGAGGGTGGTGCGGGCGGTCTCCAGGGCCGCAGCCAGGGCCTCGGCCCCCTCGGCCGTCCGGACGCTGCGCAGCGCCGCGGCCTCGGCAAAGGGCACGCTGACCACGGGCTTGTCGGCCGCCAGGCTGGCAAACAGCGCGGGCGTGCCACGCCCCTCGCTGGCGGCCTCGGCCGTCAGCGGCAGCAGCGCGACGGTGAGCTCCTGCATGTACGCGGGCAGCACCGCTGCCGCGCGGGGACCCAGCCAGTGGACGTTGCCGGGCAGCCCGCCCGGCGGTGGGGTGGCGTCGGCCGCCACGACGACGAAGGTCCAGGCGGGCAGGCGCTGGGCCACGGCCGCCAGGAGGCCGTGGTCCAGGTCGGAGGCCGCCAGGCCCAGCGTTCCGGCCACGGGGCGGCCCGGCGGCAGCAGCGGGGCGAGGTCGCCAGGGGTGGGCCGCCCCGCCTCCGGGGCCCACACGGCCGGGTCCCCGCCATCCAGGAGCAGCGCGGCATCGGGGCGCACCAGCGTGGCGAGGGCCTGCAGGCTCGCCGACCGGCACACCACGGCCTGGGCGCCGCGCAGCAGCACCTCATGCGCCTCGCGGTCGGCCGCCTCGCCGGGCACGCCAGGCGCGTCGTAGACCACGGTGGGCCGGATGAAGCGCATCACCGCCTCGAGGTGCTGGGGCCGGGTGGCCACCAGCGTCGGCGCGGGCAGGTCGAGGAGCAGCTCCAGGCCCTGCGTCCGGATGAGCCCCGGCGCGAGGGCGACGAAGGCCTCCGGCGTCTCCGCGTCGCCGCCTTCGTGCACCAGGAAGACCACCCACTGCCGCGCCGCGAGCGCCTGGCCCAGCCCCATCCAGCGCTCCAGCCAGGCCGCCGGGTGGGCCCCCGGCAGCACGATCAGCACGGGCCGATCACCGAAGGCCTCGAGCAGGCGGTCCCGGGCCCGGCGTTGCGCCACGTGCCAGGCGGGCGCCCGGGAGACGGCGCGCCGGGCTGCGGCCAGCCAGCCGCGGGGGCCCTCTCGCAGCAGGGCTGTCCAGCCTGCAAGGCCCCCGGTCGGTGCCGGCGGCGTCGGGCGGGCCGGGGCCTCCCGGGCCTGGCGGGCCGGGGGCCTTGCGGGGGGCGAGGCGGCAGGCCCCTGGGTCGTCTCCACCCGCCGCCGCTGCGCCTCGGCCGCGATGGCCGCCGTTCGTCGGGCCTCGCCGAGGACCTCGGCGTCGGCCAGGAGGCGCTCCAGGACGGTCACCAGCAGCCCCTGGCTCGCCTCGCGCAGCCGGGGGTGCTGGCTGGCCACGCCAAGGTCCAGCCGGGCGGCCTCGAGGCGGTTGCGCTTCAGCGCCACCAGGCCCCGGGTGTAGGCCGCCACGGGGCCGGCCGCGCCCGCCTGCTCCGCGTGCAGGGCCGCCTCCTCGGCCACCTCGGCGTCGCCCGCCGCGGCCTCGAGCAGGGCCAGGCCCAGCAGCCCGCGTGGCCCGAGCTCGCGGGCGCGGATGGCCTCGCGCAGCGTGGCGGGGGCCTCGAGGGCGGCGCCGAGCAGCTCCGCCTGCCGGACGGTCGGCACCCGGCGGCACGCCACGCCGAGCACCACCGGCTCGCTCCAGCGCGTCGCCGCCAGGTAGAAGCGCGCCGGAAACGAGGGGGCGAGCATCGCCTCGAGCCCCGCCTCCGAGAAGTAGGTCAGCCGCTCGAAGCGCCGCTTGAAGCCGCTCCAGCGCTGCGGCTCCGTGAGCGTGGCGTGGATGGCGTCGAGGCCGGGCAGGGCGAACAGGAGCGCCCCCTCGTCGGTCAGCAACCCCGCGAGCTGGGAGGCCGCCTCGCGCGGGTGGGGCAGCAGGTCCAGCAGGTCCCAGGCGGCGATCGCGCCGTAGGGCCCGGCGTCCCCCCGCGGCTGGCGCCAGGCCGAGAAGTCGAGCCCCGGCACCAGGATGCCGGCCTCCTGGTGGAGCCGGGCCGCGCGGGGGGCGAGCTCCCAGCCCTCGGCCGGGCCGAGCTCGAAGGCCCGCACCAGCGCCAGGAACTCGCCGCTGCCACAGGCCGCGTCGAGCAGCGGCGGGCTGGCGCCACCGAGCACGTCCGTGGCGTACAGCAGCCACCCCAGGCGCCAGCGGGCAGCCTCCCGGGCTCGCTCCCCGCTCTCGAGCGCGTCGGGGCCCCGGTAGAGCACATCGAGCGAGACGGGGCGGGTGGCCCGGCTGACCGTCTGGCACTGCGGGCAGCGCTGGAGGGGCTCGCCGTCTGCCCGCTCCGCCCACGGCGTGGCGCCCGTGGCGCCGCAGGCCGGGCAGACGAGGACGGGAAGCGGGGTGGCCATGGGATCCTCGCAGCGCAGGTCCTCGATTCTAGGCAGCTGGCGCCCGGCGGGTCAAGGCAGCGTGTGCGCGCCGTCCCACCTCGCCCCGGGGCGACCTGCTAAGATGGGCCCATGTCCGAGCTCTCCGCCAGCCCCGCGTCGCACCTCTCCAACACGCCGAACCACGTCCGGCATTTCCAGTGGAACGACGACTACATCGAGCTGCTCAGCCACCGGCTGGAGCTTGCAGCCGTGCGCACCCTCGTGGAGGTGGGCAGCGGCCTGGGCCACCTCGCGGCCCTGTTCGGGCTGTACATGAAGCCAGGCAGCCAGGTGCGGGGCTTCGATCCGGACCCCGCGGTGGTGGCCGAGGCCACGGCCCGGGCGGCCGAGCGGCCGTTCTCCGTCGGCTACAGGTTTGAGCAGGCCGACCTCCACCGCCTGCCGATGGGTGATGGGGAGGCCGACCTGGTGATCAGCCACCATGTGCTCGCCAACGTCCCGGACCCGGCCGCCGTGCTGGCCGAGATGGTGCGCCTGGTGCGCCCCGGGGGGCGGGTGGTGGCCTTCGAGCCCAACCAGCTGGTGCAGGCGCTCGTGCTCGACTCGGACTCCGCCGGCTACCCGCTCGAGACGCGGCTGGAGCTGGTCCGCTACCAGGCCTTCTACGAGGCTGGCAAGCGGGCCCTCGGGCGGGGCCACGACTCCATCGGCGACGCCCTGCCGCAGCTCTTTCTCGAGGCCGGCCTGCGGCAGGTGGAGGTGCGCATCTCCGACAAGGCGGGTGCCCTGGTGCCGCCCTACGACACCGAGGAGAAGCGGGCCCGGGTGGCGGAGCTGCTGGCGTGGCAGGACGAGTTCGAGGCCAACGCCGACCTCATCCGGGCCTGCTTCGCGGCGGGTGGCGCCACGCCCGCGGACTGGGAGGCCTACCGGCGGCTCGAGCTGGCGCAGGCCGCCCGCATCCGGGAGGGGCTCGCGGCGGGCACCTACGTCCACCCCGGCGGGATGCTCACGTACATCGTGTCGGGGGCCCGCTAGCGGGCCCGGGCCTCATCGCGGCAGGCTTGCCGGACTGCCGCGCTCAGTCGAGCCGCAGCTCCCGCTCGGGCTTGCGACGGAACGCCCCCGTCAGCCGGTACCACCACGTGGCCTGCAAGGCTGCCAGCTCCCGCAGCGCGCGGTCCCGCTCGACCATGTGCGCCCGGGCGCTCTGCTCGAAGCGGCTGGCGCGGTCTGCCACCCGGGTGACGGTGGTGCGCTGCTCTTCGAGCTCACCCTCGAGCCGGCGCTGGCGCTCCCCCGCCTCCGCGAGGGCGGTGGCGCCGGCCTCCTGCTCGCGGCGGGCCCGGGCGAGCTCGTTGCGCACGGCCCGCTTGAGCGTCTCTTGCTCCTGGAACAGGCCGCTGAGCAGCTCGTTCGGGCTCGCGGGGCGCGCCCGGAACACCAGGTGCGAGATGGTGGCGTCCTCCGCGGGCTCCAGGGCCCGCAGCAGGGTGTCTGGAAACAGGTCTGGCAGGAGGGCCTCGTCGTGGTCGAAGAACTCGGTGCGGTGGGTGTACAGCTCGACCAGCGCGAAGCCGGACAGCGCGAGCGCCTCCCGCAGCCGGTCCCGGTTGTAGCGGTGCAGCGGGCTGCCGGGCTCGTACCCGCGGGGCAGGTCGCCCTGGAGCAGCTGCAGGCGGTGCTCGCCCCACGTGGCGTTCGGCACCACCGCCACCAGCGAGCCGTCCGGGTTGAGCAGCTCGCGCACGCGGCGCAGGAAGGTGAGCGGGTCCGGCTGGTGCGTGAGCGCGTCCCCGAGCACCACCGAGTGGAACTTGCGGCCGATCAGCATCGAGGACCACGTGCCGCTTTCCAGCGTCGACTCGATCTGGACCTCGCACGCGGCGCGCCACTCCGCGAGGCGCACCCGATCCGGGTCGACGGCGACGATGGTGTTGGCCTGGGCCTTGAGCTTCAGGTGCCAGCCGGCGCCACTCCAGGGGGCGAGCCCGAGCAGCAACACCTCGGGTTGCTGCTGCAAGAGCCGCAGGGTCACGTCGTGCAGGGCCTCGCTCCAGGGGCCCTGCGCAGCCAGGGGGCGCCGCGGGGCGTCGAAGATCTCCGCGATGAAGCCGGGCCCGTGCGCCCCGGCCGGAGCCGGCCCTTCCCCGGGCGCGCCGGTGGCCCCGGTCGGCGCCACGGCCAGGTCGGTGGTGCTGGCCTCCGGCCGGGCCTCGCGCGCTGGCTGTGGCGCCTCGTCGCGCGCTGCGGCCACCTCGGCGGTCGGCTGCCGTGCCCCGTCAGGCGCTGCGGGCAGCTCCGCCGCCGGCTGGTTCGCCCCGTCGTGCGTCGCCGTCGGGTCGGCCTCCGGGGCCTGCGGGGGCCGACTCGCAGCCACGGGCTCGCGCAGCGGCCCGGTGTGGGGCGCGCTGCGTTCCTTGTCCGCCAGCTTCTTGCGCAGGTTGTAAAGCGTCATGACCTTTCCGGGGGCTCGGGGCACCCCTTCCGGGCCTCACGGGGCTGGCCGTGGAGGGCGGGGAGGGGGGCGGCGCGACGCCAGGGCAGCCCTATGGTGCATCAAGACCCGGCCCTTCGTCTACGCTTGGCCCCCGATTTCTCAGCGCCGGGTCGGTCGCCCCCCGCCTGGGCGCGGCAGCACGGCCACGGGAGACGGCAGCAGGGCGGTGGGCAGCCCGGGGGGAGGCGTGAGGCCGGTCAGCTTCACCAGGCCTCGGCCCGGCTCGATCGTGCCCGTGGCCTCGTAGACCCAGGGCAGGGTCGAGGCCGGCACGTAGGTGTAGCACCGACACCGGAAGCGCCATGTGCCGGCCTCGGCCCCCGGGCTCACGGCGATCGCCCCGTCCCGGGGCAGCCGCACCCGCAGCCGGGGGCCGTCCTGCTCCAGCGCGCTCCGCAGCAGCGCCAGCGCCAGCGGGGGAGGCGTGGCCTGACGGGCAGCGGGGGGGAGCGCCGCCACCGGCGTCGGGCGGCGCGTGCAGGCGATGCCCGCGGCAAGGGTGGCGACCAGCACGGTGAGACGCAGGAGCTGCACGACGGCCTCCGGGTGTGGCAGGGGGAACCCTGGGCCTATCGGGGGTGCGGGTGCCGGCCTGACCGCCAGGCTCCCGTGTCAAGGGCCTGTTCAGGCAGCTTCTCGGGCACGTGCTACCATGGCCTCCATGCGGATCGCGACCTGGAACGTGAACGGGCTGCGCGCGTGCGAGCGCAACGGCTTCCACGCCTGGCTGGCCGAGGAGGCCCCGGACGTCGTCTGCCTGCAGGAGGTGCGGGCCGAGCGCGCGCAGCTGTCGCCGGCCTGCGCGGAGCCGGCCGGCTACCACGCCACCTTCCACGCCTGCCGCGTCAAGAAGGGCTACAGCGGGGTCGCCACCTGGGCGCGGACCGCGCCGGCGGCCGTGCGCACCGAGCTCGGGGTGCCGGCCTACGACGACGAGGGGCGCCTCATCGTCACCCGACACGATGGCTTCACGCTGTACAACGCCTACTACCCGAACGGGGGGCGCGACCTCGCCCGGGTGCCCTTCAAGCTCGCCTTCTACGAGACGCTCATCGCCGAGCTGCGGGAGCGCCTCGCGGCGGGCGAGCCCATCATCCTCTGCGGCGACTTCAACACCGCCCACACCGAGCTCGACCTGGCCAACCCGCGGGCCAACGTCGGCACCACCGGCTTCCTGCCCGAGGAGCGCGCCGTGCTCGGACGCCTGCTCGACCTCGGCTTCGTCGACGTGTTCCGGGCGCGCCACCCGGGGGAGAAGGGCCACTACACCTGGTGGAGCAACCGGCCCGGCGTGCGCGAGAAGAACATCGGGTGGCGCATCGACTACTTCCTGGTCAGCGCCGACCTCGTGCCGGCCGTGCGGGACGTGCGGCACCGGCCCGAGGTGCTCGGCTCGGACCACTGCCCCGTCGTGCTGGAGCTCGCGCTGCCGTGAGGGGACGCCCCGCATCCCCGCTGACGCGGACCTTCTCCCGGTGGGCGAAGGGAGCCGAAACCCTCCGCCTGCCCCGGGTGAAACCGGACTTCGCTGCCCTCTCCCTCAAGGAGAGGGCAGCCGCAGGCCGGGTGAGGGGTGTCGCGGCGTCTTGCGCCAGGCGTCAGGAGGCTGCCTGATGGCCCCGCGCCGCGGCTACGAGGCCGCCAAGCGGGCGCTCGACCTCGCGGCGGCCGGCCTCGGGCTGGCGCTCCTGTGGCCCTTGATGCTCGCGGTGGCGCTCGCCGTGGCGGCCTTCCTCGGGCGCCCCGTGCTGTTCCGGCAGGTCCGGCCTGGGCTGGGCGGGCGGCCCTTCGAGGTGCTGAAGTTCCGCTCCATGAGCGACGCGTGCGGCCCGGACGGCGCGCTGCTGCCCGACGCGGAGCGGCTCGGCCGCTTCGGGCGCTGGCTGCGACGCACGAGCCTGGATGAGCTGCCGCAGCTGGTCAACGTGCTGCGCGGGGAGCTGAGCCTGGTCGGCCCCCGCCCCTTGCTGATGGCCTACCTGCCGCTCTACACGCCCGAGCAGGCCCGCCGGCACACGGTGAAGCCCGGCATCACGGGCTGGGCCCAGGTCAACGGCCGCAACGCCGTCACCTGGGAGCGGCGCTTCGAGCTCGACGTCTGGTACGTCGAGCACCGCTCGCTCGGGCTGGACCTCCGGATCCTGGCGCTGACGGCCTGGAAGGTCTTGCGACGCGAGGGCGTCAGCGCCGTCGGGGAGGCGACGATGCCGCGGTTCACGGGCTCCCCCGGGCGGGATCGCGTCGGCTGAGGGCCGATCCTCCGCGCGGGGCCCCGGGGCTCGAGGGCCGCAGGTCCCCCGGACGGCAACGCCCGCCTCCGGCTCGGGGGCGGGCGTTGGGAGGGTGGCCGGGCAGCCGGGCTCAGCGCACCGTGGCGAGCGCGCCCGCCTGCGCCTGGGCGGCGGCGAAGTTCTTCGCGACCGCGCTCCAGTCGATGACGTTCCACCAGGCCTGGATGTAGTCGGCCCGGCGGTTCTGGTAGTTCAGGTAGTAGGCGTGCTCCCAGACGTCGATGCCCATCAGGGGCGTGCGGCCGGCAGACAGCGGCGTGTCCTGGTTGGCCGAGGACTCGACCACCAGCTTGCCCGCGCTGTCCAGCGTGAGCCAGGCCCAGCCCGAGCCGAAGCGGGTGGCGGCGGCCTGGTTGAACTTCTCGCGGAACTGCGCGAAGTCGCCGAAGGTGGCGTCGATGGCGGCCTTGAGCTCGCCCGTCGGCTCGCCGCCGCCGTTGGGCCCCATGATGGTCCAGAACAGGCAGTGGTTGAAGTGGCCGCCGCCGTGGTTGATCACCACCTGCCGGAGGCTGTCGGGCACCCGCGTGAGGTCCCGCATGAGCTCGACGACCGACAGCTGGGCGAGCTCCTCGTGCGCCTCGAGGGCCTTGTTCACCGTGGTGATGTAGGTCTGGTGGTGCTTGGTGTGGTGGATCTCCATCGTGCGCGCGTCGATGTGGGGCTCGAGCGCGGCGTAGTCGTAGGTCAGATCCGGAAGCTTGAACGGCATCGGAGAATCCTCCTTCGTGGGATCCCTGCTTGGGCCGTCCCACCTTACGTCTGCGCCCCCGGGTTGTCAACGCGGCGGGACGCGGCGGGGCTGGCCGGGTATATGAGCTGGGTCACGCGCCAAGGGAGCCGCGTGCCATCGTGCCAGAGGGTCGCTGTTCGTCATGTCCGCCTCGTTCTCGATGATCGAGATGATCAAGGCCAAGCGCGCCGGGGAGGCGCACCCCCCGGAGGTCCTGGCGGCCTTCGTGCGGGGGCTCGTCGCGGGGGAGTTGCCGGACTACCAGGTCGCCGCCTGGCTGATGGCGACGGTCTGGCGCGGCATGACCCTGGAGGAGACCACGGAGCTCACGCGCCTCGTGGCCCGCTCGGGCGAGGTGCTGGACCTCTCGGGCCTGCCGGGGCCCTGCGTGGACAAGCACTCCACGGGTGGCGTGGGGGACAAGGTCACGCTGGTGTTCGCGCCCTTGCTGGCCGCCGCCGGGGCCACGGTGGCGAAGCTGTCGGGCCGGGGCCTGGGCCACACGGGGGGCACCATCGACAAGCTGGAGGCCATCCCGGGGCTGCGCACGGGCCTGGACGACGCCGAGTTCCTGGCGCAGCTGCGCACCGTTCGGGCGGCCGTCGCGGCGCAGACCAGGGACCTGGCCCCTGCGGACGGCATCCTGTACGCGTTGCGGGACGTCACGGGCACGGTCGAGAGCATCCCGCTCATCGCCGTCTCGGTGCTCTCCAAGAAGATCGCGGCGGGGGCGGACGTCATCCTGCTCGACGTCAAGGCAGGGGCCGGCGCCTTCATGCCGACGGTGGAGGCCGCCGAGGCGCTCTCGCGCGTGATGCTGGAGGTCGGGCGGCGGCTTGGCAAGCGGGTCATCTGCGTCGTGACGGGGATGGACCAGCCGCTCGGGCAGGCGATCGGCCACGCCAACGAGGTCGCGGAGGCCATCGCGACGCTGCGCGGGGAGGGCCCCGCCGACCTGACGGCGCTGTGCCTCCAGATGGGGGGGCTGCTGCTGCAGGCGGGCGGCCTCGCGCCGACGGCCGAGGCGGGCGAGGCCCGGCTGCGGGAGGTGATCGCCGACGGCAGCGCGCTCGCCAAGCTGCGCGAGCTGATCGTGGCGCAGGGCGGGGACCCGCGGGTCATCGAGGAGCCTGCGCGCCTGCCGCAGCCCCGCCTGCGGCTGCCCGTGGTCGCAGCCCGGGCGGGCCACGTGCAGCGGCTCGATGCGCTGGGCATCGGCCTCGCGGCGAAGGCCCTCGGGGGGGGGCGGCAGCGCAAGGGAGAGCCGGTGGACCTGGCCGTGGGCGTCAACCTGCACAAGAAGGAGGGCGACCGGGTGGTGGCGGGCGAGGTGCTCGCGGAGCTGCTTGCCAACGACGAGGCCCGGGCGGCGGAGGCGGAGGCGCGCGTGCGGGCGGCCTACGTCATCGGCCCGGAGGCCCCTCGCGCCGCGCCGCTCATCCGGGCGGTGCTGGGCCCCGACCCCGTCGTGGCCACCGTCACTTGAGGGCCCGGGGCGGGCAGCCGATGATGCAACACGAGGGCCTCCGTGCGGGGGCCGCAGGACGAGGGTGGACCCGGTGGCCGTAGGCACCAAACGAATCCGGCTGGGCGAGCTGCTGATCAAGGCGGGCGTCCTCACCGAGGAGCAGCTCTCGGCGGCGCTGCTGCGTCAGAAGGAGACGGCCAAGCAGATCGGCGAGACGCTGATCGAGATGGGCTTCGTCACCGAGGAGAAGATCAAGTACGCGCTCGAGGTTCAGTTCGGCGTCAAGCACATCAACCTCAAGACGGCCCGCATCTCCGCCGAGGTGCTCAAGCTGCTGCCGGAGCAGCTGCTCAAGCAGTACATGATGATCCCGGTCGCCGTGAACCAGCTCACGGTGGCCCTGGTCGACCCGAACAACATCCTCGCCATCGACGAGATCCGCAAGCGCCTCAAGGGCGTCAACGTGGTGCCGGCGGTGTGCACCGAGGGCGACTTCTGGGAGACGCTCAAGACCATCCCGAAGGATGCCGCTGCCGCGGCGCCGCAGGCAGGCGCGGCCGAGATCAAGGCGGCCGGCGCGGGCCTGCCTGAGCTGGCGGCCGTCACCGACGCGCGCGTCAAGGAGCTCATCGACGCCGCCAGCCGGGCGGCCGGTGAGGCCCAGGTGGCCCCGCTGGTCAACGCCCTGCTGGGCGTGGCCGTGAAGCGGGGCGCCAACGCCATCCTGATGGAGCCGATGGAGACCGAGCTGCAGGTCCGGTACCGCGTCGACGGCGCCTTCGTGCGCGAGGGCCACATCCCGGCCAAGGTCGGCCAGGCCCTGATCCAGCGCATCAAGGTCATGGCGGGGCTCTCCGTCACGTCCGGCCACACGCCGCAGCAGGGCACCTTCGGCTTCGCCTTCGAGCAGCGGCCCGTCAAGATGGCCTTTCACTCGCTGCCCGCCAAGCACGGGCAGCTGCTCTCGATCCGCATCTTCGACTCGGCCATGCTCGGCCAGCAGAGCATCGACACGCTGGTGCTCCACCCACGCGTCGCGACGGCCCTGCGGCAGCTCATCACGCGGCCCTCGGGGCTGGTGGCCTTCGCGGGCCCGCTGGCCGCGGGCAAGACCACCTTGCTGTATGCCTGCATGCGCGAGCTGCAGGCCCTCGGGGGCTCCATGATCACCATCGAGGAGCCCGTCGCGGCGGACGTCGAGGGCGTGACCCAGGTGCCCGTGCTGAGCGAGCCGGGGGCCAACGACCTGGGCGTGCTGGCCGGCATCAACGCGGCGCTGGCGCAGGTCCCACGGACGCTGCTGGTGTCCCAGGTCGCCGACCCCAAGGTGGGCCAGCGGCTGGTGCGCGGGGCCCTGGCGGGCACGGCGATCCTCGCGGGCGTCCACACGACGCAGGCCCTGACGGTCGAGGCGATCGAGGGCTGGGAGCTGCCTCCCCGGCAGGTGGCCAACGCGCTGGCGGGCACCGTCACGCTGCGCCTCCTGCGCCGCCTGTGCCCGTCGTGCAAGGAGACCTACACGCCGGACGAGCGCACCCGGGCCTTCTTCGCCCGCCTCAACGGCACGGGCGAGCTGTGCCGGCCGCGCGGCTGCGAGCAGTGCTTCAAGTCCGGCTACCGCGGGATGGTGGGCGCGTACGAGGTCGTGCCCTTCACCCCCCCCATCCGCGAGCACGTCGCCCGCCAGGGCCCGCGCGGCGCCCTCGACGCGCTGCTGCGGCAGGCCGGCCTGCCGACGCTGGAGGACTACGCGATGTGGCTGGTGGCCCAGGGCCACACCACCTGGGATGAGATCAAGCGCTCCGACATCCCGGACCTCGCCCACGCGGGGCAGCAGCAGGCCGAGGGCTGAGGGCGGGCGGCGCGGACCCGGTGGTGCCGGCAGGGCCCGGACGGCAGGTCCGGGCCCGTTGCTGTCAGGGGTACGCAGGCGTCGGGGGGTAGGGATCCGACGGGTAGGAAGGGTAGTCCGGGTAGGTCGGCTTGGGCTTCTTGCGGCGCTTCTTGCGCTTGGACTTCTTCTTGCCCGCGAGGCGATCGCCGAGCCACTTGAGGCCGTCCCCGGCCCAGCGGAAGGGGGAGGTCAGCCAGTAAACCAGGCCCTTGCGCCGCTTCCTGCGGGCCATCGCGTCGGCGTAGGCCTTCTGCTGCTCGGCCGTGGTGCCAGGCCCGGCGGCGATGATGGGGTCGTCGAGGGCAGGGTCGTAGGTGTCGAGCCCATCGAGGGCGTCGATCAGCTGCGCCTCGAGGGCGGCGCGGTGGGCCTCGGGGACCTGGGCGAGGGCGGCGTACTCCGATTGCACCAGCGCCACGGCCCGGTCGTCGTCCGTGTCGCCCAGCCGGACGAGCAAGTCGCCCCGCTGGGCGAGGGCGGCGGCGTCGTGGCCGACGATGGCCTGGTAGGCTGCGATCAGCTTCGTGACCTGGGCGGCCTCGGCTGCCGCGGCCCGCGAGACGGTGGCGGCCACGGCGGTGGCACGGGCCGGGGCGAGGCCCTGCGCGCCACAGCCGGAGAGCAGGGCGACGAGCAGGAGTGAGGCGGTGAGGCGCTGGCGCACGGGGGACCTCCGGGGCTGGCGGGGTGCTGAAGGAGGTATCGGGGAAGCGGGGCCCTGTTCGATAAAGGTCAGGGAAAGCTTGGGTTAAGTCTGCATGTATGTTGCCTGGCCCGTTGCGCGCTGACGGCGGCCGGGGCATAATGCCGCAGCGCCGCCGAGGCCCTGGCCGGCGCGCCCGTTGCAGCGGCATGCCCGCAGGAGGAGCCCGATGTCCAACGCCACCAACCCCAGCCTCGAGGAGTTCCGCCGGAGCCTCGAGGCGCTGGTGCAGCAGGCCCAGCACACCGCCCAGCTCGGCCTCACCGTCGCCAAGGAGCAGGTCGAGACCCTGGTCCGCACGCCGCCCGAGCTGCCCACCTCCATCGACGAGGTGCAGCGCAACCTCCAGGCCCTCGCCCGGGACATCGAGGCGCGCGCGCAGGAGCTGGTGAGCCTGGCCGCCACCTACGTGCCCGGCCAGGCGCCCTTCGCGCCGCCGGCCCGGCCGGCGGCTCCCGTGACGGAGGTCAAGATCGAGCGCGAGGGCGAGGCGGGCGGCGAGGCGCCGCGCGCCTGAGGCTTCGTTGTGCGCGGGGGCTGCGGCTCCCGCGCTTTTTTTTCGGGGGCTGACATGGGAGGCATCCACCCACGCATCGCGAAGCTCTGGGCGCTGCTCGAGCCGGCGCAGCGGCGCGGGGCGTTCGTGCTGCTGGCCCTGATGGCCGTCGGGATGGGGCTCGAGATGCTCGGCGTGGGCCTCGTGATCCCCGCGCTCACGGTGCTCTCGCAGCCGGACGTGCTGGCGCGGTACCCGGGCGTCGTTGCGTGGCTGCCTGCCAGGCTCACGGGGGATGGGCCCGCCCTGATCCTGGCCGTCATGGGGGCGCTGCTCGGCCTCTTCGCGCTGAAGAACGTCTTCCTGTCCTACATGTACCTGCGGCAGGCGCGCTTCGTGTACCTGCTCGTCCGGGACCTCGCCACCCGGCTGTTCGGGCTGTACGTGGGGCAGCCGTACGCCTTCCACCTGCAGCGCAACGCGGCGTCCATGCTGCAGGTGGTGCGCGGGGACATGGCCCTGGTCGGCTTGGCGCTGCAGCACGCCCTGAGCCTGGGCGTGGAGCTGCTGGTGCTGGTCGGCGTCGGGCTCGTCTTGCTGGCCGTCGAGCCTGCCGGGGCGCTCGCGGTGTTTGCCATCATCGGGCTGTCCGGCTGGGGCTTCCTGGCGGCGACGCGGCAGCGGATGGCCTTCTGGGGAGGGCACCGGCAGCGCCACGACGAGGCCGCTTACCGGGTGCTGATCGAGGGCCTCGGGGCCATCAAGGAGCTGCGCGTGCTCGGCCGGGAGGGCCTTGGCGTCGGGCGCCTCGACCACCACGCAAGCGCCAGCGCGCAGGCCGGGATCCGGCTCAGCTTCTACCCGCAGCTGCCCCGGCTCGGCCTGGAGCTCATGGCCGTGGCCGCCCTGGTGGGCCTGGTCCTCCTGCTGGTCGTCGAGCAGCGGCCCTTCGAGGCGATCCTCCCCACGGTGGGGCTGTTCGCGGCGGGCGCCTTCCGGGTGATGCCCTCCGTCAACCGCATGCTCACGGCCGCCCAGGGCCTGCAGGGCAGCGTGGCCGCCATCGACAAGGTGCATGCCGAGGTCACGGGCCTGGCCCCCGTGCCCGTGTCGCTGGCGGGCCCCGGGCCGGCGCCCCTGGCCGGGGCCATCGTGGTGGAGGGCCTCGGCTTCCGCTACCCCGGGGCGCCGCGGGCCACGCTGGTGGACGTCTCGCTGACGATTCCCTGCGGCGCCTCCGTGGGCTTCATCGGCGCGAGCGGGGCCGGCAAGAGCACGCTGGTGGACCTCCTGCTCGGGCTGCTCACGCCTGATGCGGGCGCCATCCGCGTGGACGGGCGGGACATCCGCGAGGACCTGCGGGCCTGGCAGGCGCAGCTGGGCTACGTGCCGCAGGCCATCTCCCTGGTGGACGACACGCTGCGGCGCAACGTCGCGCTCGGCCTGCCCGACGATGCCATCGACGACGCGGCCGTCTGGCGGGCGCTGCGGGCGGCCCAGCTCGAGGCCTTCGTGCGCGAGCTGCCGGAGGGCCTCGAGGCCGTGGTGGGCGAGCGCGGCGTGCGGCTCTCAGGGGGCCAGCGGCAGCGCATCGGCATCGCGCGGGCCCTGTACCACGACCCGCCGGTGCTCGTGCTCGACGAGGCGACGAGCGCCCTCGACACGGCCACGGAGGCCGGCGTCATGGAGGCCGTGCGGGCCTTGCAGGGCACGAAGACCGTGCTCATCATCGCCCACCGGCTCTCGACGGTGGCCCACTGCGACACCGTCCACCGGCTGGAGCAGGGGCGGCTGGTGGCCAGCGGCCCGCTGGATCAGGTGGGGTCCTGAGCCAGCGCCTCGGCCGGCTCGCGGTAGGTGGCAACGAGGGCCCGCAGGGCCTCGCGCACGCGGCGCGGGTCCGCGCTGCTGGCCGCCGCCATCAGCCTGGCCAGGCCTGCCTCGAGGGCCTCGTGGGAGAGCACCTCGGGGCGCGCCACGTGGATCTTCTCGTGGCGGGTGGCCTGCACCCCCTCCTCGGCCGTCAGCAGCTCCTCATAGAGCTTCTCCCCGGGCCGCAGGCCCGTGTAGCGCAGCTTGACGTCCACGTCCGGCTCCAGCCCGCTGAGCCGGATGAGGTCCCGGGCGAGGTCCGCGATCCGCACGGGCTCGCCCATGTCGAGCACGAACACCTCCCCGCCCTGGCCGAGCGCGCCGGCCTGGATCACCAGCTGGCTGGCCTCCGGGATCGTCATGAAGAACCGCGTGATGTCCGGGTGCGTGACGGTCACGGGCCCGCCCGCCGCGATCTGCTGCTTGAAGAGGGGAATCACGCTGCCGCGGCTGTCGAGCACGTTGCCGAACCGCACGGCCATGAACCGGGTCCGGGAGCGGCTCGCCAGCTCGCTGACGATCAGCTCCGCCACCCGCTTGGTGGCCCCCATGACGTTGGTGGGGTTCACGGCCTTGTCGGTCGAGATCAGCACGAAGGTCTCGACCTGGTGGGCGTGTGCGAGCTCCGCCACCGTGCGCGTCCCGCCCACGTTGTTCAGCACCGCCTCGGCCGGTTGCCGCTCCATCAGGGGCACATGCTTGTGGGCGGCGGCGTGGAAGACGACCTCCGGCCGGTGGCGCTCGAAGAGGTGGCGCATGGAGCCCTCGTCGCGCACGTCGCCGACCAGGGGCACCACCTCCAGGCCCGGGAGGCGCTGGCGCAGCTCCTGGTCGATCAGGTAGACGCTGTGCTCGCCCTTGCCGAGCACCAGCAGCCGCGCCGGGCCCAGGCGGGCGAGCTGCCGGCAGAGCTCCGACCCGATCGAGCCGCCGCCGCCCGTCACGAGCACGGTCTTGCCGCTGATGTAGGGCCCCGCCACGGCGTGGTCGAGCGTCACGGGGTCCCGGTTCAGCAAATCTTCGATCTGCACGGAGCGCAGGGCCTGGAGCTCCACGGTGCCCGCGATGAGGTCGCGCACGCTCGGCAGCGTCCGGGCCGGCAGGTGGGCCTGCCGACAGGCCTCCAGGATGGCGCGCATCTCCTCGCGGGTGGCAGACGGCACGCACAGCAGCACCTCATCGACGCCGAGGCGTGGCCCCAGCGTGGACAGGTCGCGGACCGCGCCGAGGATCGGGAGGCCCTGGAGCCGGCTGCCGTGCTTCACGGGGTCGTCGTCCAGGAAGCCGACGGCCTCGAGGGTGCGCTGCCGCTGCACGTCGCGGGCAATCATGCGACCGGCCTCGCCGGCGCCGACGAGCAGCACCCGCTTCCTGGCGCCGTGGGCCCGGGGTTGCCACTCCGCCAGCGTGCGCCGGATGGCCCGCAAGGCCACCACCCCGAGCAGGCACATCCCCCAGTCCAGCGCCAGGATGCCCCACGGGATGCGCGTTGCCAGCGCCGCGTGGCCCAGCACGAACAGCGTGCCCGTCACCGCCGAGGTGGCGAGCACGATGTCGCGCGCCTCCCGCAGGCTCACGAAGCGCCACAGCTGGTGGTGGACGCCGAAGGGCAGCCGGGCCACCAGCCAGAGCCCGAGCACCAGCGGCAGCAGCCCTGCCATCTGGGCCCGGTAGCCGGCCGGGATCAGGCCGTCGAAGCGGACGAGGTAGGCCCCGTACCAGGCCGCCGCCGCCACGGACAGGTCGAGCGCGGCCTGCAGCAGGCGTGGCGGCGTGAGGGTGGTGGCGAGCCACGTGGTCAGGCGGGTGAGGGTCACGCCTGCGCCACCCGCATCACCTTGGCGATGGCCGCGCCGACGTCGCCCACGTCCGCGTCCGACAGCGTCGGGTGCACCAGGAACATCAGCGAGGTCTCGTGCAGCTCCCGCGCCACGGGCAGCCGCTCGGCCGGCCGCCAGGCGGGCGGGAAGGCCTGCTCCAGGTAGATCTCGCCGCAGCTGCCTGCCAGGCACGGCACGCCCTCGGCCGCGATGGCCGCCATCACGCGGTCCCGGTCCCAGCCGGGCGCCAGAAGCTCGGGACGCACGAAGGCGTAGAACTTGTACCAGGCGTGGCCCACGTGGGCCGGTGGCACGGGCACGCGCAGCGCCGGGAAGGCCTCGCAGGCCGCCCGCAGGGCCTCGGCATGCCGCCGGCGCGTGGCGAGCCAGCCGGGCAGCTTGCGCAGCGCGACACGTCCGAGGGCCGCCTGCGGCTCCGTGAGGCGCATGTTGGTGCCCCAGGACTCGTGCACCCAGCGGAAGCCCGGCGGGTGCGCCCGGTGGTAGACGGCCTCATGGCTCTTGCCGTGGTCCTTGTGGCTCCACGCGCGCTCCCACAGGGCCTTGTCGCGCAGCGTCACCATGCCGCCCTCGCCGCCCGTCGTCAGGATCTTGTCCTGGCAGAACGAGAAGGCGCCGACGTCGCCGAGCCCGCCCACGGGCCGGCCCCCGTACGTCGCGCCGAGGGCCTGGGCGCAGTCCTCGATCACGGCGATGCCGCGCGGCCTGCACAGCGCCAGCAAGGCGTCCATCTCCACGGGCCAGCCGGCGAGGTGCACGGCGATCACGGCCTTCGTGCGGGGCGTCAGCCCGGCCGCGACCGTCTCGGCCGTCAGGTTCTGGCTGTCCGCGTCCACCTCCGCGATCACGGGGCGGGCGCCGACCGCCACGGCCGCGCTGGCCGAGGCGATGAAGGTGCGGGCCGTGGTGACGACCTCGTCACCGGGCCCGACGCCGAGCGCGTGCAGGGCGAGCTCCAGCGCGGCCGTGCCGTTGGAGACGGCGATCGCGTAGGGCACGTCGATGAGCCCGGCGAACTCGCACTCGAACTCGCGCCCCTCCGTGCCCGTCCAGTAGTTGACCTTGCCCGAGCGCAGCACGGCCGCGGCGGCCTCGACCTCGTCAGGCGCGAAGTGCGGCCAAGGGGGGAGGGGGGCGGTGCGGACGGGGGGGCCCCCCTCGAGGGCGAGCGTGGGGGCGGGGGCGGTGGTCATGGGCGATATTGTACCGCGAAGCCCCGGGGGGCTCGATGGGCCCCTGGGCCGCGACAGGCCTGCCCGTCAGCGCGGGCGGGCCGGCACCCCCACCACGAGGCTGTCGGCCGCCACGTCGCGCACCAGCACGGCCCCGGCCCCGGAGCGCGCCCAGGCCCCCACGTGGATGCCCGGGATGGCGACGGTGCCCACGCCGAGAAAGGCGCCCTCCTCGATCGTCACGCTGCCCGCAAGGTGGCAGCCGGGGGCCACGTGGGCGTGGGGGCCGAGGCGGTTGTCATGGTCGAGCGTGGCGCCCGTGTTCACGATGCTGTTCGCCCCCACCTCGCTGTCCAGGTTGATGACGGCGCCCGCGGCGACCACGGCGCCGGCGCCGAGCGTCACGCGGTCCGCGACCACGGCCCGCGGGTGGACGGCGCTCAGCAGCGGCACGTGAGCCTCCTGCAGGGCCAGGAACACGCGCCGGCGCGCCGCATTGTCGCCAATCGCGACCACGACGCCGTCATGGGCGGGCAGCGCCTCCCGCGCCGCCACGACGGGGACGCCGAGCAAGGTGTCGGCCTGCGGGGCGTCCGAGACGAAGCCCACGACCACGTCGCCCGCGGCCGTCAGGATGTCCCAGACGACCTTGGCATGGCCCCCGGCCCCGTGGATGGCGACGCGTCTGAGCAACGGGTACGGCCTCCATGTTGGTTGCGGGCGTTGCGGGCCCGAGCATCATACCCTGGCGGCCCGTGGCGGTATGGCTCCGGCGGGCATTCAGGAGCCCCAGTACGACCAGCCCATCCTCGACAACCTCACGGAGGCCCGCTCCCGGCCTTCCTTGGCCTCCGCGACATCAGCCCCTCCGTGGGCAAGGCTCTGGCCCAGCTGCAGGCGCGGGGCTACGCGGAGAGGTACCGGGCGCCTGGGGTGACGGTCACGCTGGTGGGCATCGCGTTCAGCCGGAAGGCGCGCAACGTGGTGGGGTTCGAGGTGGCAGAGGGGTGAGGGGGTGGAGCCTCACGCGGGTGCTTCCTCGCCCTCGCCCAGGTAGACCTCGACGCTGATCCACACGTTCAGCAGCTCCGTCACCGCCGCGACGAACCGGCGCACCAGCGCCGCCTGCACCGCGGGCGTCTCCGGGTACTCGTGCGCAATCGCATGGCGCACCTCCCGCAGCCGCCGCCACTGCTCGGCGCCTGGGATCACGCCCAGCCGCTCGAGCCGCTGAAGCTTCTGGGCGAAGGGGGTGCTTGGGGGCAGCGGCTCCTCCAGAAGGTCCAGCACGCCCGGCAGGACGCGCTCTCCGAGCGTGTCCTGCAGCTTGCCGAAGCGATAGGCGAGCTGGTCCAGCACCCGGAGGCGCTCGCTGGCCGCCTCGTCCTCCTCGCCCGGTGGGGCCTCTTGCAACGCCTCGAGAGCGGCCAACAGCACGGCTGCGTGGCGCTCGCACTCGGCGCGTGCAGCTTGCAGCTTCGGGGTCACAGCAACACCCCCTCCCGCAGGGCCAGCTCGTGGATCGCGGACGGCCTCGGCGTGAGGGGCGACAGCACCACGAGGTCGATCTTCTCATCCTCGAACTCCGGCGTGGCGTGGAGTTCGCACAGGGCGGCCAGGCGCGCCTCGACCATCGCCTCGGGGTCCGTGAGGCGGGTTGTCACGAGGAAGTCGAAGTCCCCGCCGCGTGCATCGTCCCGGAGCCGCGAGCCGAACAGGCGGACCTCGGCGTCGGTGCCGAAGCAGCTGAGGACAACGCGTTGGACGGTCGTTGCTTGGCGCGGGGTCAGTCTCACAGGGCCTCCTCTTCGATCATACCAAGTGCTGGCTTACGCTGGTGGGCATCGCGTTCAGCCGGAAGGCGTGCAACGTGGTGGGGTTCGAGGTGGCGGCTGGGTGAGGACGTCCCTGGGCGTCAGAACGAGCCAGCCGCCGGGCGAAGACTTGATTGGTGCGCTAGCCGCGCGGGGGCTCTTGCTGCTCCAGCCAGGCCTGGATGGCCCCCGCAAAGCCCGCAAAATCTCCGAGCCTGGTGCGGGCGAGGGCATGCACCACCCGCCAGTCGATGGCCCGGTAGTGGTGCACGGCCAGGTTGCGGAAGCCCACGGCCCGCCGCAGGCGGCTGGCGAGTTCCGGCGCCAGGATGCCCCCCTCCTCGAGGGCCTCGAACACGCCCCCCATGGTCTCGGGCACGGGCAGCTCCAGCTTGGCCACCAGGTGGGCCCCCACATCCACGCACAGCTGGATCGCTCGCGTCAGGTTCAGCGAAACGATGTCCTGCGCGTCCACGTCCGCGAGCAGGGCCTCCGGCGTGGCCGGACACCGGGCCTCCACCCGCGCGACCGCTCGCCGCAGCGACTCCAGCTTGGAGGCGATCAC
>JAYKHL010000152.1:0-4837 GCA_035284865.1 Candidatus Sericytochromatia bacterium | reverse complement strand
TCCGCTGCGCGGGCTGGCGGCTGCGGTGATCACGGGGGTGCCCGTCCCGGCCTGGAACGCCATGATCGAGCCCGTGCGGCGCCTGCTGCCGGCGCGCTGGCACGACGCCAACATGGGCGACAAGCTGCACAAGGGGGCGGCCCTGCTGGGGCTCCGGGACCGCCACGCGCTCTACCATCGCCTCGTCAGCGCCTGCCCGGAACCCGAGGCCCTGGTGCCGGGCGCCCAGGAACCCCCCACGGCCCTGACGCACCCGGCCCTGCGCCCTGCCGCCAGCCCCTTCCTGCACGAGATGATGGCGGCGGACCTCGTCACCTACCTGCCGGACGACATCCTGTGCAAGGTCGACCGGGCGGCGATGGGCGTGAGCCTGGAGTCCCGCGTGCCCTTCCTCGACCACCGCGTGGTGGAGTTCGCCTGGCGGCTGCCGCTGGCCTACAAGGTCCGTGACGGGGTGGGCAAGTGGGTGCTGCGCGAGGTGCTCGCACGCCACGTGCCCCGCGCCCTGTTCGAGCGGCCCAAGATGGGCTTCGGCGTGCCCATCCACGCCTGGCTGCGCGGCCCGCTGCGGGAGTGGGCGGAGGCGCTGCTGGCGCCCGAACGGCTGCGCCAGGAGGGCTTCCTGGACGCTGGGCTCGTGCGGGCGCGCTGGGAGGGCCACCTGAGCGGCCGCCTGAATGCGGCCTATGAGCTCTGGAACATCTTGATGTTCCAGGCCTGGCTGGAGAACAATGGGGGTCCCCGTCGTCCCCCGCTTGCGTGAAGGTGCCCATGTCAGAAAAACTCGCCGTCGTCGGCCTCGGCTACGTGGGCCTGCCCGTGGCCGTCGCCTTCGCGCGCCGCTTCCCCGGCACCGTCGGCTTCGACATCGACGCCACCAAGGTGGCCGAGCTGGAGGCCGGCCACGACCGCACGGGCGAGGTCGCCGCCGAGACGCTGCGGGCCAGCGGGCTGACCGTCACGAGCGACCCGGCCGCGCTGCGCGACGCGACCTTCTTCGTCGTCGCCGTGCCGACGCCCATCACGGAGGGGCGGCAGCCGGACCTGCGGGCGCTCGAGGCGGCCTCTCGCACGGTGGGGCAGGTGCTGCGGCCCGGCAGCGTGGTGGTGTTCGAGTCGACGGTCTACCCGGGCGTCACGGAGGAGGTCTGCGGGCCGATCCTGGCCGAGGCCTCGGGCCTGCGCTGCGGCGTGGACTTCACCCTGGGCTACTCCCCGGAGCGCATCAACCCGGGCGACAAGGAGCACACGCTCGAGCGCATCGTGAAGGTGGTGTCCGGCCAAGACGCCGCCACGCTGGCGCGCGTCGCCGCCACCTACGGCGCGATCGTGCCGGCGGGCATCCATGAGGCCCCCTCCATCCAGGTCGCCGAGGCGGCCAAGGTCATCGAGAACACGCAGCGCGACCTCAACATCGCCCTGATGAACGAGCTCGCCCTGATCTTCGACCGGATGGGCATCGCAACCCGCGACGTGCTGGCGGCCGCGCGCACCAAGTGGAACTTCCTCCCCTTCACGCCCGGGCTGGTGGGCGGGCACTGCATCGGCGTGGACCCCTACTACCTGACGGCCAAGGCCGAGCTGCTCGGCTACCACCCCCAGGTGATCCTGGCAGGCCGGCGCATCAACGATGGGATGGGGGCCTTCCTCGCGCGCAGGCTCGTGAAGCTGCTCATCAGCCACGACCTGCCGGTGAAGGGGGCGCGGGTGGGCGTGCTCGGGCTGACGTTCAAGGAGGACGTGCCGGACCTGCGCAACAGCCGCGTGCCGGACATCCTGGCCGAGCTGCGCGAGTACGGCATCACACCGCTCGTGCACGACCCGCTGGCCGACCCTGCCGAGGCCCGCCACGAGTACGGCCTGACGCTCTCGCCGCTGGAGGCCTTCCGGGACCTGCACGGCCTCGTGATCGCGGTGGCGCACCGCAGCTACAAGGAGGAGGCCGCGGCGCTGGCCGCCCGGCTGCGGCCGGGCGGGGTGCTGGTCGACGTCAAGGCCCTGCTACGCCCCGACGAGGTGCCCCCCGGCGTGCACCACTGGAGCCTCTGATGCCAACCCCCTACGACCTCACCCAGCACGCCCTCCGCGCCCATCCCCGCACCTGGCTCGTGACCGGGGCCGCGGGCTTCATCGGCTCGAACCTGGTGGAGGCCCTGCTGCGCCTCGACCAGCGCGTGGTGGGCCTCGACAACTTCTCGACGGGGCTGCGCGCCTCCCTCGACGAGGTGCGGGCCGCCGTCGGGGACGCGGCCTGGGCCCGCTTCACCTTCCGGGAGGGCGACATCACCGACTTGCAGGCCTGCCGCGAGGCCTGCGCCGGCGTCGAGGTGGTGCTGCACCAGGCCGCGCTGGGCTCGGTGCCGCGCTCGATCGCCGACCCCATCGGCACCCACCGGGCCAACGTGGACGGCTTCCTGCACATGCTCGTCGCGGCCAAGGATGCGGGCGTGGCGCGCTTCGTGTACGCGAGCTCGAGCTCGGTGTATGGCGACCACCCCACGCTGCCCAAGGTAGAAGACGTCCTCGGGGAGCCGCTCTCGCCCTACGCCGCCACCAAGCGCTTCGACGAGGTCTACGCGGGGGTCTTTGCCCGCACCTACGGCCTGTCGGTGATCGGGCTGCGCTACTTCAACGTCTTCGGCCGCCGCCAGCGGCCCGAGGGGCCCTACGCCGCCGTGATCCCCCGCTGGATCGCCACCCTGCTCGCGGGCGAGCGCTGCGTGGTGAACGGCGACGGCGAGACCAGCCGGGACTTCTGCCACGTCGCGAACGTGGTGCAGGCCAACCTCCTCGCCGGCGCCACGGAGCACCCCGACGCCGCGAACCAGGTCTACAACGTCGCCTGCGGCCAGCGCACGACGCTCATCGAGCTGCACGCCGCCATCCGGGACGGGCTGGCCCGCACCCACCCCCACGTGGCGGGCCTGACGCCCGACCACCAGGCCTTCCGGCCCGGCGACGTGCGCCACTCCCTGGCCGACATCGGCAAGGCCGAGCGCCTGCTGGGCTACGCCCCCACGCACGCGCTGGCCGAGGGGCTGGCCGAGGCCCTGCCCTGGTACGTGGCCCAGGCCGAGCAGGCGTGAAGCTCCTCGTCATCTGCGCCCTCGACCTCACGGCCTGGGCCTTCCTGCGGCCGCAGCTGCAGGCGATGCGCGCGCGCGGCTGGGAGGTGCACCTGGCCTGCTCGCCGGGGCCCCGGCTCCCGGCCCTCGCGGCCGCGGGCATCCGCTGCCACCCCATCCCCATCAGCCGCCGGCTGCTCGATGCGGGTCACGTCCTGACCCTCGCGCGGCTGTGGCGGCTCATGCGCGCCGAGCGCTTCGACCTCGTGCACGTCCACACCCCGATCGCGGCGGCCCTCGGGCGCGTGGCGGCGCGCCTGGCCGGGGTGCCGCGGGTGGCGTACACCGCCCACGGGTTCTACTTCCACGACGAGATGGCCCCAGGCCCCAGGCGGCTGCACATCGCGCTGGAGCGGGCCCTCGGACGCCTGACGGATGCCATGATCGCGGTGAGTGGCGAGGACGCGGCCACCGCCGTGCAGCTCGGCATCCTGCCGGCCGCGCGCGTGACGCACGTGCCCAACGGCATCGACCCGGGGCGCTTCGGCCAGGCCCCCGGGGCCGAGCTGGCGGCCTGGCGGGCGCGGCTCGGGCTGCCCCCCGACGCGCTGGTGGTCGGCACCATGGGACGCCTCGTGCGCGAGAAGGGCTTCGGCGAGCTCTTCGAGGCCATCGCGAGGCTGGCCCCACACCACCCCCGGCTCCACCTGCTCGTGGTCGGCGACGCCCTCGCGAGCGACCGGGACCCCTTCAAGGAGGCGCTGCTGGCCCGGGTGGACGCCCCGCCGCTGGCCGGGCGGGTCCACCTCACGGGCTTCACGGACGCCGTGCCCACCGTGCTCGCCCTGATGGACGTCTTCGCCCTGCCCTCCTACCGCGAGGGCCTGCCCGTCTCGATCCTCGAGGCGATGGCGACGGGCCTGCCCGTCGTCGCCACCGACATCCGCGGCTGCCGCGAGGAGGTGGTCGCGGGCGAGACGGGCCTGCTCGTGCCCACCCGGGACGCCGCTCGGCTGGCCGAGGCGCTCGAGCAGCTGCTAGGAGACCCAGACCTGCGCGCCCGGATGGGGGCGGCAGGCCGGGCGCGGGTGGCCGCGCTGTTCGACGAGCGCCAGGCCTGCGACCAGGTCGTGGCGGTCCTGGAACGGCTCGGGGCCGAGCGGTGAGGGGGCTGCTGGAGCGCCCTCACCGAGGGCCGCAGGGTATGATGCGAGGGTCCCCCCGGAGGCGCCTTGTCCCGACCCCGCCAACAGCCTGATCCCCACCTCGTGGCCTCCCTCCAAGAGGTCTTGCGGGGTGTGCCGACGCTGACGGTGGCGCTGCTGTTCGGCTCGGTCGCCCGGGGCGAGGCGGGCCCCGAGAGCGACCTCGACCTCGCCGTGGCCACCACCGAGCCGCTCGGCGTCGAGGCCAGGCTGACGCTCGTGGAGCGGCTGGCCGAGGCGAGCGGCCGCCCCATCGACCTCGTGGAGCTGCCCAGCGTGGGCGAGCCGCTTCTCGGGGAGATCCTGGCCGCGGGCGTGCGCGTGTGGGGCAGCGTCGACACGATGGGCGAGCTGGTGATCCGTCACCTGCGCGAGCAGGCGGACTTCCTGCCGTACCGCCGCCGCATCCTGGAGAGCCGGAGGGCACGGTGGACCGGGACGTGATCGCCTCCAAGCTGGAGTCGCTGCGGCGAGCGGTCGCGCGGGTGGAGGCCCGGTGTCCGGCCACGCCGGAGGCCCTGCTCGCGGACGTGGACGCGCAGGACATCGTTTCGCTGAACCTGACGC
>JAYKHL010000151.1:0-7808 GCA_035284865.1 Candidatus Sericytochromatia bacterium | reverse complement strand
CCGTCTGGCCTGGCAGCCCTCCGCCCCGGCGGCCTCCGGCCGCGAGCTCGTCCAGCGGCACGTTAGGGGCACTTTGGCACCCCACGAAGACCAGCCCCATGCCGGCCATCAGGGCCGCGTGGATGATGTTGTGCGTTTGCGTACGTCTCCTCATGTTCCCTCCTCCAGCCTCCCGGATAACTCCGAGGTGGGTGTTTGTCGGTGGGGGCACGGAGGGCGTCCAGCGGCCCTGTGTCTTCCTGGTTGCCCCGAGCCTGAGAATCTAATAAGTAGACTACCTCGGTCCCAATCATTTCTCAGTTTAATGTCAGGTTATTTCACCCGGGGCCTGGTCCGGGAGGCGCGGCCCTCCCCGGCGCTCAGCCATGCCGCCGGGCCAACACGACACGGGAGATGCCTGCCAGATCTCGTTTGACGAGCGGAGGCCCCCAGCTGCCCGACGCCTCCAGCAGCGCCACCACGTCGTCGGCCTGCCCGGCCCCCACCTCGAGCGCCAGCCAGCCGGTGGGTTCCACCCAGGCGGCCCCTTCCGTGGCGAACAGGCGGTACCAGCGCAGGGGATCCGCGCCGGGGGTGAGTGCGGCGATGGGCTCGTAGTCTCGCACCTCGGGCTCGAGGCCCGGCAGGTCGTGCTCCGCGATGTAGGGCGGGTTGCTGATCAGGTAGCGCACGGGGGTGTCGAGGGCCGTCAGGCCGTCCCCCTGGCGAAAGGTGATCTGGCCTGCGACCTCATGGCGGGCCGCGTTGCGCCGGGCGACGGCCAGCGCCTCGGGCGAGATGTCCGTGGCGATGACCCGGGTGTAAGGCAACGACTTCGCGAGGCTGACGGCGATCGCGCCGCTGCCGGTGCCGATGTCTGCGGCCACGATCGGGCTTGGCGCGCCCCGCTCCTCCTCGAGGTCGAGGATGGCCTCCACCAGTGTCTCCGTGTCCGGACGCGGGATCAGCACCGCTGGCGTGACGTGGAACGCGAGCCCGAGGAACTCCGTTTCCTCCAGGATGTACTGCAGCGGTTCGCGCCGCAGGCGGCGCGCCAGGAGGGTCTGGAAGGCGGCCCAGTCTTCCGGCGGCAACTCGTCGGCCGTGCGGTTGATGAGCCGCAGCCGATCAAGCCCCGTGGCGCGCCCGAGCAGCAGGGAGGCCTCGAGGGAGCCGGTGTCGACGCCGGCGTCGAGCAGCTGGCGGGAGGACTGGTACAGGGCGTCGCCGATGGTGGGCACGCGGAGAACCTCGGGCGGATGTCGAGAAGGGAACGTCAGGCCCCTTTTACCCGCCCACCCGCAGCCGCAGCGCAGCCCGGCCCAGGAAATTCAGGGCCCGGCCCTGGACTTGGCAGCGCCTCAGGCAGACTGGGCCGTCATCTTCTCGAGCCGGGCCTGCTGGTCGTAGGCGATCAGGGCCCCGAGCAGCTCGTCGAGGTCCCCCCCCACGATCTGCTCCAGCTTGTGGAGCGTGACCTTGATGCGGTGATCCGTGACGCGGTTCTCGGGATAGTTGTAGGTGCGGATGCGCTCGGAGCGATCGCCCGTGCCCACCTGGCTCCGCCGGAGGTCAGACCGCTCGGCGTCTTGCTTCTCGTTCAGGGCTGCAAGCAGCTTGGTCCGGAGCATCGCCATGGCCTTCAGGCGGTTCTGAAGCTGGGAGCGCTCCTCCTGGCAGGCCACCACCACGCCGGTCGGCACGTGGGTGATCCGCACGGCGGTCTCCACCTTGTTGACGTTCTGGCCACCGGCGCCGCCAGACCGAAAGGTGTCGATCTGAAGGTCCTTGGGGTTGATCTCGAGGTCGACCTCCTCAGCTTCGGGCATGATGGCCACGGTCGCCGTCGAGGTGTGGATGCGGCCCTGGGCCTCGGTGACGGGCACCCGCTGAACCCGGTGCACCCCGGATTCGTACTTCATCTGCCGGTACACCCCCTCGCCCTTGACGGAGAGCACGGCCTCGCGGACGCCCCCCAGCTCGGTCTCGTTGAGTGTGAGCAGCTCCGTGCGCCACCCATGACGGTCGGCATAGCGGGTGTACATCCGGAGCAGGTCGGCGGCAAACAGGTTGGACTCGTCGCCCCCCGCGCCGCCGCGGACCTCGAGCAGGATGTTCTTGTCGTCGTCGGGGTCGCGGGGCAGCAGGAGGATCTGCAGGCGCTCCATCAGCTCGGTCTCCTGGCCGGTGAGCGCTTCGACCTCCTGCGCCGCGAGTTCGCGCACCTCCAGGTCTGACTCGGTCTGCAGCATGACCTTCGCGTCCTTGAGCTCCTGGGCCACGCGCAGCCAGCTGTGGTAGGTGGTGACGGTCTCCTCGAGCTCGGCGCGGGCGCGGGCGAACTTCATCAGGCGTTCCTGATCGGCCAGCACGGCCGGGTCGCTGAGGAGCTCGGTGAGCTCGTGGAACTTGTGCTCGACCTCTCGAAGTTTGGCTTCCATGGGGAGGGACTCCTGGCGGGCGCTGCGCGGCTTCTCATGCTACCACGCGGCCCGACCCGGGGGCGCACCCCGGGGCCCGGGTCAGCTCGGGTCGTACCGTGCAGGCGTCACCTCGATGATCCGCTTCTCGAGGTACACCAGCACGCGCTCCTGCCGCAGCCCGTGGCGCGCAGGGTCGAATGGCAGCTTGCCGTGGTCGTCCGTCTGCGTGGTGAGCCAGACACGCGGGTGCCCGAGCACCTCCGTGCAGTGCCAGAGCACCTGGGCCAGCAGGGCTGTCCCCACCCCTCGGCCCCGGAAGGCCGGGAGCACCCCGAAGTGCTGTAGCTCGGCGCCCTCAGGCCCGTGGAGCCGGAGCTCAGCGAAGGCGAGGTAGCTCGTGCCAGCCCGGGCCGCGAACAGGAGCACGTCCGGCCGTTGCAGGTGTTCGAAGACCTCGGGACGCGTCCACGTCAGCCGCTCCCGCCAACCCAGCTCGGCGCCAATCTCGGCATAGAGCTGGAGGTAGTCGCTCGAGAGCATGTCCGGGCTCTGGCCGATGCGCAAGCCCTCCGGGCAGGCGGGGGCGGAGAGCTGGCCGGCCCGAGCTGCGAGCAGGTGCTCCCGCGTGCCGAGGAGCCGGAACCCGTGGTTGAGGAAGAACCCCATGCCGTGGTCTTCCCCGAGGTCCAGCTTCACCTGCAGCCCCCCGAGCTGCTCTTCCGCAGCCCACGCGAGGGCCTCGCGCACCAGGGACTTGCCGACCAGGTCCGCGAGCTGGTCGGCCGGCAGCAGGGGGCCGACCAGCAGCGGCTCGTCCCCGCGCTCGTCGATCGCGACGAGGCCCACCACGGCCTCGGGACCCGTCTCCGCCACGAACACCTTCAGCCCATCGGCCCGCAGCAGCAGGTCCGACACGGCGTAGGGCGGCGGCAGCCGCAGCCAGGGCGGGCGGGCATCGGCCGAGAAGCGCGCAAGGAGGGAGGCGCCGTCGGCGGGCAGGTAGGGACGGACGAGCAGTGGCATGCGCGGGGAGGTTTCGCGTTGATGGTAGCACACCCATCCCATGCGGGCGGGCTCCGTGGTAACTTGGGCGCGGGCCCCGATCCCCCGGTCGCCGCGGGGCCGGGCCTGGAGGACGCATGGCTGCATCGCTGAGCCCCCCCTTGATCGCGCCGAGCGTGCTCATCCCGGCTGCCACCGGCCTCGCGCTGGTGGCAGGCGTGGCGCTGGCCTGGCAGACGCACGGGACCGGTAGACGGGGCGTGTCGGGCAGCCTCGCGCTGGTGGCGGGTGTCGTGGCGGGCCTGCTGACGCTGGCGTGGGCCTCCCTGGGGCCGGAGCGGCTCGCTCCCCCCGCCGGCGGGGCCCTGGTGGGCGGCTTGCTGGCGCTGGCCGGGCTGCGGGGAGGAGGCGCGGAGCGGCCGGGACGCGAGCTCGCCGTGCTGCTGCTGGGCGTGGCGGGGCTGGGCGTGGCAACCCACCTGGTGGCGCCACGGGCGGACCTCGCCAACGCCATCATCGGGGCCCTGGCGGCGCTCGCGCTGGGACGCCTGGCGCTGGCAGCGGCCAGCGGAGCGGCGGTCGCTGCCGGTGCCCTCGCGCCGCTGGCGCTGCTGGGCGGGCTGGTGGCCTGGGGCGATCGCCTGGTGCCCGACGGCTCGCTGGGCGTCCCGCTCGCGCTGGGGGCCGGGCTGGCGCTCGCGGGCGCAGCCGGCGTGGCTGCCCGCGCCGTTCCCCGACAACCGGCGCTCGCGGCCGGGGGCCTCGGGCTGGCAGGCGCCTGGGTGCTCCTCGCCGGGCTGTTCCAGCTGCCCGTTGCCTGGTGGGCCTGTGCAGCGCTGGGCGCCGTGGGGGGCGCAGGCCTGGCGACAGGCCTGGCCGGCCCAGGCCCGTGGGAAAGGCTGGGGCGGGTGGTTGCCGCGATTGGCGGGGGGCTGTTGATGGTGGTGGATGCCCGCCTGGCAGGGGTCGTCGGCGTGGCCCTCGGGGGGCTGGGGCTGGCGACGGTGGGGGCTGCGTTGCCGCCCGCCCACCGGGCGCGGAGCTGGGTGCTGCTGCTCGCCACCGTGTTCGCCGTGCGCGTGTGGCTGCAGCTGTTCCTCGATCGCGTGGCGCTGACGGGCTACGGGGTGGATCTGACGCACCCCTACGCGACGGCGGCTCTGCTGGCAGGGGCCCTGTTCCCCACGCTCGTGGCAGCCTCGACCAGGGCCTGGTGGGGACGCCCTGTTGCAGCGATGGCCGCGCTGGCGGTTGCCGCGGCTGCCCCGGTGCTGCTGGGCTACTTCCTGCACCTCGAGGCGCTCGGGGCGTGGCTGGTGGGCCTGGTGGCCGCGGCGTTTGTCGGCGGGCTCGGAGGACCCTCGGCAGAGGCGGATGGCGAGCCTGAGCGCCTGGGAGGTTTGCTGGTGGGCCAGGCCGCCGTGGCGCTGCTGGCGGCTCCGTGGCTGGTCGTGGTGATGAACGCGACGCGCGGCGAGCGCTTGCTCGGGCTTGCTGCCGTCACGCTGGCGGTGGCGGTGGCCCTCGCGCTGGCCTGGCCGCGACCAGCAGCGCCGCAGGCGCCGGTGGAGGCGTGAGCCTGGAGGCGGCTGCGGCCTTCGCCGCCGACTGTGAGCGCCTCGCGCGTCGGGTCCCGGCTGTGGTGGTGGCCGTCGACGCCCCGAGCGGGTGCCTGCGGGGCCTGGTCGCCCCGGCGCGAGCCCGGGTGGCCACGCCGGCGGGGTCCGTGTTCAAGCTCGTGACCGGCCTCGCCTGGCTGGAGGCCGGGCTGGAGGGCCCTCCGGTGCCGTGTCGAGGGGCCTGGCGGGAGCCCGGAGCGGGGGCCACGGCGCCGGTGCATCGGTGTTGGCGGCCAGACGGGCACGGCGGGCTGGAGCTGGAGGATGCCCTGGCGCGTTCCTGCAACGTCCACTTCCTGGCGCTCGGGCACCGCCTGGGGGCCGGCCGCCTGGGGCAGGCTGCCCGCGCGTGCGGCCTGGGGCCTGCCCTGGGGCTCGAGCCGGCCAGGCCGGTCCACGCCATCGGAGAGGGCCGCGGTTGGTGGCTGACGCCGCTGCAAGGCGCGGGCCTCGTCGCCGCCATCGCCAGCGGTGGCCCGGTGCGCACCCCGGGCTGGGGTGGGGCCACCGTGGTGGCCGCGCGGCCTGCCCGGCCCGGCACGCTGGCGCGCCTGCGCGCTGGCATGCGCCGGGCCGTGCTCGGCGGCACGGCCCGGCAAGCGGCGGTGCCCGGCCTCGAGGTCTCGGGGAAGACCGGGACCGCGGGCCGCCTGGACGGCTCAGGTCGGACGTGGGGGTGGTTCCTCGGGTTCGCTCGGCCCCTTGGGGCTCGGCGGCCCCTGCTGGCGCTCGCGGTGCGGCTCGAGGATGCCAGCGGCGGCGCCGGCGCGGCCCCCCTGGCACGGCAGGTGTTGCAGGCCTGGCTGGCCCGGGGGTGCCCGTGACCCTCGCGGCGGCGGGCGTGCTGTTGCCGGCCTGGGTCACGGTGCGGCTGTTCGCCGCCACGCCGGTGGAGGCCGTGACGGTGACGAGCCGCGTGCCGTGGGTGCTGCGAGGGCCGGCCGGCAGCCGGGCCGTGCCGGCTGGCACGGCGGTTCGCTTCGAGCGAGTGGGGGCCAGCGTCCGGGCGCGCTGGCCCGGCGGGCAGGGCCTTGCAGCGAGCTGGCGGCCTGAGGGGCGAGGGCCCTGGCGCCTGTGGGCGGGGCGCCAGCACCGGGTGGTGGCGGGACGATTGACCCTGGCAGGGCGCGGTCGGGAGGTCACCCCGCTGGCCTGCGTCGCGCTGGAGGCCTTCGTCTCGGGGGCCCTGGCGGCAGAGGAGCCCGCGGATGCCCCGCCCGCGGCCCAGGCCGCCCTGGCCATGTGCATCCGGACCTTCGCGACGCGGGCCGCCGCAGCCCCCCGGCACGCGGAGGCCTCGCTGTGTGACGCCACCCACTGCCTGCGCTTCGCGACGGCGTCGGGGGAGAGCCGCCCCCAGCGTGCGGCCGTGCGCGAGACGTCCGGCCAGGTGGTGGCCTGGCGACAGCGGCCGGCCCTGACGGTGTGGCACGCGGCGTGCGGGGGCCACACCGTGCCGGCGGAGGTCGCGTTCGGAGGCGCGGCCCTCCCGTACCTGCGAGGCGCCCCCGACCGGCGGCGGGAGGGGGGGGACTGGTGCAGGGCGGCCCCGGGAGGTGGTCCCTGGCGGGTGACCGCGTCGCGGGAGGTGGTGGCTGCGGCTCTGGCCGAGGCGGGCCTTTGGCCCCGAGGGGCTCGCCTGGAGGCCGTCATCGTCGCGGAGGCCGGGGCTGGAGGGGCCGTGGGGGCCGTGCGGCTCACCGGGGGCGTGACCCGGGTGGTACCGGGCAGAGATTTCTGGCATGCGCTCGGCCCCCGCCTGGGGTGGCGGGGGCTTCGCAGCCTTGCGTTCACGCTGACCCCCTCGCCCGCCGGGTGGGTGGCCACGGGACGGGGCCTGGGGCATGGCGTGGGGCTTTGCCAGGGGGGCGCAGCGGCGCGTGCCCGGGCGGGGTTCGACGCCCGCGCCATCCTGGCAGCCTACTTCCCCGGCACCCGGCTGGTGCGGGGCCGGCCCACGGGCCGTGTTCCCCCGTGGTAGACTCACGCGTCCCCCACCGTGAGGAGCTCCCGATGTCAGCGTCCCCTCTGTCCGCCGAGGCCGTGCAGGCCTTCCTTGAGGCCCTCGACGAGGCCGGTGAGGCCCTCCGGGATCTCGTCGAGGATCCGGTGGACCCCGGGGGACCCGCCATGAAGGCCTATCTCGACGGGGCGGCGTTCCTCGAGGCCGGTTACCTGATGGTGGAGCAACTGTCGCAGGATCACCCGCACGTCTTCCTGGCGCTGCACGACCACCACTACCTCCCTGCGTTGATGGCGGCCCGGAAGGGGCGGGTCGGCTGGAGCGAGGCCCTGACCGAGTTGCCGGAGTTCTTGCGGGACTATGCGAGCGAGCGGGCTGCGGCGGAGCTCGAGGGCGAGGCCTAGAGATCCAATCAAGTCTTCGCCCGGCGGCTGGCTCGTTCCGACGCCCAGGGACGTCGTCACGTCTCGGTCGCGTGCCTCCCGGCACGCTTGCTCGTCGTTTCTGGCCCCTGGACGCCAGCCCGTCGCCATCCACTCGCGCTCACGACTTGACCGGTGCTCTGGCCGCGCGAGGCCCGACCGGGCTGCGCGACGGCGGCAGGCGTGTTAGCATGCCACGCTGGAGCCCCTCATCGGTGAGGACGGCTTCCACGGGCTCTCACCGACGCGGGCCCAGGCCGCCCATCCCCAGAAGGAGTATGCCGCGTGCACCTGCTTGGACGCGTTTCCGTTTTTCCCGTGCTGCCGACCCGGATTTCAGGCCTGCGTGAGCTTGCCACCAACCTCTGGTGGGTCTGGAACCCCGAGGCTCAGGACCTCT
>JAYKHL010000150.1:0-12022 GCA_035284865.1 Candidatus Sericytochromatia bacterium | reverse complement strand
GCTTCCCAGCCACTCGACGTCGTCGGAGCCGTCATACGAGACCCCGCCGGGGCCCTGTTGTGCGCCCTTCGGGGTGCGCAGATGTCGCTGCCCGGGCTCTGGGAATTTCCTGGCGGCAAGGTCGGGCCCGGAGAAACCCCTGAGGAAGCGCTCGTGCGGGAGATCGCGGAGGAGCTCGCCTGCACCATCGTGGTGGAGGGCCTGCTCGTCGATCACCTTCACGCGGGCGCCGAAGGCGGCCTGCGGCTGCGGACCTACACGGCGCGGCTGGCGGCAGGGACGCCCGAGGCCAGGGAGCATGCCGAGCTGCGCTGGCTGATGCCGGCGGCCCTGCCTGCTCTGGCGTGGGCTCCTGCTGACTTGCCCACCGTGGCTTGCCTGGTGGGCGACGCCAGGCACCCGTCCGACGGGGACCTCACCAGCCGGGCGGGAAGTCTTTCCTCACCCTGAGTTGCTGCAGCACGCCGCTGACGCGGTGGACCTGGGCGAACCGCAGGTGGCGCCGGAGGCCGTCGCCATAGACCGGGTCCGGGTTGGCCTGCAGGCGCCGCTTCAGGTGCGTTGCGGCAGGGGTGCCGAGCGACTGCAGGTAGAAGTACGCGGCGAGATCGCAGGCACCCTCCCTGAAGGCGGGGGCCTGGTCCCGCGGGCAGCCGTGCAGGGCCATCCAGGCATGCGTCAGCTCGTGGGCCAGCGTCTGCTCGAACTGGAGGGTCGGAAGGCCCCGCAGCATGGCGATTTCCAGCTTCGAGATCCTGGGGCTGCCCCAGGGCAGCCTGCGCGTGTAGGCGACCTGGCACACGCCAGAGAGCTGGCCTCCGCGGTGCTCCGGCATCAGCCGGCTGAGGGCCTGAAGGCTGCAGAGACGCACGGGGATCTCGCCCCACGGGAACGTCATGCCCCACCCCGTCATCGCAGCTCTGACCCTTTTCAGCAGGCCGACGGCAGCCCGAGCCTCGACGACGGCGTCGGCCGCACACCGTCGGCAGACCACCTTCCCCGCAGCATCGCGTAACGGCGGGCCGAAGGGGCTGTTGTCGGCCAGCGGGTGCTCACAGTGCAGGCAGTACACGGGAGGTGGGTCGTCGAGGTGGAACATCCACGTCTGGTCATCGAGGGTGACCGTGCGCCACTTCCCGACCCAGGGAATGGGGCGCCGACACACGATGCACGGCCCCCTGGTGGCCTCGGCCCGCGCGGGCTCGGGAGGAGCCAGGCCGTCCGGCGCCACGGCGAGGGCAGCCCCGAGCCCGAGGCAGCAGGCCCACCTCGCAAGGGCGGGCCTGCGGGAGGGGGGCCCCAGGTCGCCGCCAGCCGGTTGAGGGGACCCCTCAGCCTTCCGCATCGAGGGCCGCATCGAGCCGGGCCAGGGCCTCGCCGTCCAGGCTGATCGCGCTCTCGAGCTGCCCGCAAAGGCTCTCCATTCGGGCAATGGCGGCCGACAGCTGCCGCAGCGTGCCGGGGGTGGCCCGGTCCAGGGTGGCCTTGTGGAGGGCCGTGCGGAGGTCCCCGAGCGTGAGGGCGGCCCGGATCAGCATCACCGCCTTCCGCTGCAGGCGCCCCACCAGCGCGTGGCGACGCCCGCGCATCCCGAACCCGAGCGCTCCCTTCCCGGGTTGAATCTGCCCCTCCTGGTCGGGCGGGCGGAGGACCGTCTGGACGAGGCTGGCAGCACCCTGGTCGTCCGATGTCGGGAGGGCCCCCTCGGTCGCTGCCTCGGCGGTGAGCGCCGCCGCCGCAAACGGCAGCGGCCTCCCTCGCAGCGCCGCCCCGGTCAGCACCGCCGCGACGGCGTCGGGGAGCTCCGGGGGGCTCTCTTCGGCCGGCGCCTGCAGCTCCAGGTGCTCCAGCACGAGCCCGCTCACGGCAGCCTCCAGGGAGGCGCGCACCACCGTCCCGTCATCCTGCACGATGCCGGGGCCGGTCGTCTCGCCCCCTGGCGGGGCGTCCAAGACGGGCGCCCCGGCGACCCCGGCCGGAGGCGTCACCGGTCCGGCGGTCGGAGGCAAGGGCGTGGGACGACCCGACGACGGGCCCGGGGAAGGCAGAGGCATGGGGGTGGTCTCCGTGAAGCTGTGCCACCTTGTGCCCCCGGGAGAGGGGGACCTTGCAGGAGGAAACACAATCCAAACAATGGCTTAATGGGGGCTGGCGAAGAGGCCCCGACGCCGGCGGGTGTGAGGGACGCCGCAGGGCTTGGTATAACCCGCTGGGCACCCGGTGCGCAGCAAGCGTGTCGGGATGGCCCCAGAGGATCCGCCGTGACCACCCCCCTCCCCACCCCCGCCGGGCCGTTGCTGCTGGTGAACCCGGGCACCCACCCGGCCGAGGTCGTGGTGTGGGTGGCAGGCCGCACGATGCGCGTTCGCTTGTTTCCCGTGCCCGACCCCGCCGCGTTTCCGCCAGGCCCGGCCCGGGACGTGGTCGTGGCCATCAACGCTCAGCGGGCTGAGGTGCTGGAGAGCTGGGGGGCCGTGGCCGCCTCCGGGGAACCCTTCACCAGGGCCCGGGCCGTCCGGGTGATGCCGCTGGCGGGGGGGCGCTGGTGTTTCGAGCTGGCAGGGGGCGTCGCGGTGGCCGTGCCCGTCGCCTTTGTGCCAGGCCTTTCCCAGACGCGCCTCAGCAACCCCGTGGCCATCGAGGGGGGCTGCTGGTGGCTCTGGCCGGACGTGCCCGTCGCCGTCGACGTCGGGGCCCTGCTCGCCGCACTCGGTGAGGGAGCTGAGCGCGTGCGCCCCCTCGTGGTGCGCCCGCTCCTGCCTGAGGCCCCGGCGACGCCTCCTCCTGGCGTGGCGGAGCCAGCCGCAGCGGCCGCGCCCGCTGCGGCCGTGGAGCCGCCTCAGGGGGACCAGGCCCCCCCTCCCCGCGACGCCGGATCGGTGGTGCCTCAGCCACCGCCGGAGGCGGAGCCCGAAGCCGCTCAGGCCGCCGCAGCGCCTGCTGCGCCCACCGAGGGCGGGGCGTCCGGGCCTGCCAACCTCGAGGCCCCGCCCGTCAACCCCGAGGCGGCGCCGGGAGGGACGCCCGTTGCTCCGCCCGAGCCCCGGGCCCAGGCGAGCCAGGCCGCCTCGGCCGAGGCGATCGACCGGCGCACCCGCATCCACACGGCCTCGGTGCAGGGCCTGATCCTGCTCAACGGGGACTTCGTCACCGAGGAAGAGTACGCGCGCATCAACGACGAACAGAACCAGCGGAAGGGGGCCGGGCAGACCGCGGCGCTCGGCCAGGTGGCGGTGGAGATGGGCTTCGTGACCCCCGAACAGCTGCGGTTCGTGATGGCCCTGGCCCGCCGCCTGACCCCGAGAGGGAATGAGCCCAAGTCGCTGGCCCTGTTCCTGCTCGAGCACAACGTGATCCGTCCGAGCGCGCTGAACGCCGCCCTGGACCGGGTAGAGGCGAGTGGCGCCGCGCTGGAGGCCGTGCTGGTCGAGATGAACCTGATCCAGGGCGCTGCCCTGCGCACCTTCGTCGACATCCACACGCGCTTCTCCAGCAGGGCCTGACGTCCGGTCGCCTGGTGGCCCTGGCCCTCCGCCGTGGCACGCTTCGGGTGGTGGGTGAGCCGGGTTTTCGGTCCCGAACGGGATGGTAAAGCGCAGCCCCACCAGCCCTTTCCTTTCAGAGGCAAAGGGCTTGACGCCGGCGACCCTGCGGGGCGCCGGCGTTCCAATTGGTGGGATGCTGCAGGTATACTGTCAGCCGTCCCCCCCGCACCACCGTCCAGCCGTGTCAGCGCCCGACCTCCCCCCCGCCGACCTCGAGACCTGCCTGCGCGTGCTCCAGCACATCGCCGACACGCGCACGGTCTTCCCGCGCGACCATCGCCTGAGCGCCCTCGTGGCCAAGGTGTACCGCGAGGCGAAGAAGCACGACACGCGAGCGGTGAAGCGCGAGCAGGGGGTGGCGGACCGCGCCCTCAAGGCGACCACGCAGATGGTCCAGATCCAGCGGGACGCCCTTCACGCGAGCCAGGCCTTGCCGGCCCCCGGGGGGACCACGACCCGGCGCCTGAACGAGCCGGAGACCTGCTATGTCTGCAAGCAGCCGTTTGTGGACCTTCACGCCTTCTATCACCTGCTGTGCCCGGATTGCGCCGCGTTCAACTACCAGATGCGGGATCTCCATGCCGACCTCACGGGGCGCACGGCGCTCGTCACCGGCGGGCGGGTGAAGATCGGCCACGAGGTCGTGCTGCGCCTGCTCCGCGATGGCGCCCGGGTGCTGGTCGTGACGCGCTTCCCCCATGCCGCGGCGAAGCGGCTGCATGCCGAGCCGGACAGTGCGTCCTGGCTGCACCGGCTGGAGGTGTTCGGCCTGGACCTTCGAAACCTGCCGGCTGTGGAGGCGTTTGCCCAGCACATGCTGGACACCGAGCCCCACCTGGACATCCTGATCCACAATGCGGCGCAGACCATCCGGCGCCCCCCGGGGTTCTACCGGGAGCTGGCGGCCCAGGAGGCGCAGCCGATGCTGGCGGTGCCAGAGGAAGCCCGGCGGCTCGTTCGCCTGGAGGCCCCTCAGGCCCTCGTTGCCACCCTGGCGGCGGGGGAGGCCGACCTGCCCCGAACGGGGGTCGCGGTGGCGGGCGCCAGCGACGTGCTGCCAGCGGACCGGCTCCACGACCACGAGGAGCGCGCGGACAGTCGCGATCGGAACAGCTGGCTGCTGCGGCTGGATGAGGTCAGCGCCCCGGAGATGCTGGAGGTCCAGCTGGTGAACCAGATTGCCCCGTTCGTGCTGAACGCTCGGCTCAGGGCGTTGATGAACCGCTCCCCACATGCGCGCCGGTTCATCGTCAACGTCTCGGCCATGGAGGGCCAGTTCAGCCGCCACAAGACCATCCACCACCCCCACACCAACATGGCGAAGGCCGCGCTCAACATGATGACACGCACCTCAGGGGAGGACTACGCGCGGGATGCCATCTTCATGACCAGCGTCGACACCGGCTGGGTCACGGACGAGAACCCGGCCCCCAAGCGCGAGCGAGGTCAGTCCGAGCGCGGCTTCTTTCCGCCCCTGGACATCATCGACGGGATGGCCCGCATCTACCACCCGGTCGCCTTCGGGCTGAACCGGCCGGAGATGCCGTACTTCGGCGTCTTCCTGAAGGACTACTCGCCTTGTCCGTGGTGAGGCCGCACCGCCTCAGCCGCAGGGCCTTCCTGCAGGCCTCTGTCGGCCTCGCTGCCACCCTGCCGCTCGCCAGCTGCGGCCCGCCCGTCCAGCGGGCCGGTGAAGCGGCCTTGGCTCCCGGGCACCTGGCCACATTGGGCCTCGCGAGCGAGGTCCTGTGGCCCTCCGTGGACGGCCAGCCCGGGGCCAATGGCCCGGAGGTCGCCGCCCGGGCGGCGCGGCTGCTGGCCGTGGCGCCCCCCAAGCTGCAGGGGGACGTGCGGTTGATGCTGGAGACCCTCGATCGGCTGGCGTTCCTGGGGGGCAGCCTCCGGGGGCTCGCGGGGCTCGACCCGACCCGCCGTCGTCGCTACCTGACAGGCTGGCGCGACCTTGGCCTCGCGGCCTCCGACAGGCTCTGGGCGGGGCTCGTGCGGCTCACGGGCACGCTGACCTACATGAGCCCGACGACATGGCCGGGGATCGGCTTCCCCGGGCCCTGGGTCGGCCGCCTCGACGTCGGGCTGGGGCTGCGCAACGAGCGCCCGCTGTCAGCAAACCCCAACCCGAGCTGGGATGCCCCCCACCCTCTGGCGCAGGAGCCCCCGCATGGCCGGTGAATGGCTGCCCTACGAGCCCGTGGCCTATGATGGCCCGGTGGACCTGGTGGCGGACCTGTGCGTGATCGGCACGGGGGCCGGTGGTGCCGTGTTTGCCAGCGAGGCGGCTGAGGCCGGGCTGCGGGTCGTGATGCTGGAGAAGGGCGGGCTGTACACCCGACGGGACTTCACCCAGGATGAGGAGACGATGATGCCGCGGCTCTTCGAGCAGGGCGGCGCGCGGACCACCTCCGACGGCGGCATCGTGCTGTTGCACGGCAGCTGCGTGGGGGGGGGCACGACCGTGAACTGGGCCATCTGCTTTGACCCACCGGCGCAGGTCCTTGACGCCTGGGCCACGCAGCATGGGGTGGAGGACGTCCAGCTGCCCGCGCTGGCCCCTAGCCTGGCGCGGGTCCGCCACGTGCTCAACGTACAGCGGATGCGGCCTGAGGAGGTCAACGAGAACGGCCGCCTGTTCCTCCGGGGAGCCGAGGCCTTGGGGCTGAAGGCGGAGCGGTTCGAACACAGCCGCACGGCCTGCCTGGGCAGCGGCTTCTGCACCCTCGGCTGCGCCTATGACCGCAAGCAGAGCATGCTGGTCACCTACGTGCCGCGGGCCATCCGCCGGGGTGCCCGGCTGCTCGCCCGCGCAGAGGCCACGGGCTTCGAGCGGGAGGGGGACCAGGTCCGGTCCGTGACGGGGCACGTCACGGACCCTGGCACGGGCCGCAGGCACGCGCTGCGCGTGCGAGCCGCGCATGTCGCCGTCGCGGCGGGTGCGTTGGGCACGCCTCGTCTGCTGGCCCAGGCCGGCGTCACGTCCCCCTTGCTCGGTCGTAACCTGTCGCTGCACCCCACCTCGGCCGTGGTGGCGGTCTTCGACCACGAGGTGCGCGGGTTCGAGGGGATCCACTACGGGGCCTACGCGGACGATCCGAGCGGGGGCTACGTCCTGGAGTCCGTCTTCGCGTACCCGGCCCTCGCCGCCTCCACCATGCTGCGCGCCGGCGAGGCCGCGCAGCGGGTGATGCACGCCTACACGCGGATGGCTGCGGCGATCGTGCTGGTGCACGACCAGGGGCGCGGCCGGGTGCACCCCGGCGGCGAGGGCGCGGCCCAGGTCGACTACGCCCTGCACCCCGCGGATCGGCGGCACTTCCGACGCGGGCTGAGGCAGCTGGTGGAGCTCTACCTGGCTGCGGGCGCGCGCGAGGTACATGTGCCCGCAGCCGCCGTGCCGCCGATCGGGCGCGGGGCCAGCCGGGCGGCGCTGGATGCGGCCTTCGGCGCGCTCGAGGTCGCGCCGAACCGTCTGGCGCTGTTCTCCGCCCACCAGATGGGGACGGCCCCGATGGCTGCTGATCCGGCCCGTGGCGTCACGGACTCGTTCGGCCGCGTGCATGGCCTGCGCAACGTGTGGGTCGCAGACGGCAGCCTGCTGCCCACCTCGCTTGGCGTGAATCCCCAGATCACCATTGCGGCCCTTGCGGACCGGGCGGCGCATCGTCTGCTCGCCCTGCCGGATGCACAACGCCGCTGAAGCCCTGGAGGCCTCGTTGCAGAAAGCCTGGGGCTGATCTGGTAGAATCGAACAACAACCAGGCCCTGAGCGCGAGGCGACGGCCGGAGGGCGGCGTCCGGGCGCCAGGAACGACAAGGGAGTGGGCCTGCAGGCAGGTGGCGGCGGCGGGATGACGCCCGGGGCTCCGCGCGGACCGGCCGCTGGGCAAGGGCGCGAGCGGCGCACGAGGCGATGACCGATCAGACGAGCGGCCCATGACCTACGGACTGACTTACCTCCAGCTCGGGGAGCTGGCGAACCTGGTGGGGATGGTGGTGCCGCTGGCGCTTTCCCTGGTGCTGGCGGCGATCTACCGGCGGGCGTTCTTCACCGCGTGGACGGCCTTGAACGCCACGTGCACCCTGCTTGTCCTGGCGCTGGCCGAGGCCTCGAGGCTCGGGCACCCCACCTGGCTCAGCGCCCTCATTGTGGTGGTCTACCTTGTGGCGGCCTGGCTCATGTTCGAGACGGCAGCCGCGGTGGCGCCCCGTGACACCCCGCTGCGTCGCTGCCAGCTGGCCTGTGCCCTCGCCTGCCTGGCCGGGTTGGGTTTGTTGGGGGTCACGGGCCAGCTGGAGCTGGCGCTGCTGCCAGGGGTGGCGATCATGACGTGGGCCCACCTGGGCCTGGCGCGGCGGATGGTGCGGTTCGGTCGGTCCGGCGCGCGTGGCCTCGGGTGGCTCATCGGCGGCTCGGGCTTGTGGGCCCTGGGGTTCCCGCTGGTCGCTGCCACCTCCTTCGGCTGGCTGGCCCACGCCTTTTCAGGCGCGCTCCACGCGGCCGTGGGTCTTTGGATGGCGGTGTTTTTGTTGCAGGAAGTCGCCCACGAGTTGCGGGCCAAGAACGACGAGCTGGCCCGTCTCGACGAGATGAAGTCCAACTTTCTGAGCACCGTGAGCCATGAGCTGCGCACGCCGCTCACGGTGATCAAGACCGGCACGTGGTTGCTGGCCAGCGAGCAGGCTCTGGCCACCCCGGCGGCCCGGATGTTGATCAAGGAGGTGGACCAGGCGACAGAGCAACTCGGGACGCTGCTGCAGGACATCCTGGATGCCTCTCGCCTCGCCTCGGGGGCGATGCAATTCCAGTGGGGCACCGGCGACCTCGCCGAGGATCTGGTGCAGGCCGCAGGCCTGCTTGGGCCCGTGCTGCGGGCCCGGCAGGTGGACCTCCAGCTCGCATTCGGGGGACCGGTGTCGCTGATCGCCGACCACGCGAAGCTGCGCCAGGTCTTCAGCAACCTGCTGCTCAACGCGGCCAAGTTCTCGAACCCGGGAGGTCGCGTCGTTGTGCGCCTCGCCGTGGCATCCGCGAAGGTGCGGGTGGAGGTCGAGGACCGGGGGCCCGGCATCCCGACCCACCTGCACGAGCGCATCTTCGAGCCGTTCTTCCAGGTGGATGCCACCACGACCCGGATCCACGGCGGCGCCGGGCTGGGGCTGTCAATCTGCCGGGCGATCGTGGCGGGCCACGGGGGTCGCATCGGGGTTGACAGCGATCCGGCCAGGCGCCCCGGCAGCACCTTCTGGATGGAGTTGCCGCTGACCCCGCCGGTCGATCCGGCGCCGGGAGCGCGGGAGGCGACCCTGGTCGGGGCGTGACGGGGTGCTCGGGCCTGTGCGCCCCGTCCTCGGCTCGGGGGCGTTCACCAAGGAAGCCCCCCCCCTCCCGGGGCGGGGGCTCTGCGCCTGGCGGCAGGAACGAGGGCCGGACTACCGCACCGCGAGCAGCGCTACCTCGAACTCCAGCGTGGCGTTGGGGGGGATCACGCCGCCCGCGCCCCGTGCCCCGTAGCCGAGCTCGGGTGGAATCGTGAGCTTGCGGGTCTCCCCCACGCGCATGCCAGCCACGCCCTCATCCCAGCCGCGGATCACCTCGCCACGGCCGAGGCCGAAGCTGAAGGGCTGGTTGCGGGAGTGGGACGAGTCGAACACGGAGCCATTCGTGAGGCGCCCCGTGTAGTGCACGGTGACCACCTGGCCGGTGGCCGCCACCGGGGCGTCCTCGGCGCCGGGCTGCAGGATGTCGTAAGCAAGGCCGCTGGGCAGTTCGACGGGCATCAGGGTTCCTTTCTGGCGGGCCGAGGGGGCCCGGGGGGATACGCGGGTGTCATGGTAGCAGGAACAGGCCTGCACCGGGCTGGCCGCGGCCTGGTCCGCGGCGTCGCCGGGGGGGCTGCCGGTCACCGCCAATGGCCCGGCCTCAGGGTCGCCGGCCAATGAGGACCATGTTGGTGGGGGGCAGCGGCAGCTCCACCCCTCCCGCGGGGTCCCCGTAGAACCGCACCCGGTCCTTGAAGTCATGGGCGACCCGCCAGGCGCTCAGGTAGGCCCGCGAGCCAAGCTCGGGCTCAACCGAGCTCTCGACGACGTGGAACCCCGCCCGGTGCAGCGCTGCCTTCCACTCGTCGAAGCTCCAGAAGGCGAAGCTCTCGTTCATCTCGCTGGCCCAGTTGTCGACGTACGTCACCTTCGTGAGGAACTCGATGCCATCTTGAAAGCGCACCTTGAAGGCCGGCTTGCCACCAATCGCCCCGGCCTCGTAGCGAACCTGGGTCTCGGGACCCCGGCGCCCCTGGGCCCGCAGTTCCGCCTGGAAGTCCCGGGCGAAGCGCAGGAAGCGTGCGCAGGTGGAGAGCCCTCCCAGGAAGACGGCCAGGGCCTCCGGGTCGGCGATCTCGCGGGTCGGGTCCTCGTTGCTGCCATCCGTCTCGTCGCACACCATCCAGACCGGGCGGTCCCGGTCCGCAAAGCCCACCACGTCGCGGATCACCAGGGTGCCTCCCGGGCGCGTCTGCCGGAATTTCTCGGCCAGGTAAGCCTCCACCGTGGGCCGCTCGTCCCCGTAGCTCCACAGCTCGTGCAGCGTGGAGTTGCAGATGGTGGTGTCGATCGAGGCCGGCCGGAAGATGGGGGAGAGCAGGTTGCGCTGGTGGAAGTGGACGAACGTGCCCCCGAATTCGCCCGCACGCTGCCGCTCGTGCGCGCGCGCGATGAACTCCGCGGCGATGTCGATGCCGATCAGGTCCGAATCCGGAAACTCGCGCGCAATGCGCGCGAGGAGGCCACCATCGGCGCAGCCCTCGTCCACGATCTTGCCCGGCGTGAGGCCGGGGCGGATTTCCTGGAACTTGAGGTCGATGATGCTGTCCATGGCCCGGGCGTAAGTGCCGTAGTTGCGCGTCTCGGTCAGGCTGCCCTCATCGTTGAGCAGGGGATCCCGGTAGAGGCGGGTGATGCGCCGCGGCAGCTCGGGGAAGTCGAGGAAAAGCGAGAACCAAGCAGGCGCCAAGGCTTGACGCAGCGCCGGGTCCTGGGGCCAGTCCTCCCCCAGCTCGGCGAGCCGTCGCACCAGCTCGATGGGGCGCTCGGCCCGGGGCGGGGCCGTGTCGCCGGCATGCTCGGCCGGCATGACGGCGAACCCGAGCTCGGCCCACTCCTCGATGAGGCCGGGGGTCGAGCACACCACCACGGTGTCGGTCGGTGTGAGCGTGAGGTCGTCCTCCGTCTCCTCGGCGATCGCCTTCAAGACGTGCGCGCAGAACCGTTCGGTGGGGTTAAAGTGCGGGACCCCCACGATCCGGTACCGGATCCCCAGAGCCTCGCGCAACTGCCGGCCGAAGCGATCGACCCCCAGGGCCCGGGCATGAAAAGGCAGGGGATTGTAGCGGGAGTGGCTCTGGTTGGCCGAGGTGACGGCAAAGACGACGTCGGTGACGGCCCCCCTCGGGGGAGGCCCGCCGAGCAACGCTTCGCCGTCGAGCGTCCGACCCAGCACGGCGAGGAGGCACGACTCCTGGAACCGGGTGTTCACGAGGTGGCGGCCCGGAAATAGCAGGGTCGTCATGGGGCCGTCCTTTCGACGTGACCGCGGGGTTCAGGTGACGCTGGCCGTCTCGAGCAGCGCCGACAGCTCTTCGTAGTCAAAGCTGGAGGCCGCCGCCGCTGCGACCTGAGAGAGCCGGGGATGCGTCGTTGCAACCTGCTGCGAGAGCGCCATCAGCCTGCCATAGTCACACTGCGCCACCGCCTCCCGGAGCTGGGTTGCCAGCGCCGCCTCGATGGGCTCCGGCGCCCCCTCGTTGGGGTGCCCCCCGGCAGGCACCTCTGTCTCAGCCGGCGGATCGATGTCCAGCAGCTCACAGGCTGCGGCCAGCAGGTCCTGACGCTTCACCGGCTTGCGCAGGTAGCGGTTGGCGCCAGCCCGGATGGCCCGCTCATCGAGGCGCTCGAACACCGAGGCGGTGAGCACCAGGATGGGGCCGGTGAAGGGCGGCGCCATCATGCGCAGGGCCTCGGTGGCCTGGAGGCCGTCCATCCCCGGCATCCGGTAGTCCATCACGACGAGATCCGGGGGCGAGGCCTGCACTGCAGCCAACGCCGAGGGCCCATCGACGGCGCACGTGACCTCGAAGCCGTCCGCCTGCAACATCTGGGACAGGACTTCGCGGTTGTCCGCCTCGTCGTCCACGGCGAGGACGCGCGGGCGCCGGCCCAGCGTGCGTCCACGGCCGGGGGGCGGCTCGGGCTCGGTCCCCCCGAGCGCGCCAATGGCACCCTCGAGTGGGAGGCTGAGCACGAAGGTGGTGCCCGCCCCGATCTGGCTCGTCACCGTCAAGGAGCCCCCCATCAGCTCAGCGTAGCGGTGGCTGATGGAGAGGCCCAGCCCCGCCCCACCACGCGCCGAGGAGCTGCCCGCCTGCTCGAAGGCGCCGAAGATGCGCTCGAGGTCCTCCGAAAGAATG
>JAYKHL010000149.1:0-6779 GCA_035284865.1 Candidatus Sericytochromatia bacterium | reverse complement strand
AGGCGATCTACGCCCTCACCGCCGAGCTCGACGACATCGTCGACTGGGCCCTGAAGATCTCCAACACGCTGCTGCTGTATCGGGTGGAGGCTCCCCCGGACACCTTCTTGCGCATGGTGGTCATCCTGCGGGACTGCTGCTCCAACCTGCGGCAGGCCCTTGAGCGGCTGCCCCAGCGCCACCTCCGCAAGGAGATTGACGATGCCTGTCTGCGGGTGGTCGCGCTCGAGGATCAGGCTGACGACGTCTACAGGCAGGGGCTGGAGGCGTTGTTCGATAACCCGTCGGACCTGCTTGCGCTGCTCAAGTGGAAAGACATCCTCGACCAGACGGACGACGCCGTGGACCATGCGAATCACGTGGCTTACCGGCTGATGCAGCTCAACGCTGCCCTGCACTGAGACGCGGGCTCAGCAGAGCGGGTCCTCCTGCACGCGCGGCTCCTCGGTCTTCACCAGGGAGCGGCCCACCGCCGTTGGCTGACCGGTCGGCGCCTCCAGTGGCACCAGATCGATGCGCCGCAGGCCGTTCTTGTCGAGCACCACGCGGATGCGCCGGAGCAGGGGCGCCTGCATCCGGCGACCACCCTCGCGCCGCGTGAGGCGGAACACCACATTGAGGTGGTAGACCTTCGGGGCCCGCAGGCGGCAGAAGAGCTGGCTCTCGGCATCGTAGAACTGGACCTGGGAGGTCGGGTTGTCGAGGCGGGCCAGCAGCGTCTCCACGTTGAAGCGCACGATGTGCTTGATGTGGGTCCGCCGCTGGTGCTCGCTGAGGATCTCGCGCGCGTACAGCTTGAGGTCGTTGCGGTAGAGGACCACCGTCTCCTTGCGCTCGGAGTCCAGATCCACGACGTGCGAGAAGTTCCGCGCGCCGAGGGCGTCACCTGGCACGGCATCCTTGGCCATGAACCGCACCTTCTCCAGGCAGCGCCCGACCTCAGAGCCGGTGGAGGGGTCCTGGATCGTCAGCCTGTTGTCGGGGAAGTAGTGGGACACGTGCTCCCAGACATACTCGCGCAAGACCTCTTTCATGCGGTCCTTGGCCACATAGAAGATGGCGAAGAGCGTCAGCGCGATCCACAGGCTGTGCTGGTACAGCGGCAACGTCACGCTGCGGTCGGTGTAGCCCGCGAAGATGGCCGCAAACATGGCCCCGAGCATCGCGGCCAGGTTGCGCCAGCGGTTGGTCTGCTGCACCGTTCGCACGTCGAGGAACAGCACCTGCTCCACGAGCTTCTTCAGCGCGCCCGAGCGATACGTGTAGAGCGAGAGCGCCTGCTCGTCGCCCGGGGAGAGGTGCACGTAGCCCTCGCGCCGCCGGTGCTCCAGCTCGCCCTCCGCGGTGTGCTGCACCAGAGCAGCCGCAGCATCCAGGCGGATCGGGGCCTCCCACGACGCCGTCAGCCCGAAGTTCAGGGCCGCTAGGGTGTGATCGAAGCGGTAGGTCAGGAACTCATCCACGTGGCGCAGCGTCTGCAGCACCGTCGCCGGCACGTGCGCCTCCAGGCTTCTGTAGTCGGCGAGCAGCCCCCGGTACTTCTCGAGCGCCCCGGCGATGCCGTGGACCATCTCGCCGGTCAGGCCCTCCAGCTCGCGCCAGGGGCCGGCTTCCTGCTGTGCGCGTGCCCGCGTGAGCTGCTGCTCCACCGCGCGCAGCCGCTGGCGCATGGCCTGGCTCAGCACCGTGCCAAAGAGGCGGGCCTCGGCGCCTGCGGCGGCGGCCTCGAGCGGCAGGCCCATCGACAGCCGCTTCAACAGAAAGGAGAGTGCGTTCAGCGGGGACTGCCGGTTCAGGGGATCCAGCAGGGCCTCTTCGGCGATCTCGGGGGTCTTGAAGCGGTAGTAGGCGTGGACGTTGCGGTAGAACTCCTCCCGCGGGAGGTTGAGGGCGGTGATGCCCATGTTGGACGGGAAGAAGTAGTAAGCCTCCACGCGGTAGTGCTCGCACGCCTGACCGTGCGTGAGGTGCTCGGGCGAGATGCCGTAGGTGAACTGCACCTCGAACTGCGAGCGATCATGCAGCGCCACGTGGGCATCGAACGCTTCGAAGCCGTTGTCGTGCCACATCGGGCCCAAGCTCGCTTTCCGGCTGCGCGGCAGGGCCGCCCCTGCCGGCGATGCCTCGGTGATCATATGCCCCCCGGGCATCGCTGGCTATCGCCCCACGAGCGCCCCTGTCCGGAACCCACGATCGCCACCGTCCAAGGGCGCCTTTTCCCCGGGGGCCGCGGCGCCTACCATCGTCCCGAGGGGCGTGGTGAGAGCCCCGGGGGAGGCAGGGATGGGGCGGGGGGGGATGGCCCGGGGCGCGGCACCAGCAGGGGCCTGCTCGGGGGCGCTGGCGCTCGCGCTGGCGGTGGGGCTGTGGGGGGCTTGGGCCGGGCCTGCGGCCGCCCAGGTGGGGATGACGCGGGCCGAATTCGAGGCCGTCAGTGGGGAGGCCATCGACCGCTACGAGGCGGCAGATGGCGAGGAGGGCCTGATCTACCGCGACGTCTGGGTGTCCGATCGCTCCAGGAAACAGTTTGCCGGTCGCACGGCCATCGAGCTGGGGCCTGACCAGCGCGTGGAGAAGGAGGTCTTCTTCTTCGACACCCCGCTGGCAAATTCCGCCGAGGGGGCTGCGGATGCCGTTGGCATCGCCCTGAACCTCCTGCCGCCCGGGACCCCACGCAAGATCTTGAACAGCGGGAGGCGGCCCTACGAGCACGGCTGGGTGCTCTGGTTCGACTATGGCTCCGGCTGCTACGTCAACTTCTTCCTCGACGCCGAGGAGACGCGCATCGAGGCCGTGGTGGGGGGTCAGGAACCCGTTGCGATCTGAGCGCGGTCGGCGGCGGGTCGGGCGGGCAGTTCCGTGAGCCAGCCTTGCTCGATGGCGAAGTCGATCACGGCCCCGAGCTGGACGCGGAGCTGGCTGACGCGGAACAGCAACGCCGTGGCCGTGGGCTCTGGCGCCGCATCCGGCCCGGTGCGGGGGGTCAGGGCCTCGAACCGGCCCGCGAAGGCTCGCACCTGGCCCGTGTGGGCGTCCTGACGGAGGCGGGCCGCGATGAGGCCTGTTGCCTCGTCCAGCCGGACGATGGCGGGGAGGAGGCCCTCACGGACCCGCACCTCCTGCTCCGGGGTGAAGCGCCGCCCCCCTGGCGTGTTGAGCTTGAGCTCCGCATAGGTGACGTCCAGGGCGGACAGCGCCGCATGGGCGCGGAGAGCCAGGGCCCGAACCAGCGCGCCGTCGGGGCTGCTGCCCCTGCTTGCGGCCAGGGACGGCGCTCGCCGCAGGGCCGAGAACGGTCCCCCGGCGGCGCCGCAGCCGGGCAGACCCACCAGGACCAACCAGACGACAAGGGCTTGCAGGCACGGCGCGAGGCGGGGGGGCATAGGGCCTTGTCGGCGCCCTGGCGCTTCAACTTGCGTGCGATCTTAGCCTCGGTTTTGCTGAACCTTAGCCCCCGGTCCCTCAGCTTCGGGCCGGTGCCGTGGTGGTGATGAGGTTGAGAACGGTGTCGAGCATCCGGCGATCGGCCTCGGAGCTACAGAGGTCCTCGACCGACTGCAGGCGGCCTCCCGGGCCCACGTAGTCGAGGTACGCGCGGCCCTCGGCCTCCCGGCGCCCGAGCAGCTGGAGCTTGCCTTGCCGCTCCAGCAGCGCCGTGAGCAGCTGTTTCAGCACCCCTTGCACCGTCTCTCCCTGGCTGGCGATGGCCGCTCCGTCGGGCTGGGGTGGCGGGCCGGCGAGCGGCCCCCCCGCATCGGCCGCACCCTCAGCCCGCGCGGTGAGACCTTCCAGCCGGGCCAGGAAGGCCTCGCGGCCCTCCGCCCACTGATCGATCAGGGCGCGTTGTCGTGCCAGCAGGGCTTCCTCCTGGGAGTGCAGCTCGCGCAGCCGGCGCAGGCCGTTGCGAAGCTCCAGCCGAGGGTCGAAGGGACCCTCGCCCTGCCGCTCCTTGCGAAACTCCCGCAGGGTGTTGCCGCGGTCCAGCCACTCGCGAAGGCCCCGAAGCTGGGCCACGTCCTCGTCGCTGAAGACGCGGTGGCCCTCCACGTTGCGGCGCACCTCCCAGCTCATGTAGGCCACCCAGGTGCGGACCAGCGAGGGCGAGATGCCGAGCTCGCGGGCCACCTCGGAGGTGCTCCACTCACGTCTCATCGCAGCGTCTTCCATCAGGTGCAGCCTGGCTCCTCGGGCGGTTGGGCAGGGGCGAACCGCTCGTCAGCTTAACATAAGACCCGGTCTCGCGGATCAGCGGTCGGCCCCTTCGGTCGGGGCGCCGCCCGTGCGCCACCTCAGGGCGACCTCTGTCATCGCGGCGCGGAACTCCCGGGCGATCCGCCAGTGGGCAAGGGGGGCCGTCTTGAACCGGACGCGCACCGCGTAGCTGTCGTCCTTGAGGGACTCCAGGCCCAGCACCTCGGGCTCCTCCAGCACCTCAGGGTCCGCCGCCAGCCTGGCGGCTGCCCCCTTCAGGTCGGCGAGGGCCCGCGCCGTGGACACCCGCAGCGGCACGGTCACGTCCACGACCGCGCGGGACCACTGCTTCGAGTGGTTGACCACGTTCGTGATCTGGCCGTTCGGCAGGGTGATGACGGCCCCCAAGCTGCTCCTGATCTGCGTGATGCGAAGGTTCATGCGCTCCACGTGTCCCGTATGGCCGGCGGCCTCGATCAGGTCCCCGACGCCATACTGGTCCTCCATGATGATGAAGAAGCCGCTGATCACGTCCTTGACCAGGCTCTGCGCGCCGATGCCCACGGCGAGCCCCAGGATCCCGGCGGAGGCAAGCACCGGGGCAACGTTCACCCCGACCCGGGAGAGGGCCATCGTCACCGCGATGAACGAGATCCCCGCCTTGCCCACGCTTCGCAGGACGTCCTGGCCCGTCTTGAAGCGACGCGCGAGCCGGCGCGCTGCATCCTCCGGCAGCCTTGACTCGAAGGCCCTGAACGACCTGGCGAGAACCCAGTCCCAGGCCCTCAGGGCCACCCAGGCGAGCACGGCGATGAGCCCCACACTCCACGCGGCTTGCCAGAGCCAGAGCGCGGCATCGTGGGCCACGCCGGGGTCGAGCGGTTGGTGGCCACTCAGCACGGCCGCCGCCTCTGGCGTGAGCACCGGTGGGGGGGGGGTGGCGGCGGCCACGGCGAAGGGGGTTGGCACGACCACCTCCTCACCGCTTCCGAGCCAGCGGCACGGTGACGTGCGCCCCGCGGTCCCTGGTCACGGAGGCCTGGGTGCTCGCCGTCGTATGACCTGGGCGCGAGACGGAGACACGGTAGCGCCCGGCGGGGAGGTCTGTCACGCGGAACGTGCCGTCTGGTCCTGTGATGGTCAGCACCGTGAGGTCCCGTGACTCCACCACCACCTTGGCCCCCACCAGGGGGCGCCGGCTCGTCGCATCCACCACGTTGCCGGCCAGCACGCCCCCACGCGCCGCCGGGTCGTCGCTCGCCGTGGTGCGCAGGTGCTCCTCGACGGCCTGGTCGGCCGCCACGCGCACGACGGAGATGGCCAGCTGCCGCACCCCTTGCTTGAACACCACCTTGTGCTGTCCGGGGGTCACCTCCGGGAACCGATACTGGCCATTGCGGTCCGTCAGGGCCTCGAGGCCGAGCCCTGGCAGCGCCACCGACACCCCCGCCACGCCCTGGCTCTTGGGCGTGGTCACGCGGCCGGAGATGGAGCCGGGGCGTGGCTGCAGGAGGGCCTGCAGCGTGGCTTCCTGCTTGCTGGCGATGGTGATGGTCGCGTCGTAAGGGCGGTAGTGCTCGCGCGTCACGGTCGCCCGGTAGTCGCCCACGGGCACATCGGTCAGCCCGAAGGTGCCGTCCTGCCGGGTCTCCCCATCCAGGGTCTGCCCGGCGCGCACCAGCCGGACCTTGGCGCCCTTGAGGGCCTGGCGGGTCACGCCGTCCAGCACGGTCCCCGCCAGCGTGCCCACCGGGACGGCCACCACGATGGGAAGCTCGAGCCCGCGTGTCGTGACCAGGCGGATGGGCTTGGTCACCGCCACCGTGCCCTGGGGATCCCGCACCTCCAGGTCGTAGGGGCCGAGCGCCAGCTGCAGCTTGAACTGTCCATCCAGGCCCGTCTGCTGTCGGGCCTCGCCTCCCACCACGCCCACGCTCCATCCCACCAGGGGGCGCCCCCGATCGTCGCGCACGGAGCCCCCGACCGGCACGAGGCCGTGGGCCTCTTCGACCACCTCGGGGCTGGCTTCCACCCGGACAGGGTGGGGGCTGGCCGCCGGGCTTGCGGTCGCCGGTGGAGCCGGCGTCACCGGCGGCGAGGGAGGCGCTGCCGGACGCGCCGTCGGCTTGGGGGTGGCGCGTGGGGTGGGAGCCGGCATGGGCGTCGGCCTCGCGGCGGTGGAGACAGCCGCCGGAGCAGGCTGCCGGACGGGGCGCTGAGCTCCGGCTCGCTCAGCGCCCCCCTGCCCGTTTCCCAGGAAGTTTCCCGAGAAGCTCAAGGAGAGGCCGTAGTCTCGGTCCAGCAGGTCGGGGCCCTCGTTTCCCAGGGTGTAGAGCCTGACCTGCCAGTCCCGGGTCGGCCTGTAGGTGGCGCCAAGGTTGAAAAACGCGCGCTGGCTGGACCCGATGGGGCCCAACACGTCCCCCACGAGGGCGGCGGCTTCTCCGAGAGGCAGCTCGAAGCCTCCCATCAACCGGGCCCCAAAGCTCAGGTTGGCCTGGAAGCCGAAGTGGGTCACCAGCCACGTGACGCGCTGCCCCTTCCAGGTGGCATTGAGGTCGTGGCTGAGCACCATGTAGGCGTTGTTC
>JAYKHL010000148.1:0-2526 GCA_035284865.1 Candidatus Sericytochromatia bacterium | reverse complement strand
CTCGGGCAGCAGGGACGCTTCGACCTGCTGGTGGTGGACGCTCCCGCCACCGGCCACGGCATCACCTTCCTCGACGTCCCGCGGGTGGTGGTGTCGGCCGTGCGCGCCGGGCCGCTGCGCCGCCACGCCGGCTGGGTCGAGGAGATGGTCCGCCACCCCGACGAGACGCTGCTCCTGCCCGTGGCGCTGGCCGAGGAGCTGCCCGCGCGCGAGACGGCGGAGCTGGTGGCCCGGCTGCGCGACGACGTCGGCATCGCGATGGACCGCGTGGTGGTGAACGCGGTGGCGCGCTCGCCCGTGCCGGACTCGGTGCCCGACCTCGCCGAGCGTCTCGAGCGCCTGCCGGCGAAGCAGCTTGGGGTGGGAAAGAGGATGGGGCAAATATTACTACATAGTTATATAGCAATTCAAGATCGTCCCGGCGCCGGGGTGACAGAACCCTTGTGGATGCGATCACCGCCGCCAGGCCGCCCAGCGCCTACGATGGGATCGCTTGCCCACCTGACTGGGGCGTCCGCCAGCCAGCCGGACGCCGAAAGGTCCCCGGAACCCGCCATGAAGAAATTTCGCGTGAACGTGCAGCGCCTCTCGATCACCCTCGGGGTGCTGGGCACCTCCGCCGGGCTGCTGGCCCTGGCAGCAGGGCACCACGCGCCCCTCGCGGCGTTCCAGCGGCACCCCGACCCCCTGCTTGAAAGCGAGGTCAGCGCGGATCGGGCCACGGGCCTGGGCGCCCTCGCGGCCCCGGCCCCGGAGGCCGCCACCCCGATCACCTTCGACCCGATCGTCGACGTGGTCGACGCCTCGCAGGACGACCGCGAGTACGCCAAGGCCGGCAAGCACGGCCCGACCCAGATGATGATCGCCCTGCAGGCCGACGGGGCCCCCGTCGACGGCTGGGTGCTCGGCTCGGACGTGCTGGCCGACCGCAGCGAGCCGGAGGGTGAGCCGCCCGTGGCCGCCCCCGTGGTGCCCCTGACCCACCGGCAGGCGACGGGCGGGGCCGCCCCGCAGCCCCGCCGGGTGCAGGTCGCGGCGGCAACCCGGGTCGCTGCCTTCGTGCCGCCCATCGAGCCGGCCCAGCCCATCGAGAAGCTGACGGCGGCCTCGGCGGAGGTCAGCGAGGCGCAGTACGACGCCAGCCGGCGCATGCTGCGCGTGCCGTTCAACGGCGTGCTGAACCGGGACCAGCTCGCCATCCATCGGCTCGGGGACGGGCGGGCCTACATCGACATGCCCGGCGCCAAGCCGACGTTCTCGGGCAGCCGGTCGGAGAACGTGGCGGAGGGCCCCATCACCCGCTGGGCGATGGCCTCCCAGGCGGCCCCCGGCGGCCGGCCGATCACGCGGCTGGCCTTCCGGCTGGTCAACGGAGCCCGGCCGCGCCTCGAGATCGACGGCACCGAGCTTCGAATCGCGCTGGTGCAGCCCGGCGTGGCGGTCGTCAACAACCCCGTGCCACCCGCGACGCGCGCGGCTGGCGCGGCCGCGGCCGCGGCGCCCATCGCGGTGGCGGCAATGCCCACCGCCCGGCTGGCCCTCCCGCGCATCGGGGAGGCCCGCTACGACGCCGAGGCCGCGGCGCTGCGGCTGCCCGTCGCGGGTCGGCTCGACCCGGGGGCCCTCAGCCTGCACCGCCTGGGGGATGACCAGGCCTACCTCGACATCACGGGAGCCGCCCCCACCTTCTCCGGCTTGCGGTCAGGCGGCAACCAGGGCCACGCGCTCGCGCAGTGGACCATGGCAGCCATCCCGGACGCCGGCTACCCCCTCACCCGCCTGTTCGTGAAGCTGGGCCGGCCGGGGGAGGTGTCGGCCCAGGTGGCCGGTGGGGAGATTCGCCTGAGCGTGACGGACCTTGCCCCCTCCGAGCCGCTGGAACAGCTCGACGAGGCGGTCGGGCTGCCGAGCAGCGACGCGCCCCTTGGCGATGCCGGCGCGGCGGACCCCATCCCGGCGAACTGAGGCGCGGGCTGGGAGCGAGGCCGGGGTGACGAGGCGTCTCCCCGGCCCTTGCCCGTCGCGGCCCCGCTCAGCCAGCAGGGCGTCCCCAGGCTCGCCGCCAGGACGTTGCCCGGGGGGGCAGGCCGTGCTACTGTCGGGGTCCGACGGCCGCTGGCCGGGCCGGGCGCTGCGGCGCCGGCCACCGTCTCCGAGGAGGTTTCCCGTGAATGCTGCCCGGGTGCGTGTGGCCGCCCTCTGTGTGGCCTGGCTGGCGACGGGCTGCAACCCCGTGGCCCAGACGGCCGCCTACACCAGCCCCAGCCTGAGCAAGCAGGGCCTGGACGCCATTGCCAGCCTGATCAGCGAGACGGGAGCAGCCTCGGCGGACGAGGCCGAGGTGCGCGACCTGCTGCGGCGCTCATCCGCCGTCGCCTTCCCTGCCCGCGTCGGCATCCTGTTCTTCAACTACACGCCGCCGCTGCCCGAGGACGAGCGCCAGCGCCTGCTCGCCCGCCTCGGCGAGGAGGTGGTGGCCTCCGGGCTCGCCCGCGGCGCGGTGGCCGTGCCGGACGAGCTGGGCCG
>JAYKHL010000147.1:0-5555 GCA_035284865.1 Candidatus Sericytochromatia bacterium | reverse complement strand
ACATCTCGGACCACCTCGGCAAGATCTGGGACTCGCTCGAGGACCTCAAGACCATCACGGAGAGCCTCAACGACACGCACACCTCGCTGACGAGCTACCAGACGAGCGAGGTCATGAAGGTGCTCACCACCATCAGCGTGATCATGCTGCCGCTCACGCTGGTGTCGGGCATCTACGGGATGAACATCGCGCTGCCCTTTGCCCACCACCCTCAGGCCTTCTGGGGGGTGCTTGCGCTGATGGCGGGGGTGGGCGGGGGGATGCTGACCTTCTTCAGGCTTCAGCGCTGGATTTGACGCCGGAGCTCCCGGCCACCTCTCGCAGCGCCTGCCTCAGCTCAGCGGCCCCGTGCCCCTGCGCTTGAGCTCGGCAGCCATGCGACGGGCGGCCCGCGAGTCGTCCGCGAGGCGGTGGGAGTCCGTGAGGTTGATGTGGCCGTCGCCGTTGCGTTCAGCGGCGAGCTTCTCGTCCTCCGTGAGGGGTTCCATGCCGACGATCGCGCCGGAGATCTTGTTGGCGAGGTCAAGCTGGGTCCTGGCGGCCACCTCCACGTCCTGCACGTCGATCCGGCCGTCCGCGTTCATGTCCGCAGCGGCTCGCTGCTCGGGCGTCAGGATTTCCTGGCCTGACAGCGCCTCGGCGATCTCGGCGGCGCTCACGTGGGCCAGCTTGTCATAGATGGAGTCGCTCATGGCAGCCATCCTCGGTTGTGCTGGGGGGCCTTGGGACTATACCCCGCTCAGCCGAGGACGGCTCGCACGCGGGGGCCGAACCAGCGTTGCATCTTGTGGTGGGCCGGGTATAACGAGAAGGGTCCGGCCCGCCGGGACGGCCACCCACCAGCCGAGCGGTGCCGACGTGAGGTTCCCCTGATGCCGAGCCTGAGCGACCTTCTGGAGACGCTTCGCCGCCTGCTGGTCAGGGATCCCGTGCCCGTCCCGGTGCCCGTGAGGGTGCGGGAAGGCCGGCGCTGAGGGCTTAGCCGTCGACCCCCTCGAGGTGTTCAATGGAGGGCACCCCCTGGGACCAGCTGATGCTCACCACGTCCAGCCTGCACGGCCCGGCGTGCGGGTGGCGTGCGAGGTAGGCCTGGGCCGTCCTGGTGACGCGGTGACGCTTGCGGCCGTCCACGGCCTCGGCCGCGCCGCCACAGACCGCGCTGCGCCGTACCTTCACCTCGACGAACACCAGCGTGTCTCCCGCGACGCAGACCAGATCCAGCTCTCCGCGGGCCGTGCGCCAGTTCCGCGCCCGCACGGTGAGGCCCTTCGCGGTGAGGAACCCGTAGGCCAGGCCTTCACCCAGCTGGCCCCAGGTGCGGCGTCGGTCGGTGCGCATGGCCCGAGCATAGCAGCGATCGGGGCCCCGAGGGTGGGTGACGACGTGGGCCGTGTGGCCAGGCTCCTTCACGGCACGCGGACGGTGGCCGTTGCCGGGAACACGAAGTGCAGGGGCTCGGGTCGCGGGGGCGGGGCCTGGTCGAACGTGGCGCTGCGCACGTGCAGCTGGCGGACGCGCCCCTGGATGTAGCGGCATGTCGCCACCACATCCTCCTCGAAGCGCAGCGTGAAGGTCCAGCCTTCGCCCGCCCGGCTGGTCTTGAGCAGCAGGCGTCGGCGGTGGTTCACCAGCGCCTTGATGAGGGTGTTGGCTTTCTCTCGGCTCCAGCCGGCCGCCGGCGCCTGCCAGGTCTCCGCCAGCACGAGGGGCTCGCCGAGCCACCACGGCCGGGGGCCGAGGTGCAGCTCCAGGGCCCTGGCGCCCTGGGCGCGGGCAAACTCGCGCGCCTCCCCCGCGGGCTCACCGAGCCGGGCCTGGGCGGGTGGGGCCGCCAGCGCAGCGACCAGGCAGGCCAGCAGCGTGGTGCTTCCAGGGAGGGTGGGGCGGCTACCGAAGGGCACGCTTGCATGGTACCCCACCCGGTGCGTGGACTTTCCCTGCCGCCTTTGCGATCATGCCGGGTGTGGTCCCGTCGTCTGCCCATGGTGTCCTTGACTGGCGCTGGTGCGCCCTGGTGCTCACCTTGCTGCTCGGCTGGCTGGTGGTGGCTGGCTGCGCCGTGGCCGTCGGGGCGGTGCCGCTGGGGCCAGAGGCTCTGCGGGTGGCGTTGACGGGGGGGCCAGGGGGTGCCACAGAGGGGACGGCCGCCATCCTTTGGCAGATCCGCCTGCCCCGGGTCGTGATGGGCACGCTGGCCGGTGCCGGCCTCGCCATCGCCGGTGCCGCCTGGCAGGGTGTGTTGCGCAACCCGTTGGCCGACCCTTACCTGGTGGGGGCCTCGGCGGGAGCGGCGGTGGGGGCGGCGGCGGCTCTGCTCTTCGGCATTGGGGGGGGCGCCAGCCTGGCGCTGCCGCTGCTGGCCTTCGGGGGCTCCCTTGCCGCGGTGGGAGTCGTGTACAAGCTGGCGGCCGAGCCTGGCCGGCCGCTGGCCGTCGAGCGGCTGCTGCTCGCGGGGGTGGCCGTCAGCTCCTTGCTGTCGGCCGTGCTGTCGCTCCTGATGTTGCTGCGCCAGGATGCCTTCACCCAGCTTTACCTGTGGCTGATCGGGGGCCTGGCCGGGCGGGGCTGGGAGCATGTGGGGCTGCTGGCGGCCTACGGTGGGCTGGCCGTGGCCGGGCTGGTCTGGTGGGTGCCGCGGCTCAACCTGTTGCAGCTCGGCGAGCAGACGGCGCGCAGCCTCGGGGTCGACCACCGGCGCGACCCGCAGATCCTGGTGGGGCTGGCGGCGCTGCTGACGGCCGCCGTCGTGTCCGTCTGCGGGATGATTGGCTTCCTCGGGCTGGTGGTGCCGCACCTCGCCCGGCTGCTGGCAGGCCCTGACCTGCGCCGGGCGCTCCCGGTGGCGGCCTTGCTCGGGGCGATCCTGCTCACCGCTGGGGACCTCGCTGCCCGCACCTTGTGGGCCCCGGTGGAGATCCCGGTCGGGGTCCTGACGGCCTTGCTCGGGGCCCCGTTCTTCCTGTACCTGCTGGCGAGGCGGGACGCATGACCGGTCGGGCGCTGGTGGCGGAGGGGCTGGCCTGCGGGCACGGCGGGCAGCCCGTGCTGTCGGGCGTCTCGGCGATGCTGCCGGCCGGCGCCTTCGTGGGCCTGCTCGGCCCCAACGGCGTGGGCAAGTCCACCTTGCTTGCGACGCTGGCGGGCCTCCTGCCGCCGCTCGCCGGGGCGGTGTGGCTCGGGGGGGAGCCGCTGGCGGGCCTGACGCCCCGGGAGCTGGCCCGTCGCAGGGCCTACCTGCCCCAGCACCCCCCGGCCGAGCTGGCCTGGCGGGTCGAGGAGGCCGTGGCGATCGGGCGCTTCCCCCACCAGCGCGGGTGGGGGCTGGTCCAGGGCGCCACGGACCGGGCGGCGGTGGCCCGGGCGTTGCGGGCGGCCGGCGTCGAGGCCCTGGCCGAGCGTCGGCTCGCCACGCTCTCGGGTGGCCAGCGTCAGCGGGTCCACCTGGCCCGTGCCCTGGCGCAGGAGGCCCCCCTGCTGTTCCTCGATGAGCCCACGACCCACCTGGACCTCACGCACCAGCTGGCTTTCTACCAGGTGGTGCGCGAGCTGGCCACGACCGCCGGGCTCACGGTCGTGGCCGTGCTGCACGACCTCAACCTCGCCGCTCAGTTCTGCCACCGGCTGCTGTTGCTTGGTTCGGGCCCGGAGGGGGGGGCGGGCGAGTTGCTGGCGGATGGCCCACCCGCTGCCGTGCTGGACCCGCTGCTGGTGGCCCGGGCGTTCGGGCAGGCGGTGCAGGTGCGACACCACCCGCAGACGGGCCTGCCCTACGTGTTGCCGGTCGTGCCCGAGGGAGCCGCGCCGCGCGGCAGTGGCCGGCTCCGGGGGCGGCAGGTCGGGCGGCTCCACCTCGTGTGTGGCGGGGGCTCCGCCGAGCGCCTGCTGCCGCCGCTGTACCGGGCCGGCTGGCAGCTCAGCGTCGGCGTGGTCAACGCGCTGGACACCGATGAGGTGCTCGCCGCGCGCCTGGGCGCCGAGGTGATCGCAGAGGCGCCCTTCTCGCCGGTGGGCCTCGAGGCTGCGGCGGCGCTGGCCGAGCGGCTGGATGGGGTTGACCTCGTGGTGGTGGCGGAGGTGGCCTGGGGCAGCGGCAACGTTGAGAACCTGCGACGGCTCCGGGCCCGCCTGGACAGGCCTTCGCCGCCCCGTGTCCTGCTGCTTGGGGGTGAGGACTTGCCGGCGCGCGACTTCACGGGAGGCCAGGCCCGGGCATTGTGGGCCTCCTTGCAGGCGGCTGGTGCCGAGGCCGTCACCCCGGAGGCCCTCCTGAGGATGCTGGCATGAGCCAGGGAGGCCAGCGCCCGTCACTGCGACCGCCGTCCGCCGGCTTTAAGCTGGGCGGGTTCTCGAGCTGAAGGTTGTCAGGTCACGTGCGTGCCCTCCTGCTCTCCGCGCTGCGCGTCGGCGCCGTGGCCTGTGCCCTGGCCGCGTCGCCTGCCCTGGCCCTCGGGCGTGGCACCGTTCCGCCGGCCCGGCTTGCCGCGCTGACGGCCCTGGCGATGCAGGCCCCTCAGAGCGCCGATGCACAGTTCGAGCTGGCCCTGGCCCACCTCCGGACCCCCTTCCCGGAACGCTCGTGGGTCGTGATGGAGCGCCTGCTCGCGCTGGATCCACGTTACGGGGCGCGCGTTGTCGAGCACCAGCGGGGCGAGGTGGCTGCCCACCCCCGTGACCGGGAGGCGCGCTTCCGGTTGGCCGCCGGCCTGTACCTCGACGGTCGCCGGACGGCGGCACGGCAGGAACTCGAGGCCCTGGTGCGGGCGGCCCCGTCGGAGCCCTGGGCGCTGGTCTACCTGGGGTGGCTGCTCACCGAGGCGCGGCAGCAGGATCGGGCGATGCAGCTGTGGCAGCGGGCCATCAGGGTCGAGCCCGAGAACGCCGTCGCGCACTGGTTGCTCGGGCAGGCGCACCACCGCAGAGGTCGTCAGGCGCGCGCGCGGGCTGCGTTGAAGACCGCCCTCTCGCTGCGTGAGGGCTACGCGGCCCTGGAGCGGTCAGGGCCCTGAACGGGCGTGTCTGACGCGCGGTGTGGGTGGCTTGTGCGCCGAGGGCTTGCGCTCCGAGCCAGGATGCGGTAACCTGGCTGCAGCCGACGGAGGTCGGGCGACGAAAGCGAAGCACCGCGAATGGTGTCCTCGCATCACCGAAACGCCCTGGACCCCTGCTCTCAACGGAGCATCTGTCTTCGGTGGTAGCCCATCACACAGGCTGCGACGCAGGGACAAGTCGGTTGCTTCCGGTTTCGGCGACGTCGGACCGTGAGGGTTGGCCTGGTTTACGCCAAGCTGGCAGGTCAGAGTTCCGGCAACCCGGGGCCCTGGGAGGCGTCGCACCGTGTTGGTCTTGTTGGCCGGCCGGGTGCCAGGTTCCCCTCAAAGGGGGCTTGACAAAAACGAAGCAGTCTGAGATGATTGTTCCACGCCGCAAGGTTAAGCCTGAGCCAAGGGTTCCCCAAGGAACAGTTAACTCGCGGTTCGAAAAACCAGGACTTTGACAACTGAATAGCCAAGCGAACGCACCAAGCTCTTGTCGATTCAAGAAGAGAGCAAAGAAGA
>JAYKHL010000146.1:0-22061 GCA_035284865.1 Candidatus Sericytochromatia bacterium | reverse complement strand
TACGCGTATATACATTCGTCAACCCCTGATCTGTCACCAGCCCCGCGGACGCGTTACACTGGCTGTGGAGGCCCCCATGACCGATCTTCCCCCCCCCGTGCCTGCCCTTGCGCTGCTAGCTGCCCCGGTGCCCCCTCCCGCGCCCACCGAGATCGGGCTCGTGGACACCTCGGGGCGGCCGTTCACCCTGGCCGAGTTCAGGGGCCGGTTCGTCTGGCTGTACCTGGGCTATGCGAGCTGCCCCGACGCCTGCCCCCGGACGCTGGACCGCATGCTGGCCGCCCACCGCCGGCTGCCCAACCGCGATCTCGTCGTGCCGGTCTTCCTCTCCGTGGACCCGATGCGCGACACGCCGCCGCGCCTCAAGGCGTACACGGGCTTTTACGACTCGCTGCTGGTGGGTGCGTCGGGCCCCCACCGTGCGATCGATGCGCTGGTCGGGGCGTTGGGGACGCGCTACGAGATCCCGAAGGGCGCCAAGGCCACGGACGCCTACCCCGTCGCCCACCCGGACGAGGTCTTCGTGCTGGACCGTCGCGGCCGCTACGTCGGCCGGCTCAATGCCAGCAAGGGCGACATCGCGCAGGCCCTCGGCGTGGACCTGGCCACCCGGCTGGCCTCCCCCGAGGCCGAGGTGGTGGCGCCCCCGCCGCCGGGCACGGCGGACGCCTGGTGCGCCCTGCCCACCGAGGAGGCCCTCGCCGACCCCGATCCGGCCAAGGATCCGCGGATGCACCGGTCGGCCACGATGGGCTCGGGCACCAGCGTGCTGCCGGCCACCACGCCGATGCGCATGTGGGCCTACAAGAACGCGGGCTGGCTGTGGATGGCTCACCTCAACGCCATCGGCGGCGCGAACATGCTGGGCGGCCCGCGCGGCAGCACGACATGGGCCGCCGACAACTGGCAGATGGTTGCCGGCAGCCGCTACATGGGCCCCGGCCTGCTCGACCTGCGCATGATGACGAGCCTCGACCCGTTCCTGGTGCCCGCGGGTGGCACGCCCCAGCTGTTCCAGGCAGGGGAGACCTGGCAAGGCCAGCCCCTGGTCGACCGTCAGCACCCGCACGACATGCTGGCCGAGCTGTCGGCCCGCTACACGTGGACGCTCAATCCCGACGTCTCGCTCTTCGGGTACGGCGGCCTGGCGGGCGATCCGGCCCTGGGGCCCTCCGCGTACTTCCACCGGCCCTCGGCGGCGGACAACCCGTGGGCCGCGCTCGGCCACCACATGCAAGACGCCACCCATGTGTCGTATGGCGTGGTGACGGGGGGCGCCCGGCTGGGCACGCTGCAGCTGGAGGGCTCGGTGTTCAATGGCCGGGAGCCGGACGAGGACCGCACGGACCTCGACCTCGCCCCGCTCGACTCGTGGTCGACCCGCCTCTCCTGGTTCCCCGGGCGCCACTGGGTGGCCCAGGTGTCGCACGGCCGCCTGCAACTCGACGGGGACCATGGCACCCAGCACCGGACCACCGCCTCCTTCACGGGCGTGACGACCACGCCGGTGGGGCGCTGGTCGACCAGCCTCGTGTGGGGCCAGAACGTGACGGTGGGCGAGCCCGGGGCGCAGCAGAGCTACGGGCTCGAGAGCCAGCTCGACTGGGCCGGCCGCAACCACCTCTATGGCCGCTACGAGCTCTTCGACCGCGCAGGCCTGCCGCCGCGCCGCCTGTCAGACCACACGGCCGTGCGCGTCAACGCGCTGACGCTCGGGCTCTCCCACGACCTCGGCGCGATCGACCGCTGGGCGCTGGCAATCGGCGCCGACGCCACGGCCTACTCGCTGGAGGCGATCACGCGCACGGCCTATGGCGAGAACCCACTGTCGGGCCGGATCTACCTGCGCCTGCGGCCGCCTACCAGCACGCACCCCGAAGACCGCGATCCAGTCGCGGACGGCCCGGCTGGTCCTGCACCCCGATAGCTGCGTCAGTCGGTCGCTCCCGGCCATCCCTGGCCTCCGCGACATCAGCCCCTCCGTGGGCAAGCTCACTCACGTACTTGCAGTCCGCTTGCGCGGCCTTCCCTGCTCTCGGGGCGCAGTCCTGCGCCGGGCTTGGCTGGATGATTTTGGGGGTTAGTTGACGAAGCCGTCCGCGTCGGGTTGGGGCGGGGGCTCCTGGCCGCGGGCGTCCTGGGTGGGGGGCTCGCTTGGCGCGGGCGTCGGGGCGGGGCTCGCGCCTTCGCCGCCGGGGGCCACAACGCGGAGGTCGAGCAGGCCCTTGTAGCGGGTGTCGGCGGCGTAGGTGGCGACGATCGTCACCCAGCCCTCCGCGAGCGCCGTGACCTCGCCGTTGGTCGGGTTCACGGTGGCGATGGTGCTGTCGCTGGAGGACCAGCCGACGTTGCCGTTGACCTCGCCCGACATCATGCGCACGGCCGCCTTGACCTTGCGGCTCTCGCCGACCGCCAGGGTGAGGGCGGGCGGGGTCACCATGACCTCACGAACGAGCACGGTGTCGAGCACGGAGACGGTGATGCCGGCCTTCACCTTGGGGTCACGCTTCAGGAAGGCGTACACCACGGCCTCTCCCTTGGAGGCGCCCTGCACGCGGCCTTCTTTCGCGTTGAGCGTCACGACGGAGCGGTTGCTGACCTCCCACCCGAGCTCGTCGAGCGTGGGGATGTCGCCATCCAGCGTCCGCAAGTAAGGCATCAGGTCCTTGAAGTCACCCCGCTTGATGGAGACGTCCCGGATGACGGCCCGGACGCCGATGGGCCTCGGGGTGGGGGTGGGAGAGGGCTGCAGCCGCTGCACCGCATCCACGACCTTGGGCGCCGCGCTGGCAATGACGGGGGCCGCCCGGCCGAGAGCCGTGATGAGCGGCACCCAGTCGCGTGGGTTGTCCGAGCAGGCGTGAAGCGTGGGAACCAGCGCCACGCCGGTGACCACGGCCAGGAAACGATGCAGCATGGGAAGGAGCCCTCTTGAGACGAGGTGGGCGGGCGCCCGGCACATGGGTCTCATACCCCGTGCCGGGCGCTCGGTTCACGACCCGCCTAGTTGGTCGTTGCCGTCTCGGTGGTGACCGTCGTCGTCGACGTGGTCTGCTGCTGCGCCGGAGCCGCGGTGGCAGCGGGCGCAGGGGCGCCGACGGTGATGACGGCCGTCGCCTTCACGGTGGACTTCTCGTCGGAGGTGAAGGTGATGGTGGCGGTGCCGTCCTTGATGCCCGTCACGAGGCCGTCCCCGTTAACGACCGCCACGGTGCTGTTCGAGGAGCTCCAGGAGCCGTTCGGGCTGGACTTGCCGGCGCTGGTCTGGATCGAGGCGGACAGCTGGACCGTGTCACCCTTCTGGATGGTCGCCTTCTCAGGGTCGATGGAGGCGAGCACGTCGACGACCTCACCCTCCTTGACGGTGACGGTCACAAAAGCGAACTTGGTCGCATCGACGGTCGACTGGGCGCGAACGGTCGCGGTGCCGGGCTTCACGCCACTGATCTCGCCATTGGTGCCGTTGACGGCCACGATGGTGGTGTCGTCCGACACCAGCGTGACATTGCTGTCAGAGCTGCCGTCGGCGTACTTGACGGTGGCGCTCACCTTGGAGGCCTTCTTGGTCTGGATGACCATAATGGGCTGGCTGACCATCACCTCGACGACGGCCTTGTTGGCCTGGTCCTTGTTGGAGGCCGTGGGCGCGGCCGAGGCCTTGTCACCACTGACGGTCGGGGCCACAGGCGTCGCCGAGATGACGCAGCCCGTGAGGCTGAGCGCCACGAGGGCGGCGGGCAGAACGAACTTCTTGCCGAACATAGGGTTTTCTCCTTGTCGAAGGGGGGTGCCGCGAGCGGCGGAGGTGCGGGGCAGGCCCGCGGGGCGGACGTCGTTGCTGTCGGATGAACCAGAAGCCCGCTGAACGTTCAAGCTTACCATCCTGACGAAGGGGACGCGCGGCAGGTTCCATCCGGCGACAAATTTTTTTCAGGGCACCCCTTGGCCAGCCAGACAAACAACACCAGGGCCCAGCCAGATGGGGTTTCGGGCACGCCTCAGGGGCTGACGCCCGTCCTTTTCCAGAACACCCACAGCGCGGCAAGCTCCAGGGCATAACCCAGGGCCATCGCGGCCGCAGCCGTCGCCGCCCCCGGGGCGCCCCAGGCCACAGCCGTCGCGGCGCAGGCCAGCCCCGACCCCACCCCAACCCAGGCCCCCCGGCTCACGGCCAAGGTGGCCCCCCCGGCGATCAGCAGGCCCTGGCAGGCGTTCTGGAGCGCCACCAGCAGGGGGATGACGGCGCAGGCCAGCACCGTGGGGCGGGCAGCCGCAAGCAGGCTGGGGTCCTGCCCGAGGAAGGCACCGAGCGCGGCCTGCCCGGGCGTCGTGGCGCCGAGCAGCAGCACCAGCCCCGAGCAGGCCCCGCCCACGCTCGCAGCGAAGGCCAGGAGCCGCGCCAGGGGGGTGTGGGCGTGGTGCCGGATGGTGAGCTGCTGCACCATCCGCGTGGCGTTCGCGACGACGGTGACGAGGGACCACGCCGCCGGCCAGGCCGCCAGCGCCACGGGGGCATCGACCGCCCGCGCCACGATCGCGATCATGGCGGCGCGACCGCCCCAGACGACCAGCATCGAGGTGGCGAGCGGGCGGTAGTAGCGCCAGACGCCAGGGAGGTCGTGAGGCAAGGTGGGGTCGGGGGCACCGGCCGGCAGCACGAAGACGCCGCGCCGCCAGGCCCCGAACGTGACGAACAGCGCCTCGGCCGTCACCCCGGCCACCAGGGCGCCCGCCCCCACGGAGGCCCCCGCCCCGCCGGCCTGGAACCCCACGGCAAGCCCGAGCGCCACCACCGTGATGCGGCCGAGGCCGGCTCGCCCGACCACCCCCCCGTGGCCGGCGGCGATCAGCAAACCCTGCACGTAGCGCCGCCAGCCGATCGCCGCCGGCCACAGCAGCAACAGGCACAGCGCCGTGTGGGCGGCAGCCTCCACCGGCGCAGCCACCCCCATCAGGCCGCCTGCAATCACCCCGAAGACGGGCGGCAGGGCCAACAGCGCCAGGGCCCCGGTGAGCCCCGCGCTCAGCCCCACCACCAGGCGCCGCAGGGCGGTGCGCGCGGGCGTGGAGCCGGCGAGGGCGTTGGCCGCGTGCAGGACCATGATGATCGGCGCCTCGAGGAAAATCGCGATCGCCTTGGCCACCCCGAGGCCCGCCAGGTGCGTGCGGGGATCCGGCAGGTGGGCCAGCGTCGTGGCCACCAGCGGCTCGCTGCCGGCCATCGTCACGTCGCTGACGGAGAGCGGGAGGAACTGGCGCCAGAGCGCGAGGAAGCTGGGGGCCTGCGGGCCGGTGTCGGGTGAGGAGGCGTTCATCGGGCGGTCGCGCTCCATCATAGCTGCTCTGGCCGCTCCCGTGGCGCCCGATACAGTACAACAATAAAAACAGCAAAACCCAAAAGTGTAACTAATTAACGATGAAAAAACACTTGCATTTTTCCGGCAGCCGGGTAGTATTCTTGTTAAACCCTCCCAGTCGCCCAAAATCCATTTGCAAAAGGAGGCCCTCGTGGCGGACGAGATCATCGTGACCCGCACCACCGGCCGGGAGGCCGACGAGCTCGCGGCTGCCCGGGCGGCGCTCCAGGCCTGGGGACACCAGCGCCGGCAGGCCTGCCGGTTGCTGATCCTGCTGGTGCCTCGCCGCCGGGGCCTGGGCATCCGCCAGGCCGGCGGGCGGGAGGCCCACCACTGGCACCGGGCTCCCCACCACCTCGTGCTGGGGTGGGACCTGGACGCGCTGGGTGACCAGCGCGGCGCTGTGGAGGCGCTTGCCCGGGTCGCGCGCCGGCTGATGGCGAGCGAGGGCGAGGGGCTGGCGGCCTGGGAGCACCTGCCCCTCGGGGGCACCTGGGTGCAACGCCCGGCGACGCTGCTCGGCGATCCCCACGCGGCCCCCTGGGCCGCCCCGGCCTCCCTGCCCGCCGAGGGCTTGCAGGTCATCGGCTGGTGGGAGCGCGGAGCCGCAGGGGCGCCCTCCCTCGGGCAGGCGGGCGTCTACTGCGTGTGCCCCGCGGGCCACCGGGTGGCGCTGGGGTGGCGCCGCGAGTCGCTGGAGCTGGAGCCCGGCGAGGGCCTCGCCATTCCCTGCCCCGGCTGCTGACGGGGTGGGTGTCCCGGGCAGCGGGCAGCCGGGTCAGCGCCCCCCCAGGGCCTGGCGCCAGAAGGCGTCGAGCCGCTCGGCATAGGCCCGGGGCGCCCGCTGCTCGGCCGCCGCGTGGCGAGCGTCGGGGACGACCCAGAGAGACCGTGGCCCGGCTGCCGCCGCGAAGAGGCGCTCCGAGCAAGCGGGGGGCGTCTCCTCATCCAGGGCGCCGTGGACCAGGCACAGCGGGCGTGGCGCGAGGGCGCGGACGGCCCGGATCGGGTCCGCTGTGGCGAGATCCAGGCCGGTCAGCCGGCTCGCCCGGGTGACCACGGCCCAGGCGACGAGGTCGGGCAGCCAGTAGCCCCGCAGCCGCGCGCGGGGGGCCACGGCCTCACGCAGCGTGTCGAAGGCGCTGTCGGCCCAGACCGCTGCCACGTCGCGGCGATCCGCGGCGAGCCCGATCGCGGTGGCCGCCCCCATCGACACCCCCAGCGCGCCGACGCGGCGGTTGCCCAGGGCCCGCAGGCGGTCCAGCGCAAGGGCGGCGTCGCGGCGCTCGTGCCAGCCGAGCGTGGTGAGGTCGCCCCCGCTCTCCCCGTGGGCACGCGCGTCGAGCGCCAGCATGTTGTAGCCCGCGTGCAGGAAGCGCCCCAGGTGGTGGATCATCCAGGCCTTGCTCGAGCGGTGCCCGTGCAGCAGCAGCACCGCCCGGTCGGTGGGGAGCGCCGCCGGGACGTACCACGCCACGAGCGACACGCCATCATGGCCCCGCAGGGTCAGGCGCTGGTAGCGCCAGCCGAGCGCGGCTGGCGTCGCCCGAAAGCGGGCGCGGGCCTCCGGCCTGAGCAGGGCCGTCGCGCCCACGTGGGCCGCGTAGCCCAGGTAGCCGCCGAGCAACACCAGCCCCCCCAGGCCCACGCCAAGGCCCGCCCGCACAAGCCGGCGGGCTGGCAGCGCCACGCTCAGCCCGCCATGGCAGCAGCCGAGGCCTCCGGCTGCGGGCTGACGGTCTCTGTGGCCTCGGGCTGGGGGACAGGGGCCAGCGACGCCTCGGGGAGCGTGGCCCGCCAGAACGTCAGCAGCTTGGCGCGGTAGGCCTCGGGCGCGGTGGTGATGGACTCGGCGTGCCTGGCGCCGGGCACCGTCCACAGCGTACGCGGCTCCTGGGCGCGGTCGTAGAGCTTCTGGCTGTTCATGGGGGTGGTCTCGTCGTCCGCCTCGCCGTGCACCAGGAAGACCGGGCGAGGGGCGAGGGTGGCGATCGCCCGGACCGGGTCGGCCGTCGGCAGGTTGTGGCGCGCCCGCAGGTTTGCAGCCCGCACCACGGACCACGCCACGTAGTCGGGCATCGGGTAGCCCCGCAGCTTGGCCCGGGGGGCCACGGCGTCATGCAGCGACGAGAAGGCGCAGTCGGCCCACACGCCCGCGACCTCCGGCCGGTCCGCGGCCAGGCCGATCGCGACGGCCCCGCCCATCGAGACGCCCATCGCCCCCACCTGGGTGTTGCCGAGGGCCCGCAGGCGATCGAGGGCGATCGCGGCGTCCCGCCGCTCGTGCCACCCCAGCGTCGTCAGCTTGCCGCCGCTCTCGCCGTGGTAGCGGGAATCGTAGAAGAACAGGTTGAACTCGTCGTGGAGCGGCGCCGCGTAGCTCTCGAGGAGGCGGTCCTTGTTGGAGGTGTGGCCGTGCAGCATCAGCAATGCCCGCGTCGTGGGGCGGGCCGCCGGCACGTACCAGCCGACGAGCTCCGTGCCGTCGTGGCCACCGAAGCGCACGTCCTGGTAGGCCCAGCCAAACACCGCTGGCGAGTGCCGGAAGGTGCTGCGCTTCGGCAGCAGCAGGTCGCGGGAGCCGACCATGCCGCCGTACACGGCGTAGCCGAACAGGGCCGCGCCGGCCAGGGCCCCCCCGATCAGGCCCCAGGCGCGGGTGACGGGTCCCAGGCCAGGCGCCGCACCGCCGGCTGCCCCGGCGTCGGCCTGCGCCTCGGCCTCGAGGGCCGCCGCCACGGCCGCGTCCTCCGGGGTCGAGGCCCGGTAAGCGACGTGCGGGCGGTAAGGTTCCCGGAACAGGTCAAGCTGCCGCTCTCGGGCAGCCCCGTCGGCCACCCCGGGGGCTCCCGAGGCCGGGTCGGCGGCCACCGGACCCACCGGGGCCGGGTGGACGGCCACGGGGGCAGCCGGGGCCTGCCGGGCAGCCTCGGCTGCGTCGGCCCGCAGCGTGACGGTGGCAGCTGGCGCGCGCCCTTCCGCGGGGGCGGGGCGCACGGCCCCCGCGACAGCTGGCGCCCCGTCGGCCCCTCGGGCCCGCAGCGTGGTGGGCGAGGTGCCACACCCGGCCAGGCTCAGGGCCAGGAGGGCCGCCAGAAGGGGCGAGGAGGCAGGGCGATGGGGCACGGGGCGTTCATCCTTGTGCGGGCTGCCGGTCGGGCTCCGGCGGGGCGCTGCAGGTCTGACCCAGGTTGGCATCTCGTGGGTACCGTGGACCCGAAGGGTGGCACACGCCGGGCCGGGATGGCCAGGCCCCCGCCGCCCGGCTCTATCTCCGGGTGTCTGTCCGGGGGGTTTCGGCGGGGTTTCAAAGCCTCGGCGCACACATTAAGACCAGGCTAAAGTTCGACTATGCCATCCCATCTTCCCCACGGCCCACCGGCTCGAGGCCCCGACCAGACGCGGAACGCGAGCGTGGACGCCCGCTTCGTCGCCGGGCGCGCGGCCTGCCACGGAAGCAAGTCCAGAGGTCCCCTAGGCGAAATTGCCCAGGGCCCGTTGCGGCATTCCGCGCATCCGCGGCAGGGCCCCGAGGGCCTACCATCGGGGTGTCGCCACCGAGACGACCCCAGGGCCCGCCGCGCCGGCGCCCCACGCCAGAAGGAGCACCCCTTGAAGACCCACCTGACCCGGGCCGTTGGCCTTGCCCTGGCCCTCGGCACCCTCTCCGGCTGTGGCAGCGCCACGCTGCTCGAGGCCTCCGCCCTCGGCCTCGACGGGCTCCTGCAGGCCCGCGCCGCCGGCGTGGCCGAGCTGCGCGGCAGCGAAGGCCAGGGCGGCCTGCGCGGCGGCGAGAGGCCGGGCGGCCGGCACGCAGACAAGCACCGGGGCAGGCCGGGTGGCCCCGGCGACGGGATGCGTGGCCGAGGACCGCAGGGCGAGCAGCCGCTGTTCAAGGGCCTCGACCTGACGGCCGAGCAGCGCACCCAGCTCCAGGCGATCGCCGAGAAGTACCGCCCGGCCAGGCCGGAAGGCACCGACGCGGTGAAGCCAGAGCCCCCGGGGCGCCAGGTCCAGGCCCTGCTGACGGCCGCCACCCTGGACGTGGAGGCGCTGAGGGCCGCGCTCGCCGCCCAGCCCCCGACCAGGCCGCCGCACCACGAGGGCCACACGGCCCACCTGGTCGAGACCCGCTCCGTGCTGACGGAGGGCCAGCTCTCCCAGCTCGTCGCCCGCCTCGAGGCGCAGCCCCCGCAGGCGGTGGAGCGCCCCGCGCCGCCCGCCGGCAAGGAGCGCCCGGACCCGGCCGCACGGCTCGCAGAGCTCGCCACCAAGCTGAACCTCACGGCGGAGCAACAAGCGTCCCTTCAGGCCTTCCAGGCCGCGATGACGGCCGCCCGCCCCGCCCCGGACCAGGCAACCCGCCAGGCGGATCGGGAGGCCCACCGGGCCGCGATGATCGCCTTCTGGAAGACGGGCGACGCGACCCAGCTCGAGGCCCTGAAGCCAGCCCGGATGGAGCCCCCCGCCTTCCCGACCGAGGCGCTGATCAACCTCGCGACGAGCCTGACGGCCGAGCAGCGCCAGCAGCTGTTCACCCGCGGGCTGCCCGGCGGCCCTGGTCTGCCCGGCGTGAAGGGCGGCCGCGGGATGCACGGCGTGAAGGGCGGCCGCGGGATGCACGGCGGCCCGGGGGCCGTGCCGCCCCCGCCCGAGGCCGCGCCCCAGGGCTGAGTCACCCCGAAGCGGCCCGGCAGCACCCCACTGCCGGGCCACTCGCCGCTGGGCGTGGCTCCGGGTGTCCCCGGCCGCGCCCGCGCTACCTGGCCTCGGCGGCCCAGGCGTCGGCGTGGAGGTCGCCCACCTGCCGGCCGAGCTTGAGGCCGTCCGTGCAGTCGGAGCGGTAGTGGATGCCTCCCCAGATCCTGGAGTTCGACATCTCGGCCTCGAACGCCTCGAGCGCCTGGCGCTGATCGGGGAAGGCCCGAATCAGCACGGCGGCGGCGGCGCCCGAGAAGGTGCTGTGCCCCGAGGGATAGGACGGGTGGGCCGGCGTGGTCACCAGGTACGGCCACCAGGTGGAGGCCGGGTCGCGACGCCGCAACTCCGCCTGCGGGCGGATCTGGAACCACCAGTACTTGCTGTCCCAGCACGCGATGGCGGCGTCGGCCTGGGCTCGCGACCAGTGGGCCAAGACCCTTGTGGCCTCCCGCTCTCCGAGCCCGTGGAGCTCGATGCACGCGACGGCCAGCTGGTTCCAGTCCGACGGTGGGGCGCTCAAGGCCCAGCGGTCGGCCGCGGCCTTCTGGTCGTCCGTCAGCGTCCGCTCAACCCCCGCCACCTCGGCCAGCTCGGCCTCGAACCGGTCGGAGCCAGGCCGGGGCGGCTCCGGGAGCCGGAACTGGCCGGGGCCCGTCAGCCCCCAGGGTCGCCAGAGGCGCACCTCGGGCTCCGTCGGCACGGGGTGGGTCCAGAGGCCGCCGTGCCGCTCCGTCGGCAGGCTCCGGCCAGCCTCCGCCGGGATGGGCGAGTAGCCCTCGGCCCCGTCGTCCCGGCGTTGCTGCAGCAACGCGGCGGCGACCTCGGCGCCGATGGCCCGGCCCGCCGTGGCCTGGGCCGCCGTGGCCAGGCCGGCGGCCACCAGCGCCTCGCTGGCCTCCTGGGCCATCCCGGCAGCCATGGCCGCCTCCTCGGGCAGCACATGCGCGATCACGGCCGCCGCCGCCTCCGCCGCCGCGGCAGGCGCCGAGGCGCGGCTCTCCGCCTGCCGGAGGGCCTCCAGCATGGCCCCGTTCATCAGCGCGTAGTTGCGCGCGGCGCGGGGCGGATAGACCTTGTGCCGGTAGAAGCTCATGCGCTCGCGCAGGAACTCGTTGAACGGCAGCACCACGGGGCGCTTGGTCCAGCGTGTCGAGGCCTCGACGCGACCAGCCGGCTGCACCCCAGCTGCCCCGGGCGGCGGCGCGCAGCCAGCGACCAGGGCCAACACGAGGGCAACGGCGGGCAGGACACGGTGGGTCACGGGGGCACCTCCTCAGGCTAGACCTCTGCTTTGCTACCCTGTCAGGGTCTGCCCCACACGGCCACCGCCCCGGCTTCGTCCTCCCCCTGCCCACGCGGAACAAAGCCAAGGCCCGCAACGAACAACGCGTTGCGGGCCTTGCGAGGTGGCCTAGGGCAGAATCGAACTGCCGACACTGCGATTTTCAGTCGCATGCTCTACCAACTGAGCTACCAGGCCGGAAGTTTGGCTATTGTACCAGCCCCCGCCGGCCGCGGCAAGCGGGGCCCGCCCCCGACTGGTCGGCGCCTGGGGCCGGGCCTCAGCGCTCGAAGCGGAACCTGTGCACGAGCCGCTCGCTGCTGTCGAGCACCAGCAACTCCCCGTCGGCGTTCAGGCCCAGCGCCCGGGCCCGCCCGACCTCCGCCAGGGGCAGCGTCTCCTCGAGGTTCTTGCCTGTCACCAGCACCTTGTTGCCGGCCTTGAGGGCGTAGGTCAGGGCGCGGTCGGCGTCCTCGACCTCCATCAGGGCGGGGAAGCCGGTGCCGGAGGCCCGCGACACGTACGCGCCGCTGGCGTCGAAGGTGACCCGCTCCCTGCCGTCCGCCACGGTCAGCCGGCCGTTGTCGAGCTTCAGGCTGGAGGCGGTCCTGGAGACCCTGCCAAAAAGGCGGTCCCCGATGCGGCTGATCTCTTCGCCGGAGGCTGCATCGAAGACGACGACGGCCATACGGTCGAACCAGAGGGGCTTGTCGAGCTTGCCGAGCACGTAGACCCGATCCCCCTCGGCCGCCATTGCGGCCACCGACAGGAAGGCCGGGCCGGCGAAGGTCCCTTCGTGCACCAGCCGCGGCCCGGCCGGGCCGGCGTCATCCCCACCGCCCTCAGGGCTCCCGGACGATCCAGCCAGGCCCAGCCTGAACTCCTTGTCCACCGTGGCGCGGTCGGCGCTGAAGGGCACGTTCACCTGCGCCATCGGCACGTAGCCCTCGGCCGTCACGTCCACCCAGACCTGGGTGTCCATGATCCCGCTGATCGTGAAGGCCCCCGCGGTGGTGGTCAGCGTCGTCTGGGCGCCGATGGAGACCTTGGCGCCGGCGATCGGCCTGCCCTCCAGGTCGGCCACCAGGCCCCGCAGGGTGAAGCCGGCGCTGCCAGGGTCGCCGATCTGCCCGTCCACCCCGGCGGGAGCCGAGGCCACGGGAGCCGAAGCCGCGGGGGGTTGGTCAAGGCCCACGTCGGTCGGCAACTCCGGGAACTCGGACGCCCCGAAGTCGTCCGCGGGCAAGACCACGTCGCTGTAGGTGCCATCGCCCGGCAGGGCCGGCTGGTTGGCGTTGCCCCCACAGCCTGCCAGCAGGGTGGCGACCAGCGTGGCGAGCACGAGCTTCTTGGCGGGCATCAGGGGCTCCTTCGCGTTGGCGGGCCCTGCGCTGGCAGGGACACGCACCGTTAACTCATTGTTCTTATAGTGCGCCCGCCGGCGAACGTGCTTATCCGAAGCCAAAAATCACCCTAAATCAAGGTAAATTCGCTTGGCGATCGCGCTCAGGTGCCCTGCGCCAGGGCAATCTCCAGGCTGCTCGACTGACCCACCTCCAGATCATCGGTGCGGCCCTGCGCCTGGCCGCGGACCACCACGCCACCGAGGATCTGGATGCCGGAGGTGCAGGGGCCCTTGCGGCCCTTGTCGAGGGCCACCACGGTGACCACGTTCTTGCCCGGGCTCAACGCCAGCTGGGCCACCGTGCCCCGGTTGGTGAGGCGCACGTTCTCGAGGCCGGGGACAGGGCGGCCGTTGAGCAGGATCTGAATGCGGTCACCATCCTCCTCCTGCTCGTCCCAGAAGCGGATCCGGATCTGGCGCTGGTTGACGGTGGCGTCGGCCGTCGGATCGGGGGGCGGGGAGGCGGGGCCCGCAGGCGACACGGGCGGAGCAGCCACGGGCCGCGCGGGCGGCGGAGGCACGTACGGGGGCGGCGGAGGCGGCGCCTCGGGGTTGACGGGCCGCGGAGGGGGAGGAGGGGGCGGCGGCGGAGGGGGAGGAGGCAACGGGTTCAGGGGGGCTGCCGGAGCGGGCGGCGGCGGGGGCACCCGGTCACCCAGGATGACCCGGGCCGCCCCCGTCACCCAGCCCGCAACGGCCTGCCCCGCCGCCGCGACGTGGGGGGAGAGCCTGTCAGCAAGGGCCTGAGAGCCAGGCCAGGCCGGAGCAGCGAGCGCTTGCGGGGACCAGCCGAGGGCAGGGGCTGGGGGCGGGGGCCCCACCTCGGCAGGCAGCGAGGCGCCCAACGCCTGGATGGCGGCCACGCAGGCCGCACGGGAGGTCTGCGCCTCGGCGAGGCCCGAGCCGCCGCGCACCAGAAGGTCCCGGTTGGCCCCCCTGGCCAGAGCTGCGGGTGCCCCCACCGCCCTGGGGGGCTGCCGCGGCGTCACCTCGGTGGTGGAACCCCGGGTCGCCCCCGGGACAGGGTTCACGCGCATGCTGCCTCAGGCCCTCGCTGGAACTGGTTATCGGCACCGTCGGGCAGGGCTTTCTTAAGTTATGACCAAGCAGTGGTTAACTTCAGGCTCCGTGTTGACCTGCCGGGGGTGCCGCCCCCCCCTCAGCCCCCGCGTCGCGCGTCCTCGGCCCGCTGGGCGACAGAGGCGGCGAGCCGCCGCGCGGCCTCCACCTCGGCCTCTCGCGCGGCCCGCTCCTCTTCTTCCCGCCTGACCTGCACCCGTCGAGCCATCGCCAGCAAAGCACCGTAGGAGAAGATCTCCGAGACGGTCTGCACCAGCGAGGCAAGCTCCTGGATGGGCTGCGACAGCCAGCGCCCCCCGGTCTCGGCCGCCTTGCCAGCCACCTCCCGAACGCGCGACAGCGAGAACGAGTCCGCGTAGCGGCGCCCAGCGGACCAGGGCTCCTCCGGGGGGAGCGTCCCGGCCGCCCGGGCCACCCCGACGGGCTGGGGAGCGGGGGTGATGGGCGTGAGCTCGGCCATGGTTGGGTCCTCCAGACGCGGGCGCCGCAGCTGTGATCTGTATCGCCAGCGCCAGGCCAAACCTGACGTGCCAGCCCGTGATTCTGCCTGGCCCCTGCTCCCCGCGGCCGTGGCCCTTCCAGATGAGCGGACGACCGTCGCGCCCGAGGTTAACCCCGGGGGCCGCGGAGGGCCCGGCACGGCCCTGCCGCCCTGTACACGGCCGCGGCCACAGGGTTGATGGCAGCCACGACACCAGGCAAAACAAGAGGGTTAACCCGGGCGAGGCAGGGGCACATGAGTTGCAGGGCACGAACCTGGACAGGAGGCAGCCGCGTGCAACTGGTCTCGAACGAGCTGGCAGAGCAACTCACGGACCGGCTGGAGGAACTCCTGGCCTGGAGCGAGCACCCGCGCGGTGGGCTCGTGCTACATGGCTTGTACGCCCCGGAGGCGCTGCTGTCCTACCAGTACGAGACCGTCCCCGCGGCCGAGGTGGACGCGCAGGCCTACGAACTTCACCTGGCCGCCCGGGCCAACCTCCGCGCGGGGTCCCCGCAAGGCTCCGCAGAGCCTTACTTTCGCAAGCTGTCCCTCGCCGGCGCGCGGCGGGAAGATGGCGACCGGGTCGTCGCCTGGTTCGATGCCACCGAGAGCGGCACGGGCCAGGACCTCGCCATTGCCGTGGGCTTCCGACGCACCGGAGACGCCTGGCGGATCGGCTGGCTGACGCTGGCTGCAACGCCGCAGGCCTGGGACTACGACCTCGGGCGGGCGCAAGCGGTGGCCGAGTTTCCGGCGGCCCGTGCTGGCGACATGGCCGCCCCGCGGACCTGGCTCGATCTGGCCTGGCACAGGCAGTTCGGCTATCCCCGTCCGGCGCTGCTCGTGCTGCCCGAGGCGCGGTTCAGCTGCCAGAGCTCCGGGACGTGCTGCGGCGTGGGCTTTGATGTGGACGTGGAGCGCTCGGCCCAGGACGTGATCGACGCCATCCCCTGGGACCGGCACCACCCGCCCCTCCAGGGCACGCGGCTCCCCGTGCGCTCGGACGGCCGGCTGCAGCTCAAGGGGGTCGACGAGACGTGTCGGTTCCTCGACGAGCAGCGGCACTGTCGCATCCACGCCATCCTGGGCCGGGCCGTGTTCCCCGTATGCGACGAGTACCCCTTCATTGCCACCGGCACGCCTGACGGCGTCGCCATCACGACCTCGGTGGCCTGTGGCACGGCGCGAGCGAACGTGGGGGTGCCACTGACCGACAGGCTTCCCGAGATCCACGCCCGACGGGCCCTGTTCCCCCCGGCGGCCGTGGCCGACTACCGCCTGGAGGCGGATGGCGCCGCCAGCTGGCCTGCCTACCGGGCAGCGGAGGAGGCACTGCTCGGGCTGCTGCTGCGGTCCGAGCTCTCGCTCGACCAACGCTTCTGGCTGGGCAGCCTGTACCTCGACGCCCTGCGCGACGGCGTGCCCGTGAACTGGGCCGCGCTGGAGGCCGCCCCCGGGCCAGCCTCCACCGTGCCCCTGGCGGCCAGGCTGGCCGTGCTGGACACGGTGGCGCAGACGATGCTGCTGCCCGCAGAGGGTGTGCTGGCCCTGGCCGAGGATGACCCGCCGACGGCAGCCCTGCTCGCGTCGATGGCCCGCAACCTGATCTTCGGCAAGCGCTACGCGACCCGCTATGGACTGCGGGCAGCCTGGCACGCGGCCGCGCTGATGGCCACCTTTGCCCGGCAGGCCCGGGCCCGACACCCGGAGGGCCGCCTGGAGGAGGGCACCGCGTGGAGCATCGGCGCCGTGATGATGCACGGCCGGTTCCTGCACGTGTTGAAGCTGGCCCCCGCGCTGGAGGGGCTCTTCCTGGCCCCCGACTTCGTCGGCTGGCTGCTCGGCCAGGACCCGAGCGAGGGGGGGCACCCGTGAGCGGCACCTGGCGCCCCGTGGTCGCGGCGGACGCCCTGCCGCTCTGGGGCTGGCTCCAGGAGCACCCGGTCGAGGGCGTCGTGTTTGCGAGCGCCCTGCGCGAGGCCGAGCGACACGGCTTCGACGTGGGCCAAGCCGGGCTCTGGGTGCTGGAGACGCCCGGGGGCGCCCCCCTGGCGCTGACCACCACGCGCGGGGTCGTGGAGGTGTTCGCCCCGGAGCGCACCGCCTGGCCAGCCCTCCCGCGCTTCATGGGGCCCCGGCTGGCGGAGGCCCCCGTGCTGCTCGGCCAGGCCCCCGTCGTGGAGGCCGTGCTCGCGGGGCTCGCGGCCCCGCCCGGGCCCTGCGTCAAGGACGAGCGGCTGACGGTGCTGACGCTGCGCGCCGAGGACCTGCCGGCCTGCCCCGAGACGCCGGGCTTCCGGCTCGCCGGGCCAGCCGACGTGGCGGAGGTGGCCCGGCAGGCCGCCGCGATGCGGGCGGCCGAGCTCGGCTTCGACCCCACGACGGCCGACCCCGACGCGTCCCTGGCCGGGGTGGCCTGGCAGGTCCTGCACGAACGCGTGTGGGTGCTGGAGCAAGAAGGCGCGCTCGTCTACCAGGTGCAGCTCGGCCGGCAAACGCCCGCCTGGGGGGTGCTGGAGGGAGCCTGGACCAACCCGGCTCACCGCGGGCGTGGCCACGGGTTGCGGGGCTGGCACGCGGCCTGCGCGGCGGTGCTGGAGGCCTGCGACGGGGTCCTGGCCGTCACCCGTGAGGACAACGCCGCTCAGCTCCACATCGAGGCCCGGACAGGCTTTCGGGCGCTGCCCACGCAGCAGCGCGTGGTGGTGTGGCAGGCGGGTCGTCAGGGCTGAGGCCTGGACGGGGACTTGAGCCTGCCCGTCGTGCGCCCCCGGCCGCGCACCTTGCCGGCCGGCGGGGGCGGCACCAGCTCGGCGCGCAGCGCGGCGGCGACATCCCCCCCCCCCGGGATCAGCTTCAGCGCCGTCTTGACTCGATACGCCAGGCCGGCCAACACCGGCACCTTGACGCCCTGCAACACGGCCAGCCGCTCCGGCTCGGCCATGCCCCTGGCGATCGCCTCCAGGGCCGTTCGAGCCCCTCGCATGCCTTCCTCCAAGGCCTCCACGTCGCGCACGAAGCGCTCCCAGGCAGCCCGGCGCTCGGCACTGGCCGCGATCGCCTCGGCCTGCGCAGCCCAGGCCGGATGGGCCGCAGCCGCCTCTCCCTCCCCGGGGCTCAGGGTCCCGGCCACCAGGGCCCGCAGGGCCTGATGCCCCGTCAGCTCGAGCTCCAGCGTGAGGAACTTGATCTCGAGGGCGTTGGCCTCGTAGCCCGGGCTCCGCACCCCCGTGGGGGGCTGGTAGACGCTGGAGTCCAGCGGGTACACGGAGAGGTTGGCGAGCGAGAGCTTCAGCATCCGGCGCTGCTGGCGGAGGTGACGAGCCGCGAGGCTGTCCTCGGCATAGGCCGGCAACACGGCCTCGGTGTCGGTGAGCAGCCGCTGGATGCGCTCCCGCTGCTCCGAGAGCTGGGTCTGGAGCTTGTGGTAGTTGCGCGCGATGGCCTTCCAGGCCTCGACCTCGGCTGGCGTGAGCTGGCGGGCCATCGTGTCGCCTTCAGCCCTTGAAAATGGAGCGCAGGCGCGCTCCCAGCGGTCCGGCCTCAGGCTCCGCGGCCGGAGGGGCTGGCGTGGTCACCGCCTCCGGCGACAGCGACAGCAAGATCTGCTGCACCTTGGGGTCCACCTCCGTGATCTCGAAGGCAAGCTTGGTGGCGAGGTCGCCGTGCCCCTCGAGGGCGGCGACGGCCCGGTGGATGAAGTAGACCTTGCCGGCCAGCTGGCGCAGCGCCCCGGAGGCCTGTTCGCAAGGCATCGACAGCTCGCCCGTGGAGGGACCTCGCAGAGGCGCCACCGCAGCCTCGACCTCCTCGAGCCGGTCGTAGAGCACGCGCAACTTCTGGCGCACCTCCTCGACTGCGACGTGGGGCCTCAGCTCCTCGGCCAGGACCAGCGGGTCGAGGCCAGCGGGCTTGTCCAGCGGTCGCGTGCCGGGCCTGGACGGCAGCCCGGGGGACGCCGCGCGCAGGGGCCCCGTGCCCGGACGCTGTGGCGGACCGAGCGACGGCCCCCCTGCCGGTCGTGCCAGGGAGGCGGGCCGGGGCGGGAGGGCAGGCCGCGGCGCAGCGGGCGACCCTCCCGGCCGGGGCAACGGCCCCGTGCCGCCGGGGCCGGGGGGCCTCGGCAGGCCAGGCCTCGCTGCGGGGCCAGGCCGCCCAGCCAGCCCTGGCCGGGCGGGGGCCGGCGCCGGCACGGGGGGAGGGGCCTCTGGCGGCTCGCGCAACCCGAGGGAAATCCCCAGCGCGTGCCGGACGGGCTGGTAGCGGGCCAGGTTCATCTCGAAGCCGATGAACTGGATGTACAGGCTGAGGTCGTCGATGCGCTTCTTGGTGGCCGGTGGAATCGGCTTGAGCAGGTCCAAGGAGGCCGCCAGTTGGGCGACCTCAAGGCTGGCGGCGGCCGACAGCAGCCGCAGCTCGGCAAAGACCAGCCGGGCGGCCTGGCGCTCCGAGGCAGGCTCGGCAGCCACGCGCGAATGCTCGGCCTCCGCGTACTCCTGAACGGCTTGCGCCTGTCTCAACGCAGCCTGCAGCTGCCTGGAAGCCACGGCCAGCTGGTGCTTGACTTTCTCGAGTTCAGCCTCGGCCTGCTTGAGCCGCGCCTTGAGATCGTCCATCGGGGGGCTCCTACGCTCGGCTCACATCAAGGCTGGAGCTGCGAGAGGTTCCGCATCAGGATGTTCACGAGGTCACTGGCGTACTGCAGGTTGATGTTCGATTGCATCAGCGTGACCTGGGTCTGAAGCAGCTGGTCCGTGCGGGCAGGCAGGTTGTTGGCGACGTCCAGGGCCCGGCTGTTCCACTGGCGCTGGTACGCCTGGGTCGTCCGCATGCTGTCCGCAACGCTCGCATAGACGCTCATCGCTTCCCCCTCTGTCCGCGGCCCTTGTACCCCCGAGCCCGAGCGGTGTATCACCGCCTGCCGGGCCCTGCCGGGGCCCTAAAGAACCGGGGGAGCGGGCTGGTGCCTGCTCCCCCGACGCACACGGAGCGGCGTCAGCTCTGCGGCGACTTGTTGTTCGTCTCCTGGTTCTTCTTCAGCTGGCCCTGGATTTCCTTGATCATTTCAGCTTGGCGCTGAAGGTCCTGCAGCTGGATCTGGATCTGCGTCAGACGCTCCTGGCCGACGCCGCCGGCGGCTTCCTGCGCCAGGTTGGTCATCTGGGTGCTGATCTGGGCACCGCGCGCGGCCAGGTTCGCCGCGCTGTTGTACATGTCCTGCTGGTTGGAAACTTGACCCATTTTGGACCTCCTTCGTTCGAACCGTTCCGGTCTCGTGAGCACGACGCCCGTGCCCACCGCGCTGTACACCAGGTATGTACCCCCGCCTGGTTCCGCCCTTGTGAGATTTAATGGTCTTTTAAAAGACAGGCAACAGATCTGGCCTGGGGCGGGCCCTGGGGCTGCCTCCGGCATGTCGTCGGTCTGCCGCAAGGCCCGTGGAGGCCCCAGCAAAAAGCACCCGCTCCAGAAGAGCGGGTGCTGCGGGGCCGGCTCAGCGAGCGGCTGCTGATGCGGGCAGGCCCGCGGGCGCCAGTGGGGCGGGCGGGGCCGGCTCCAGGGGGGGGGCCGGCGGCATCGGCGGCGCCGGCGGCGCGGCCGGGGCAGAGCTGCCCCCGAGGGCAGCGATGACCATCTCGATGTACAGGTCCTCGAACTCGGCCTGGCTCAGCTTTCCATCCCCCGTCTTGTCCGAGCCTGCGATCAGCTCGGGCGTGACCTTGGTGATCTTCACGGAGAGGCGGAGCTTGGGGTACTCGAAGGAGAGCCCCACCCGCCGCAGGTCGGCCCGGCTGAGCTCGCTCTTCACGAGGAGGCCGTCCCGGTTCTCGTCGAACCGGTGGAAGGCCCGCACCAGGCCCTGCCGGAAGGTGTTGGCGAAGCTGTCCTTGTCCTGGCGGAACCACAGGAAGGTCTTGGTGGCGTAGTCGAGGAACTCGGTCCGGCTCAGCCGCCCGGCGCTGCCCCAGCCGTCCTTGGTGTCGGCCTTCCGGAACTGGGCCATCGTCATGTGCTTGCCGACCTCGTACTCCGTCAGCCAGCCGTCCTTGTCCGCATCCATGTTGTCGAAGATGGCGCGATGGATCTGGTTGAAGGCCTTCTTCAGGGTCGAGGCCGCGAGGGTCTCGAAGGTGGGTGCAGCCGCTGGCCGACCGGCCACCGACAGCCCCTGGGAGCCACAACCAGCCAGCGTGGCCGCGAGCGCGGCGGCAGCCAGGGCTTGCTTGAGATGGTGCACGATGGACCCTCCTTAAGTCACAACTTAATGTTAACTTAAGCATAACCGAGGGTTCAGGGGCTGCCAAGGGCTGCAAGAACTGTTAACGCCAAAAACTTTTTCAGCCCGCCCGGCCGCACATGCCGTCGGCCCGTGGCCGAGGCCCAAGGCGAGGCCGGTCGGGACCTCCACCCGGGCCCTCAGACCCAGGGCGTGATGCCTTCCTTGTGCGGCTCGTAGCGGTCGAGGTAGGTCCACAGCGCGTCGAGAGTGGGCACGAAGTGGTACAGCTTCGCATACATCTCCTTGAGCAGGCCGTCCCCCACGGCCCGCTCGAAGAAGGCCTCGAGCGGGGCGTAGTAGCCGTCGATGCTGACGAACACGATGGGCTTGTCGTGGACGCCCAGCTGCTTCCAGGTGAGGATCTCCATCGCCTCGTCGAGCGTGCCGAAGCCGCCTGGCATCACGACAAAGGCGTCGCTCCGCTCGTACATGATGGCCTTGCGCTCGTGCATCGAGTCGACGACCACCAGCTCCGAGACGTCGAGGTTCGCCACCTCGCGCCGCTGGAGCTGATGGGGGATGACGCCCGTGACGTGGCCCCCGCCCCTGAGCACCTGCTCCGCCACGATGCCCATCAGGCCAACCCGGCCCCCGCCGTACACCAGCCCGATGCGGCGCCGCAGCAGCTCGTCCCCCAAGGCCATCATGGCCCGGGCGAAGCGGGGGTCGTGCGGCGTCGCGGCGCCACAGAAGACGCAGAGGGTTCGCAAGATGCGCATTGCTGCTCCGTCAGGCCATCGGCAGGGTGCCGCTGATCAAGGCCAGGGCATCCGTCCGCAGCTGCATGTAGCGCCGAGCCCAGCCATGGTGGAGGCGCGCCACCTGCTCATCAAGCCCGAAGGCGGCCTGAACCCGGCGCAGGAACAGGCTCTCCGCAGGATCATACTGGCCGTCCGCGTACATCAGGGCCACCAGCTCCAGGAAGGCGAGCCGCCGGGACTCGTCGAGCTCGAACGAGGCCACGGCCCGCTCGAAGTCAGGGTCGGAGAGGATGTGCTGGACGAAGTCCTCCTCGGAGATGCCAAGGCCGAGCCGCAGCTCCTCGACGAACTGCACCTCCTCCGTCGTGATCGCATCGTCGGCGCGCACGGCGAGCAGGGCGAGGTCGAGGAAGCCTCGCTTCTCGAGGTCGTTGAAGCGGTTGAGGAACACGGCACACCTCGCGGTGATTCAAGCAAGCGGAGCGGGACGGCTCCGTCGTGCCCCGGCACAGGGCCAGCCTAACGCACCACCTCAGGCCCTGATTCCCCGATAGCCCCTCACCCGGCCTGCGGCCACCCCCTCCCCGGGGGGGAGGGAAGCGAAATCCTGTTTCACCCAAAGGGTGCGGACGTTTTCCGCTCCTTGCTCCCACGGGGAGAGGGTCCGCGTCAGCCGGGATGGGCGGTAATGCGGCATCAGGGTCAGGCGTCCGGTTCGACCGTGACCTTGATCCCGATCGCCCGGATCGTGACCGCACAGGCCTCTGCCTC